>NZ_JAGGOL010000118.1 GCF_018614525.1 Streptomyces sp. ISL-11
CAGCACGTCCGGCGAGTACGCCCGGCCCGACGGGCCCGGTCACACGGGCCAGTTCGAGCTGCCGGGCAGCACGTCCGGTGAGTACGCGCGTCCCGACGGCCCCGGCAGCACCGGTCAGTTCGAGCTGCCCGGCAGCACGTCCGGCGAGTACGCCCGCCCCGACGGCCCCGGCAACACCGGCCAGTTCGAGCTGCCCGCCGCGGCTCCCCAGGCCCCGGCCGACGACTGGCCCGTGGCCGGTGACGGCGGGCGGCGCGCTCCGCAGAACGGCACCGGACAGTTCGAGCTGCCGGGCAGCACGACCGGCTCGTTCCAGCGGCCGGCCCCCGCGAACCCGCAGACCCCCGCCCCGCTGCCGCCGGCAGGCGCCGGCGACGGACGGACGCCGCTCTTCGAGGAGCTGGAGTCCAACTGGTTCCGCGGCGAGGGCCAGTCCGCGCCGGAGCAGCCGGACGCCTTCTCCCAGCGACTGCCGCAGCGCGAGCCGCGCCAGTCGCTCCAGGACTCGCAGGTCCCGCTGAACCCGCAGGCCGCACCGGCCTCGCGGGGCACGCAGGACAACTGGCGGGAGTCCCCCAACGACGAGCGCCGGCGCAAGGCGGAGCAGATCCGCGAGCCGGCGGCGGGCGGCAAGACCCCCTCGGGTCTGCCGCGGCGCGTGCCGCGCGCCAACCTCGTCGAGGGCACCGCCGAACAGCAGAGCAATCCGACCGGTCCGGCGGTCTCGCGTGCGCCCGATGACGTACGCGGCCGACTGACCAATCTCCGCCGGGGTATCCAGCAGGGACGTCAGGCGGGCAACGGCCCGGCCACCGGTAACCACAATCTTGGCCCCACTTACCAGCAGGAGCGTTAGTTGAGTCCGATGAGCCAGGCGGCCCAGAATCTGAACTGGTTGATCACCAATTTCGTGGCGAACACCCCCGGGGTGTCCCACACCGTGGTGGTCTCCGCCGACGGACTCCTTCTGGCGATGTCCGAAGGCTTCCCGCGCGACCGCGCCGACCAGTTGTCGGCGGTCGCCTCCGGCCTGACCTCCCTGACGGCGGGTGCTTCCCGGATCTTCGAGGGCGGCCCCGTCAACCAGACCGTCGTGGAGATGGAGCGCGGCTTCCTCTTCATCATGTCCGTCTCCGACGGATCCTCGCTGGCCGTGCTGGCACACCCCGAGTGCGACATCGGCCTCGTGGGCTACGAGATGGCCCTCCTGGTCGACCGCGCGGGCACCGTGCTGACGCCCGATCTCCGCGCGGAACTCCAGGGCAGCCTGCTGAACTGACCTACGCACACCGCAAATACCGTCCGACCGTACGGCCGAAAACCCCCCACCGGCCACCGCTCGACGGCATTATTGCCATCCTGCTGTCCCGTCCGGAGGATTCATGACCCCGCCCGCCTCGCCCGGCCCGTACGGCGCTTCTCATCACGCGCCGTACGGGAGTGAAGGCGCCGACCAGCCGCTGGTCCGCCCGTACGCCATGACGGGCGGCCGTACCCGGCCGCGCTACCAGCTCGCCATCGAGGCGCTGGTGAGCTCCACGGCCGACCCGGCACACCTCCAGGGGCTGCTTCCCGAGCACCAGCGGATCTGCCACCTGTGCCGGGAGGTCAAGTCGGTCGCGGAGGTTTCCGCGCTGCTCAACATGCCGTTGGGCGTCGCGCGCATCCTCGTCGCGGACCTGGCGGAGGCCGGCATGGTGGCGATCCACCAGCCGGGCGGCGAGTCCGGCGGGACGCCGGATGTGACACTGCTCGAAAGGGTGCTCAGTGGACTTCGGAAGCTCTAGCGGGAGCGCCGGCCGTTCCACCACCTCCGCGAAGATCGTGGTGGCGGGCGGTTTCGGCGTGGGCAAGACCACGTTCGTCGGCGCGGTCTCGGAGATCAGTCCGCTGCGCACCGAAGCCGTGATGACGTCCGCGTCGGCCGGGATCGATGATCTGAGCCACGTTCAGGACAAGACCACGACGACCGTGGCGATGGATTTCGGCCGCATCACGCTCGATGACGATCTGATCCTCTACCTCTTCGGTACGCCGGGTCAGGACCGCTTCTGGTTCATGTGGGACGACCTGGTCCGCGGCGCCATCGGCGCCGTCGTCCTGGTCGACACCCGCAGACTCGCCGACTGCTTCCCCGCGGTCGACTACTTCGAGAACAGCGGCCTGCCCTTCGTCATCGCCCTCAACGGCTTCAACGGGCAGCAGCCCTACGGGCCGGAAGAGGTCCGTGAGGCGCTCCAGATCGGCCCCGATACGCCGATCATCACCACCGACGCGCGGCACCGGGGCGAAACGAAGAGCGCGTTGATCACGCTCGTCGAGCACGCTCTGATGGCCCGCCTGAAATAACGTCGCGCACGGCGCCAGTCATCACAAATGGGTTGTGGCATTGAACACGGCGCACCGCAGAGTTCATAACGTTTCGACAAGAGAATCGACCGGACGCAACCACCCTTCGCGTTCGGTCGACTTCGCTGTGCGCACATTCCGCCCGCCATTTGCCGCCGCTCGCTCTTAATGCCCGTTTTATGTCGGGCAAATCGCTTGGCTCGTCAGCCGTACGCACTGTTTGGATTGCGCACGCCTGACGTGCTGGAATTCCAGGAACTGAGCAGTAACGGCCCAGTTCGAAAAACGGCACACAACGCAGGTGCCGACGCCGAGAGGTTGTTGGTCGAGTGACGCGCAGAAAGACGGGCGCCGCACAGCAGGCGCGGGACGAGCGGGGCAACTTCACCCCGCCGTCACGCGAAGCGGTGCCGCCTTCCGACGTGCCCGAAACACCCGAACCGCCCGCCGGCCGCGGCGGACGGTTCTCGCCGCGCAACTGGCGGGTGCCCGTCCGGCTGAACGCGATCCTCTTGATCCCGGTCGTGGTGGCGCTGGTCTTCGGCGGGCTCGACGTGAAGGGTTCGGTCGACACCTGGACCGAGGCGAAGGACGCCGCCAACACCGCGCGGCTGGTCCGCGCCGCGGCCACCTACGCCCACGCCGTCATCGACGAGCGTGACCTGAGCGCCGAGCCGATGCTGAACGACCACCGCGAGGACCCGGTCGTCAAGAAGGCCCAGGACACGACGGACGCCGCCCGGGACGCCTTCGACAAGGCCGTCAAGAGCGCTCCGGACACCGCGAGCCTGCGCCGCCGCCTCCAGCTCTTCCGCGAGTCGGAGCAGACGCTGCCGAAGCTGCGCAAGGTCGCGTACACGCCCGCCCTGGACACGGTGAAGACCGAGGACGGCTACGGCGCCGTCCAGCGTCCGCTCATGGCCTTCGCCAATGAGCTGGGCCTGGGCACCGGCAGCAACTCCTACGGCCGCATGGTCTACGCGATCCAGCTGGCCAAGGCCGCCGAGTCCCTCCAGCGCGCCATCGGCACGCACCTGCTGGTGAAGCCGGCCACGAGCCCCAAGGAGCGCGAGGCCCAGGTCACCGCGTTCTCCTCGTACAACTTCCTGGAGTACATCGCCCGCGGCGAGTACGACGCGGCGGGCGGCGAGGACGACATCAGCCGCCTCAACGACGTCATGGCCACCAAGGCGAAGATCTCCGAGCAGGACAAGATCTTCGCGGCCATCGCCAGCGGCAAGACGTCCAAGCAGCTGGAGCTGGCGGGCATCACCCCGGAGGCATGGTTCTCCGCTTCCACGGCGAAGTTCGACGCCTACCGCGACGTCGAGAAGGAACTCGCCGACAAGGCCGTGAGCGAGGCGGAGGCGATCTCCTCCGACGCCCAGCAGACCGCCTTCGTCAACTCCGGCATCATGATCTTCGCCCTCCTCGTCGCGTTCTTCGTGGCCGGGAAGATGGCGCGCTCGATGAGCCGCAACATGCGTCACCTGCGCAGCGCCGCGTTCGACGTGGCCGAGCAGAAGCTGCCGGCCCTGGTCGACCAGCTCTCGCGCACCGACCCCGGTCGCGTCGACACCCGCATCCAGCCGATCCCGATCACCACCCGGGACGAGATCGGCGAGGTCGCCCGCGCCTTCGATCAGGTGCACCGCGAGGCCGTCCGGCTCGCCGCCGAGCAGGCGCTGCTGCGGGGCAACGTCAACGCGATCTTCACCAACCTCTCGCGCCGCAACCAGTCCCTGATCGAGGGCCAGCTGACCCTGATCACGGAGCTGGAGGAGAACGAGGCCGACCCGGACCAGCTGGAGAGCCTCTTCCGCCTGGACCACCTGGCCACCCGTATGCGCCGCAACGGCGAGAACCTCCTGGTCCTCGCCGGCGAGGAGCCGGGCCGCCGCTGGGACCAGCCGGTTCCGCTGGTGGACGTGCTGCGCGCCGCCTCCTCCGAGGTGGAGGCGTACGAGCGCATCGAGCTCTCCGGCGTCCCCGACGCCGAGATCCACGGCCTGGCCGTGACCGACCTCGTGCACCTCCTCGCAGAGCTGCTGGAGAACGCCACCACCTTCTCCTCCCCGCACACCAAGGTCCGCGTCACCGCGACCCGGCTGCCCGACGGCCGCGTGATGGTCGAGATCCACGACAAGGGCATCGGCCTGACCGCCGAGGACTTCGCGGACATCAACCACCGCCTGGCCAACCCGCCGAGCGTGGACGTGGCGATCGCGCAGCGCATGGGCCTCTTCGTGGTCGGCCGGCTGGCCACCCGGCACGGCATCCGCGTCCAGCTCCGCCCCTCGGGCGAGCAGGCCGGCACCACCTCGCTGGTCATGCTGCCGGACGCGATCACGCACGGCGGCGGCGGCGAGGACGAGCAGGCCCCGGACGACTTCACGGTCTCCCGGATGGTGCCCGAGCAGCAGGCCGCTCCCATACCCCGGCTGCGCACGGCGGCCGAGCTCGGCTTCGACGACTCGCGCTACGAGGCCCGGCAGGAGACGCCCGGCGCTCCCCAGCTGGACCCGGTCGGCCGTTCGCGGCTGCGCGAGGAGCGGCGTGCCGCTCTGGAAGCCCAGCAGCAGAACGCCGACAACCGTCCGCTGTTCCGCGACGAGATACCCCAGCAGTCCTACGAGCAGCAGGGGTACGAGCAGCCGCGCTACGACCAGCAGCCGTACGAGCGCCGGCCCGACCAGGACACCGGCCAGCACGCCGGACCGGGCATGGTCGGACAGAACGGTCAGCAGACCGGCCAGCACGTGATACCGCAGCCGGAGCAGCCGTCCTACGAGCAGCAGCACGGCCACGCGGACGCGGGTTACCCGGAGCAGGGCTATGCGGAACCGGCCTATCCGGAGCAGGGGCAGTCGTTCGACGGCTTCAACGCACCGGACCAGCAGGCGAGCTGGCGGGACTCTGGTCCGTACCAGGACACCACCCAGCAGGGTTACGGAGCGGATTCGGAATCCCGGCCGTCCGCTGACACGGCGCAGCCGGACCGCGTAGAGTTCGACCGTCCGGGCCCCTCTTCGAGCGGCTCCCACTCGCTGACCGGGTCCGGTCTGCCGCGCCGCGCGAAGCAGTGGCAGCAGTCCGAGACAGTCGAGGAGGCCGCGGGGGCCGGCGAACCGGAGCAGCCCCAGCAGGACGTCCCACAGCAGCCGCAGGAGGGCGACGAGCCCGACTGGCGATCGACGAACGACGAGCGCTGGCACCGTGCCGAGCGGCTCCGTGAGCCGAAAGCCGGCGGGATTACCCCCTCCGGTCTGCCGCGCCGAGTGCCCAAGGCGAATCTGGTCGAGGGCACGGCAGCACAGACCCCCCAGGGTGGCCCCCAGATCTCCCGTGCCCCGGAAGACGTCCGCGGCAGGTTGAGCAACCTGCGCCGCGGTGTCCAGCAGGGGCGCAGCGCGGGCGGCGACACCGCAGCGCACGAGCAGCATGAGCAGCACGACCAGGGCTTCGGCCCCGGCGGTACCTACGATCAGGAGCGTTAGTGTGAGCCCGATGAGCCAGGCGGCGCAGAACCTGAACTGGTTGATCACCAGTTTCGTGGACAACACCCCCGGGGTGTCCCACACCGTCGTGGTCTCCGCCGACGGACTCCTTCTGGCGATGTCCGAAGGGTTCCCGAGGGACCGCGCCGACCAGCTGGCGGCGGTCGCCTCCGGCCTGACCTCCCTGACGGCGGGTGCTTCCCGGATCTTCGAGGGTGGCGCCGTCAACCAGACCGTGGTGGAGATGGAGCGCGGCTTCCTCTTCATCATGTCCGTCTCCGACGGATCCTCGCTGGCCGTGCTGGCGCACCCCGAGTGCGACATCGGCCTCGTGGGCTACGAGATGGCTCTCCTGGTCGATCGGGCGGGCAGCGTGCTGACGCCCGATCTCCGTGCGGAACTGCAGGGGAGCCTTCTCAACTAGCAAAGAGGCAGTGCGTTTCGCGCCACCGCGCCATAGGGTGCGGTGGCGCGACCAGCAGCAGACAGCAAGTTGGAGGAGGAGACGTGGCAACGCCCCCAGGCGGTTACCCGTATGGAAATGATCAGCAGGCTCAACCGCCGTTGAACCGCTTCAACTTCCCCTCCGCACCAAGCCACCGGGCACCCGCGGAGCCACCGCGGCAGCCGCATGTCCCGGCGCAGCCGCCCCAGCAGCACCGGCGCGGGCAGGGTTCCCCTGCCGGAGGCCGGTCCGGGGGCAAGCACAATCCGCTGGTCCGTCCCTATGCGATGACCGGTGGCCGTACCCGGCCGCGGTACCAGCTCGCCATCGAGGCGCTGGTGCACACCACGGCCCAGCCGTCCCAGCTTCACGGTCAGTTGCCGGAGCACCAGCGCATCTGTCATCTGTGCCGTGAGATCAAGTCGGTCGCCGAGATCTCGGCACTTCTCTCCATCCCCCTCGGCGTCGCCCGAATCCTCGTCGCCGACTTGGCGGAGGCCGGGCTCGTCGCCATCCATCAGCCCGGCGGCGACGAGTCCGCCGGCGGCCAGCCTGACGTGACACTGCTCGAAAGGGTGCTCAGTGGACTTCGGAACCTCTAGCGGCGAGGCAGCCCGCTCCACCACCTCCGCGAAGATCGTGGTGGCGGGCGGTTTCGGCGTGGGCAAGACCACGTTCGTCGGCGCGGTCTCGGAGATCAATCCGCTGCGGACCGAGGCCGTGATGACGTCCGCGTCGGCCGGGATCGACGATCTCACGCACGCGCCGGACAAGACCACGACGACCGTGGCCATGGACTTCGGCCGTATCACCCTGGACCAGGACCTGATCCTGTACCTCTTCGGTACGCCGGGGCAGGACCGCTTCTGGTTCATGTGGGACGACCTGGTCCGCGGCGCCATCGGCGCCGTCGTCCTGGTCGACACCCGCAGACTCGCCGACTGCTTCCCCGCGGTCGACTACTTCGAGAACAGCGGCCTGCCCTTCGTCATCGCCCTCAACGGCTTCGACGGCCACCAGCCGTACACGCCGGAGGAGGTCCGCGAGGCGCTCCAGATCGGCCCGGACGCCCCGATCATCATCACGGACGCGCGGCACCGCGGCGAGGCGAAGAGCGCTCTGATCACGCTGGTCGAACATGCCCTCATGGCGCGCCTGCGGTGAGCCGTCGGCCGTGCCGACGCAAAAAGGTCCCCACACTCACGAGGAGTGCGGGGACCTTCTGCGTAGTACGGCGACCGCTTGCGCGGTGCGGGCCCGAGGGTCCGTCAGCCCTGCCGGCTGTGCGGCGCCCGACTGTGCCGACCCAGGGGCAACCCCCGGACCCCCTGCCCGAGAGTCGTCAGCCCTGCCAGCTGTGCGGCACCCGACTGTGCCAACCCGGGGGCAACCCCCGGACCCCCTGCCGGAGAGTCGTCAGCCCTGCCAGCTGTGCGGCGCCCGGAAGCCCGGCGTGCGCTCCAGGCGGCGCCAGGCGGCGGCGGAGCGGCGGGGGCGGGGCGGGGCCGAGTGGGTGCCGGCGGCCGCGGCGCGGGCGAGGAGGACCGCGGTGACGGCGGCCACCTCCTCGGCGTCGGCGGTGCCCTTCTCGACGCGGACGAGCGTGTTCTCCATGCTGTTCTCCCTTACTGGGGCGGGTTGCCGTGCTTGCGGGAGGGCAGGTCGGCATGCTTCGTGGCGAGCATGGCCAGCGACTTGATCAGCACCGACCGGGTCTCGGCCGGGTCGATCACGTCGTCCACCAGTCCGCGCTCGGCGGCGTAGTACGGGTGCATCAGCTCGGCCTTGTACTCCTTGACCATCCGCGCCCGCATCGCCTCCGGGTCGTCCGCCTCGGCGATCTGCTTACGGAAGATCACATTGGCCGCGCCCTCGGCGCCCATCACGGCGATCTCGTTGGTCGGCCAGGCATACGTGAGGTCGGCACCGATGGACTGCGAGTCCATGACGATGTAGGCACCGCCGTACGCCTTGCGGAGGATGACCGAGATACGCGGCACGGTGGCGTTGCAGTAGGCGTAGAGCAGCTTCGCGCCGTGCCGGATGATCCCACCGTGCTCCTGGTCGACGCCCGGCAGGAAGCCCGGTACGTCCAGAAGGGTGATGATCGGGATGTTGAAGGCGTCGCACATCTGGATGAAGCGGGCGGCCTTCTCGCTCGCCTCGATGTCCAGGACACCGGCGAGGGACTGCGGCTGGTTGGCGACGATGCCGACGACCCGGCCGTCGAGCCGGGACAGCGCGCAGATGATGTTGGTCGCCCAGCGCTCGTGGATCTCCAGGTAGTCGCCGTCGTCGACGAGCTCCTCGATGACCTTGCGCATGTCGTACGGGCGGTTGCCGTCGGCCGGGACCAGGTCGAGGAGTGCCTCGCCGGTGCGGTCGGCCGGGTCCTCACTCGCCACGCGGGGCGGGTTCTCCCGGTTGTTCTGCGGGAGGAGCGAGAGGAGGTAGCGGACCTCTTCGAGGCACGTCTCCTCGTCGTCGTAGGCGAAGTGGGCGACGCCCGAGGTCTCGGCGTGCACGTCGGCGCCGCCCAGGCCGTTCTGGGTGATTTCCTCGCCGGTGACGGCGCGGACGACGTCGGGGCCGGTGATGAACATCTGGGAGGTCTCGCGGACCATGAAGACGAAGTCGGTCAGGGCGGGGCTGTAGGCGGCGCCGCCGGCGCAGGGGCCGAGCATGACGGAGATCTGCGGGATGACGCCGGACGCCCTGGTGTTGCGCTGGAAGATGCCGCCGTAACCGGCGAGGGCGGAGACGCCTTCCTGGATACGGGCGCCGGCGCCGTCGTTGAGGGAGACCAGCGGGGCACCGGCCGCGATGGCCATGTCCATGATCTTGTGGATCTTGGTGGCGTGGGCCTCGCCCAGCGCGCCGCCGAAGATACGGAAGTCGTGGGCGTAGACGAAGACGGTACGGCCGTGGACCGTGCCCCACCCGGTGATCACACCGTCGGTGTAGGGCTTCTTGCTCTCCAGACCGAAACCGGTGGCGCGGTGCCGGCGCAGCGGCTCCACCTCGGAGAACGAGCCCTCGTCAAGGAGCAGGGCGATCCGCTCCCGGGCCGTCAGCTTGCCCTTGGCCTTCTGGGCCTGGGTCGCCCGCTCGCTCGGACCACGCCGAACCTGCTCGCGGATGGCGTGCAGCTCGGCGACGCGCCCACGGACGTCACTCGCCTCAACGGGCGCACCTTCGAGATTGCTCATGCATAGACGGTACGTGGCGGGGCCGCCCGAACCTCATGTCGGTTCCATACAACGTCATGTGCGATTTGGTGGGCAGGCGGCACAGAAGCGCACAGCCGACTCCCCGCAGGTCACCCCCGAACGGGGGTGGCCGCTGTGAATACCCCACAAAAGTCTCGGCCCCGAGCCGTAGGCTGGGGAGCTTGACGGCCATTTGCCGGCGGCGACGTCACCGCTGGTCACCACAGGGTGACCCTACAGCGATGTGCAGCGCCCGCCGTGCCCGGCGCGATCCGGAGCCGCAGGGCCTCACCTGTGGAGAGCACCCGCACCGACGGGTCTTGTGCGGTTACCCGGCGTATTGGACGGGACCAGGTGAGGTCCAGGGGTACGCCGGTGCGCGGAGGCTCGGAGAGGTGGAGCGTCGCGGTGCGACCGCGCACACGGATGAGTACGGCGGCGGGCGCCGTGACGGCGAGCTCCCCCGCCGCGCCGGGTGCCCAGAAGGCGGCGGCGGTCAGGCCGAGCGAGGGCAGGCAAACGGCTTGGCGGTCCCGGGAGTTGTCGACGACCGTGAGCCAGTGCGGGTCCGCGGCGCGGGCGGCGAGGGCGCGCGGGCCGGCGCCGGGCATCAGGAGGTGGACGTAGGAGGCGTCGGCCGGATCGGTGCCGTGCAGGTGGCCGAGGGTGAGGTAGCGGCGGGTGAGGCGGTCGGGGCTGCCGCCGGAGTTGATGTCCCGCCAGGAGCCGGTGCGGGTCTCGCGCGAGGCGGTCAGGGGGGCGCCGCCGGGGAGGACGTAGCCGCCGTGTCCTTCGAGGTGCACCCAGTGGGCGCGCTCGTAGGACCGGCTCCAGCCGGTGTCGCGCGGCTGGGGTTCGCCGTCGACGGTGAGCAGGGGTGCGCCGCGCTCACCGAGGTTGCGGGTGTCGAGGACGGTTTCGACGGGGGTGCCGTCGCGGGCGGTGATGCCCGCGCCGAGGCAGACCACCGCGTCGTCGGCGCACAGCCACGCCTTGCGCGCCTCCAGGGTCGAGCCGAGCCCTCGGAGGTGCTGTCCGACGATGGCGAACTCGCCGTCGCCGACGCCGCCGACCCAGCGCGCGGCGGGTTTCGGCTCGCCCCAGCCGCCGCCCTCGTTGTCGGCGAGCCGTTTGGCGGAGACGGTGATGCCGGGCAGCCGGTAGGGGTCGACGGTGGGCCAGAAGTCGTCCGCGTACTGGTTCTGGCCGGTGGTGGCGCCCCACCAGCAGAGCATGCCGGCTCCGGTGTGCCAGCCGCGCGGGTTCTCGCCGTTGCCGTTCTCGTAGTGGGCGATGCGGTCCGAGGCCATGGAGATGTTGGCGACCCAGCCGGGGCGGCGGTGCACGGCGCGGTCCATGGCGGCGAACAGCCGGTGGCCGGCGGGTGCGGGGGCGGCGGGGGCGGGCGCGTCGAGGACGGCGGCGACGCGGGCGAGTTCGGCGACGCCGAACTGCGGGTCGGTGCGCAGCGGGGTGCCGGTGTCCCGTTCGGCCCACCCTTTGATCAGGGCGTGCCAGCGGGTCCGCTCGGCGGCGCTCGCGCCCTCGCCGAGCAGGGCGACGGCGGCGATGAGCGCGTGGCCGCGCTGGTGGTCGCTCTGCGGCAGCCGGCGGGGGTCGGCGCGCTGCAGGCCGCGGCTGATGGCCCGTCCGGAGACGCTGTCCATCACCAGGCCGTTGTGGATCAGCGGCGCGTAGGCGTTCTCGACACTGTCGTGGATGAGCTGCCGGGCGGGGTCGGTGACGTCCCAGCCGGAGCCGCGCAGCAGGGCGAAGAGCCGGCCGAGTCCGTCGAGCAGCACCTGTCCGTACGTACCGGAGTACGCGACCCAGGTGTGCTGGACGAACGAGCCGTCGGCGTAGAGGCCGTCGCCCCGGGTGACGTGCGGGAAGACCGGCGAGAGGGCGTCGCGGGCCAGGGCGGTTCTCGCCGGGTCCGCGCCGAGGACGCCGCGCAGGGCGACGACGCGGCACAGGTCGACGCGGTTGGCGCCGGTGCTGGTGCCGGTGTAGTCGCGGAGCACGGTGTCGGGGACGAAGTGGCCGACGGCGTCGAGGTGGCGGGCGCGCCGGGCGGGTCCGGCCTCGTCGTGGAGCAGGGTGAGGGTGTCGAGGAGCAGCCGGGGGCTGCCGATCTGCCACTCCCACCAGTTGCCGTAGGGGGTGGTGCCGGGGTGGTAGACGCGGTCGTGGAGGTGGTCGAGCCCGGCGAGGACATCGGCGGCGAGACCGGTGTCGCCGGTGAGGCCGGTGCCGGGCTGGGTGTACGCCTGGGCCATGACGTGCAGGCGGGCGTAGCTCTGGGTGATGCCGGCGGGCGGGTCGAAGGGCGCGTCGGGCCACAGGGAGGCGGGGGCGGGTCTCATGGTGGCACGGTGCGTGCGTGCGAGTTCGCCGGTGCGGCGCAGCACCGCGGCGTAGGGCTCGGCGGAGGCGTCGTAGCCGCTCCCGAGCATGAGCTCCCGCCAGCGCAGGCGGAGGGCCGCAAAGGGGTCCGCGTCCCGCGCGGGGCTGAATCCCATGGCACCGGCGGCGGAGATGGCGAGGAAGCCCCGACGGGACCAGGCGTCGAGGGCTTGGCGGACCTGGTGGGCCCGATGGAAGCGGGGCCAGTGGGAGTCAGAAGGCACGGCTGTTCCTTCCCGGGCAGACGGATCCGCTGGTGCGGGCGGTGCCGGAGGCACGGTCGCACCGTCCCGGCGCGGAAGCAATGGCCTGGACGAGTGGTCCGCTCCGCGCTCGGCCAATATTCCACCCGCACTAGATGTTGAAACTTGAACCAGATCGCGCTAACGTCATTCTCGTTGAACTTTAAACAACCTTGGGATCCTCCTCCTCGATCCCCCTTCCCCCCCAGGAGTCGTCATGGGCCTCTTCACCCGCAAGCACAGCACCGCCGCCCCGGCCACCACCGCCGTCATGGACGTGGACCCGGCACTGGCAGCCCTCACCGGCGACTACACCGTCGACGCCGGCCACAGCAGCATCGGCTTCACCGTGCGCCACGCCATGGTGACCAATGTGCGCGGCTCCTTCACCGAACACGAGGGCACCCTCCACCTCGACGGTGCCGACCCCTCCCGCTCCACCGCCTCCCTCGACATCCGGATCGACAGCGTGGACACCGGCATGAAGGACCGGGACGCCCACCTGCTCGGGGACGACTTCTTCGACGCCGGGCGGTTCCCGCTGATGAGCTTCCGCTCCACCACCGCCGAGCAGCTCGGCGGCGACCGCTACCGCATCACCGGCGACCTCACCATCAAGGACGTCACCCGCCCCCTCTCCATCGACCTGGAGTTCAACGGCTCGGCCACCGACGTGTACGGCAACGAGCGCGTCGGCTTCGAGGGCAGCGCCGAGATCCTGCGCTCCGACTGGGGCCTGACCTGGAACGCGGCTCTGGAGACCGGCGGTGTGATGGTCAGCGACAAGGTGAAGCTGACCTTCGACATCTCCGCGGTCAAGTCCGCGGCAGAAGGCCGGTCCTGACGCCACCCTCCAGGGCCCCCGCCCCCTCCCCCGCCTCTCCCCCCTCCAGTCAGTGCCCGAGTGCCCGCAGGTGGTCGAGGACGGTCCGCGCCCCGTCCTCGTCCACGGTCAGCGCGATGTGAAGGTCCGGCCGTACGAGCACCAGCGTGCCGCCCTCGGCCCCGTACGCGGTGCGGGCGTGTCCCCCGGTGTCGGCCAGTCCCTCGGTGCCACCGTCGACGAGGCAGGTGCGGACGAGGTCTCCGCACTCGGCCGCCACCTCGGCCAGCCCCGCCGCGCCGCCGGCCCCGAAGCCCAGCAGGGTGAAGTGCGGCCCGGCGAAGACCTCGAAGAGACGGACCGGGCGCCCCGTGGCCACATCCCGGCACGGAGCGTCGGGAGCCCGGTCCCCCGCGCGCGGACCGCTCCCGTCGGCCTCCTCTCCGGCGCGGTCGCCCCAGGACAGTGACGACCAGCGATAGCCAACCCCCAGGGTGGTGATGTCGTCGGAGAAGACCGCCTCCGTGCCCACACCGGCCTTCGCCACCGCCTCGCGCACCACGCGCAGCCGTTCGTCGGTCAGCTTCAAGGTCCAGGCCGCGACGGGCTGTCGCTCCTCCTCGTAGGTGGCCAGCAGAGCCGGACCCGCCGCGCCGCGGGCGACGAGCGCGAGCTTCCAGCCGAGGTTGAAGGCGTCCTGGATGCCGGTGTTCATCCCCAGACCGCCGGCTATCGAGTGCACGTGCGCCGCGTCGCCCGCGAGGAAGACCCGGCCGACCCGGAAGCGGTCGGCCATGCGGACGTTGATGCGGTAGCTCGAGATCCACGTGGGATCGGCGGGCCGCAGCCCCGGTATGCGAACGTGCCGGTCGAAGAGCCGCTGGAAGCTCTCCAGGGACGGCTCCACCGGCCGGCCGGCGGCGTCCCGCTCGGGCGCGCCCTGCAACTGCCAGTGCCGGCTGCCGCGGAACGGGCAGAGCATGATCGCGCCGTCCTCGTCGAACCACTGGTGCCAGTAGCCGGTGTCGAGGCCGTCGACCTCCACATCCCCGACGACCATGCTCTCCTCGGCCTCGGTCGCCCCCTCGAAGCCCACACCCAGCGCCTTGCGCACCGGGCTGTGCCCGCCGTCGCAGCCGGCGAGATACGAGGCCCGCACGCGCCGCCCGTCGGCGAGCGTCGCGGTCACCCCGTCGTCGTCCTGGGTGAATCCGACCAGCTCGCAGCCGAGTTCGACCTCGACTCCGTAGTCGGCGAGCCTGCCGCGCAGGATCTCCTCGGTGCGCCACTGCGGGATGACCAGCCCGCTCGCGTACGGGGTGTCGGGGGTCGGGGCGCGGTCCCCGAACGTCACGTCGTCGGCGACGGCGACACCGTCGCGGTACTTGCGCAGCACGATGTGCTCGATGCCCGACCGGGCCGCCTCCTCCCCCACCCCCAGGTCGTCGAACAGCTCACGGCTGCGCTGATTGAGGCCCTTGCCCCGGGACGCGCGGTGGAACGTCTCCGCCTTGTCGATGATCCGCACGGGCACCCCGTCCCGGGCGAGCGTGAGAGCGAGCGTCAGGCCGGTCGGCCCCGCGCCCACGACGAGTACAGCGGTAGTGGTGGTGGCGGTCATGGTGGGGTCCCTCCGTCGTCGGTGAGTCCATCAAAGACCCCGACGAGAGAAAAAGCAACCGAGTAACAAAAGAATCCGAGTAACACCGCCCCTGATAGAGTGATGGCGTGAACGAGGAGACCGGACTGCGGGAACGCAAGAAGCGGCGCACGCGGGAGGCGCTGTCCAGGACGGCCATCGAGCTCTTCCTGGAACGCGGCTTCGACCAGGTGTCGGTCGCGGAGGTGGCGGCCGTCGCGGAGGTGTCGAAACCGACGCTCTTCCGCTATTTCCCGGCCAAGGAGGACCTGGTCCTGCACGGCATCGCCGACCACCAGGGCGAGGCGGCCCGGGTGGTACGCGCCCGGGCGCCGCGGCAGAGCCCGCTGGAGGCGCTGCGCTCCCACTTCCACGCCCGGCTCGACGCCCACGACCCGATCACGGGCCTGTGCGACAACCCCGCCGTGCTGGCCTTTCGCGACCTGATCTACTCCACACCCGGCCTGGTGGCCCGCCTCACGCTCTACAGCGCCCAGGACCAGCGGGAGCTCTCCGGGGCACTGCGGGAAGTGGAAGCGACCGACGAGGTGACGGCGGGCCTGGCGGCCGCGCAGATCATCGCCGTCCAGCAGATCCTCGCCTACGACAACTGGCAGCGCCTGGCCGCCGGTCACTCCGCCGACGCCGCCCTGCCCGCCGCCCACGCCGACGCCGAGCGCGCGTACGACCTGCTCGGCACCGGCCTGGCGTCCCAGGGCCTCTGAGCTCGGCGGCGTCGCGCCTGCGCGCCGTAGTCCTTGCCCGGACATGAGCCGCGAGGCGGCTGCGCATGACAACAAGGGCGTTAGTCACCCATTTGGGTGATGCAGGGTTCGTGCCATTCTGCGCGGGAAGCCCTCCCGAGGGGCGTTGCGGACATTGTGTGCCGCGCAAGCGCCCCGAAGGGACAAGAGGAGGCATCTCCCCATGTCGTATTCACTCAAGGGAACGCTCCGGGCCGGACTGGCCCTCGGCGGGGCTTTCTTGCTCTTCGCCGCACTTCCCACCTCGTCCTACGCGGCCAACGGCGACTTCCAGTACCTGCGAGCGGACTCCAGTCAGCAGGACGTGATCTCCGACCCGCCCAACGAGTCGTGCCGGACGATCTCAGGTGGTGCGGTCAACGCGACCAACCGCACGAATGCCGTCGCCACCGTGTACAAGAACGCGAGTTGCACCCTCGCCAACAGGATCAAGGTCCTGAATCCGAACGGAGGCATGTGGGACAGCGGCACCACACTGGTCGTCGCGCAACGCGTGTGCTTCACCGCAACGCCACCACCGACCTCGCCTCAGTCGCCCTGCCAGTGAACCCAGCGGCACCACCTGTCACCGCCCCGGCCCATGTTCACGCTCGTGGAAGCCCGGACCTGGGCGCGGGGTTGTCGCGGCGGGCGCGGCGGGCTCCGATCAGCAGCAAGGCGCACGCGAGCACGAAGAGCGGCCAGGGCGTGAACGGAAGGACCACGGCGTCGACGACGCTCCAGCTCCCCAGCGTCCAGGCGATGAATGCCGGCGGGGTGATGCCGCGGCGGTCCAGCCACAGCACCGTCAGGCCGATCAGGACGAGCGGTATGCCGAAGCTTTCCAGGCTCAGCCAGTACGCGCTGCCCGCCGGGCTCATGTCGGCAAGGTCCTCGCTCCACAGTCCACCGCTGAACCATGTCCCGGCGTGGCGCGCGGCTTTCTCCACCGTCAGGGCGCCGAGCGTGTGTGCGGTTCCGCATAACGTGATGATCCAGCCAGCCCACTTGATCATCCGAGTTCTCCGTCTCTTGTCACGAAGCCACGCGTGCGACTCCATCGTGGTTGTCCCTGCGTAGCTGGGGTCAGTGATCTCTGCGGCCCTAGTTCCGATACTGCCGTTTCGATACTCTCGTTCCGTATAGTGCAGGCATGACAGCGAGAAGGCAACGGGGTGGACGCCCCCGAGACAGCCGCGTGGATCAGAAAATCCTGCAGACCACGCGTGAGCTGATCGGCGAAGTCGGCTACCCGGCCCTGACCGTCGACCAGGTCGCGACGCGCGCCGGCGTGGGCAAGGCGGCGATCTACCGCCGGTACGCCTCCAAGGCCGAGATGGCGTTCGTCGCCACCATGCACGAGCAGCAGCTGCCTCCGTTGGCCGGCACCGGCTCCTTGCACGGGGACCTGCTGGCGCTGGTCCGCACGTTTCACGTCCGCATGTCCGCCCCGGCGGCCCGACAGCTGGCACCGGCCCTGATCAGCGAACTTGCCGTCAATCCCGAACTGGATACCCGGTTCCAGGACACCTTCCTGGCCGCCGAACAGGCCGCCTTCGCCGAAATCATCGGACAGGCCCTGGCTCGCGGCGAGCTGGCCGGGACCGTCGCCCCCGCGATGGCCCACCTGCTGCTGCTCGGCACCTTGGCGTCCGCCCTGTACATCCTCCACCTGCCCGTCGACGACGCGATGGTCACCGACCTCGCCACCGCCGCCACAGCGGGAATCACCGCCCTGGCCGACCGGCACCACAGCGACCCCGGCGGAGCCGACGAGCCGCGCTGACAGGGCACTTCCGTCGCTCGGAAGAAATCAGGGCCACCGGGAAGAAGCCCGGGGCCCTGACAAGCCGACCACGGGAGCGCCCTCACCAAGCGGCGCCCCCGGGCCCGTTCACTCCTGCGGCTCGACCCCCGCGCGCCGCAGCCCGTACGCGTAGGCGTCGTCCAGGGCCTGCCAGGACGCGGCGATGACGTTCTCGGCGACGCCGACCGTGGACCACTCCGCGCGGCCGTCGCTCGTCGAGACCAGCACCCGGGTGATCGAGCCGGTGCCCAGACGGCCCTCCAGGATGCGGACCTTGTAGTCCACGAGCTCCAGGTCCGCCAGCTGCGGATAGATGCGCTCCAGTGCCACCCGCAGGGCCCGGTCCAGGGCGTTGACCGGGCCGTTCCCCTCGGCCGTGGCGACGATGCGCTCGCCCTTGGCCCACAGCTTCACGGTCGCCTCGTTGGCGTGCGTGCCGTCGGGGCGGTCCTCGACGATGGCGCGCCAGGATTCCACCCGGTAGTAGCGGCGGGCCCGGCCCTCGACCTCCTGGCGCAGCAGCAGTTCGAAGGAGGCGTCGGCGGCCTCGTAGGTGTAGCCCGCCAGCTCGCGCTCCTTGACGCGCTCGACGACGCGGCCGACGAGTGCGCGGTCGTCACCGAGTTCGACGCCCAGCTCCTTGCCCTTGAGCTCGATCGAGGCGCGCCCGGCCATGTCGGAGACGAGCATCCGCATGGTGTTGCCGACCCGCTCCGGGTCGATGTGCTGGTAGAGGTCCGGATCGACCTTGATCGCGGAGGCGTGCAGGCCGGCCTTGTGGGCGAAGGCGGAGACTCCCACGTACGGCTGATGCGTGGAAGGCGTGAGGTTGACGACCTCGGCGATGGCGTGCGAGATCCGGGTCATCTCGGCGAGCGCGCCCGCGGGCAGCACCCTGCGGTCGTACTTGATCTCCAGGGCGGCGACGACCGGGAACAGGTTGGAGTTGCCGACGCGCTCGCCGTAGCCGTTGGCCGTGCACTGTACGTGTGTGGCGCCCGCGTCCACGGCGGCGAGGGTGTTGGCGACCGCACAGCCGGTGTCGTCCTGGGCGTGGATGCCCAGCCGGGCGCCGGTCTCCGCGAGCACCTCGCGCACCACGGTTTCGACCCGGGCCGGGAGCATGCCGCCGTTGGTGTCGCACAGGACGACCACGTCGGCGCCCGCCTCGTGGGCGGTGCGGACGACCCGCAGAGCGTAGTCGGGGTTGGCCGCGTAGCCGTCGAAGAAGTGCTCGCAGTCGACGAAGACCCGGCGGCCCTGCGCGCACAGGTAGGAGACGGTGTCCCGGACCATCGCGAGGTTCTCGTCCAGCGTGGTGCGCAGGGCGAGCTCGACGTGCCGGTCGTGGGACTTGGCGACCAGGGTGATCACCGGGGCCCCGGAGTCGAGCAGGGCGGCGACCTGCGGGTCGTTCTCCGCGCGGACACCGGCCTTGCGGGTGGCGCCGAACGCGACGAGCTGTGCGTGCCGGAAGTCGATCTCCTTGCGCGCACGCTGGAAGAACTCGGTGTCCCGGGGGTTGGCACCGGGCCAGCCGCCCTCGATGAAGCCGACGCCGAAGTCGTCCAGGTGCCGGGCGATGGTCAGCTTGTCCGCGACGGTGAGGTTGATGCCCTCGCGCTGGGCGCCGTCGCGCAGCGTCGTGTCGAAGACGTGGAAGCCGTCGTCGAGGGGGAGGCTCTCACTGGTTGCGTCGGTTGCGTCGGTCATGCTGCTCTGACTCCTGTCGGATCTCGGTCTACCGGAATGACCGGTTCCACCGTCCCCTCATGGTCCCGCGTGCGGGTCGCCTCCGGCGGGTGGCCGGGAAACGAAAAGACCTCTCGCGGATGCGAGAGGTCTGCGCGCGGGTCTGGGACGACGGCGGCCGCGCCGTACGGGTTGGTACGGGGCGGTCACTGCGGACCGGCGCGCCTGCGGCCAATAATCATGGCTGGCGTGAGCACGGTTGCCATCCTGGCATGGTTGTCCAGGGTGGTGCGGGGTGGTCTCACTATGCGGTCATGGTGTGGCCCTCAAGCGCCGGGCGGGCTGGGTTTGGCCGGGTTGGTGGTCCCGCCCGGTTCGCAGATGCCCTCAAGCGCCGGGCGGGCTGGTTCTGTGCCTGGGCCCGCTGGTTGGGTGCCCGCCGGTGCCGACGCCGGTGCCGTCAAGTCGATGTCCCTCGTCTCGCGCATCGTCAGGTAGACGATCAGGGAGACCGCCGCGCAGCCCGCGACGTACCAGTAGAAACCCGACTCCACGCCCGCCTTCTTGAACCACAGGGCCACGTACTCCGCCGTCCCGCCGAAGAGCGCGTTGGCGATGGCGTACGGGAGGGCGACGCCCAGCGACCGTACGCCCGTGGGGAACAGCTCCGCCTTCACGCACGCGTTGATCGACGTGTAGCCCGTGATGACGACCAGGGCCAGCAGGGACAGGCCCAGGGCCGGCCAGAAGGACCCCGCCCGCCGGAGCAGCGTCATGATCGGCACGGTGAGGAAGGTGGAGCCCACCGCGAAGGTGATCAGCAGGGGGCGGCGGCCGATGCGGTCCGACAGGGCGCCCGCCAGGGGCTGGAGGCAGGCGAAGATCAGCAGGGCGCAGAAGCTGACGAGCGTCGCCGTCTGCTTGGGCAGGCCGGCGCTGTTGGAGAGGTACTTCGTCAGATAGGTGGTGTACGTGTAATAGGCGACCGTGCCGCCCATGGTCAGCGCCATCACCAGGAACGCCTCGCGCTTGTGGCGCAGCAGCGCCCGGATCGTGCCGCGGTCCTGCTGCCGGGTCGTGTCGGCGGCGTCGTACACCTCCGTCTCCAGCATGTTGCGCCGCAAGTAGAAGATGACGGCCGCGCCGAGGGCGCCGACGACGAACGGGATGCGCCAGCCCCAGCTGTGCAGTTCGCCGCTGGTGAGGGTGCGCTGGAGGATGATCTGGAGGCCGAGGCCGAGGATCTGGCCGGCGGTCATGGACACGTACTGGAAGCTGGAGGCGAAACCGCGGCGGCCGGGCGCGGACGCCTCGGTGAGGTAGGTCGCGCTGGCGGCGTACTCGCCGCCGACGGACAGGCCCTGGAGCAGCCGGGCGACCAGCAGGACGGCCGCGCCGCCGTAGCCCGCGACGGCGTAGGTGGGCGCGACGGCGATCAGTACGGCGGACGCGGACATCAGGGTGACCGTCATGGTCAGGGCCGCCTTGCGGCCGCGCCGGTCGCCGACGCGGCCGAGCAGCCAGCCGCCGAGGGGGCGCATGAAGAATCCGACTGCGAACAGGCCGGCGGTGTTCATGAGCTTGGCGGTGTCGTCGCCCGACGGGAAGAAGGCTCCCGCGAAGTAGGTGGCGAAACTGGCGTAGACGAACCAGTCGAACCATTCGACCATGTTGCCGGCCGAGCCGACCCAGATCTTCTTCCAGTGCTGTCCCATGGACGATCACGGTGGCGGAACAGCCGGTCGCCGACAAGGGTCCGGGTGGCAACGATCACGCGTACTTGCGTGCGTTGCGTTCCCGGAATCCCAACCTCCGCCGGTGCGGCCGCCGGTACCGCGTCAGCGGAGGTGCCGTACGAAGACGTCGCCGACCCTTGGTGTCCCCCGGCACCGGCAGGCGGGGAAGGACGCGAAGACGGCGTACCGGCCGGCCGCGCTGACGGCCGCGGTGAGCGAGTCGTGGTCGCCCTGGGTGCCGTCGGCCGCGACACCGAGGCGCTCGACGGAGGACGCGGGCGGCAGGGCGGGCACGGCCGTGACCGGACGCCGACGGCCGCCCCCGCGTGCTGCGGGAGCGGCCGTCGGTGAAGGCACGCGGGACGTGCCGGGGCTCAGCCGAGCTTGTGCATCCAGCCGTGGGTGTCGGCCGCGGCGCCGGTCTGGATGTCCAGGAGTGCCCCGCGGAGCCTCATGGTCACCTCGCCGGGCTCGCCGTCGCCCACGGTCCAGTCGGCGCGGGCGGACTTCACGGAGCCGACCGGGGTGATCACGGCGGCGGTGCCGCAGGCGAAGACCTCGGTGAGGGTGCCGTCGGCGTTGGCGTTCTTCCAGTCCTCGACGGAGATGCGGCCCTCGGAGACCTCGTAGCCGAGGTCGTCGGCGATCTTCAGCAGCGAGGCGCGGGTGATGCCCGGGAGCAGCGAGCCGGTCAGCTCGGGCGTGACGATCCTCGGCTTCCGGCCGGCCTCGCCCCCGTACACGAAGTACAGGTTCATGCCGCCCATCTCCTCGATCCAGCGGCGCTCGATCGCGTCCAGCCAGACCACCTGGTCGCAGCCCTTCTCGGCGGCCTGCGCCTGGGCGACGAGGGAGGCGGCGTAGTTGCCGCCGGCCTTCGCGGCGCCCGTGCCGCCGGGGGCGGCGCGCACGTACTCCTCGGAGAGCCAGACGGAGACCGGCTTCACGCCGCCGGGGAAGTAGGCGCCGGCGGGCGAGGCGATGACGACGAAGAGGTACTCGTTGGACGGGCGCACGCCCAGCCCGACCTCGGTCGCGAACAGGAAGGGGCGCAGGTACAGCGACGCCTCGCCGGAGCCGGGCACCCACGCCTTGTCCTGGCGGACGAGCGCGTCGCACGCCTCGATGAAGGTCTCGACGGGCAGCTCGGGCATGGCCAGGCGGCGCGCGGACGCCTGGAAGCGCTTGGCGTTCTCGTCCGGGCGGAAGGTGGCGACCGTGCCGTCGGGCTGGCGGTACGCCTTGATGCCTTCGAAGATCGTCTGCGCGTAGTGCAGCGTCATGTTCGCCGGGTCGATCGACAGCGGCGCGTACGGAACGAGCTGGGCGTCGTGCCAGCCGCGGCCCTCGGTCCACTTGATGGTGACCATGTGGTCGGTGAAGTGACGGCCGAAACCGGGGCTGGTGAGGATGCGCTCGCGCTCCGCGTCGGACAGCGGGTGCGAGGAGGGCTTGAGCTCGATCGTGGGCGTCGTCATGGATGCGTGTCCTTCACATTTGTGTGTGGCGGACCGCGCTCGCTCCGTCCTGGTGGCGTCAGGACGTCCGAGCTTCCTCTCTTGCCGCGGCCCCACGTTCGATTATCGCTCGTGTGGGGCCGGGGACGGAAACGTGTGCGCGGCCTGGGTCGATGGTCGCACCCGACCGCGCGGTAGCACAGCGGCGGGGCTCAGTCGGTTACTACGGCTACCCGGGATACGAGCGCGTCGCCGATCTCGTCCGTCGTGCGGAACGAGCCGTCGCGTGCCACGAGGTCCGCCTCGACCGCGGCCTCGACGCGGGCCGCCTCGGTCTCGTGGCCG
The DNA here is from genome assembly GCF_018614525.1 of Streptomyces sp. ISL-11. Taxonomy (GTDB): domain Bacteria; phylum Actinomycetota; class Actinomycetes; order Streptomycetales; family Streptomycetaceae; genus Streptomyces. The sequence continues at coordinate 22,391 of NZ_JAGGOL010000118.1, forward strand.
AGGTGGCGCAGCAGCAGCGCGACGGAGAGGACGGTGGCCGTGGGGTCGGCCTTTCCGGTGCCCGCGATGTCCGGGGCGGAGCCGTGGACCGGCTCGAACATCGAGGGGAAGGCGCCGCTCGGGTTGATGTTGCCCGAGGCGGCGAGCCCGATGCCGCCGGTGATGGCGGCGGCGAGGTCGGTGAGGATGTCGCCGAAGAGGTTGTCGGTGACGATGACGTCGAACCGCTCGGGCTGGGTGACGAAGAAGATCGTCGCGGCGTCGACGTGCAGGTAGTCGGTGGTGACCTCGGGGTACTCGCGGCCGACGCGGTCGAAGATGTTCTTCCACAGGTGGCCGGCGTGGACGAGGACGTTGTTCTTGTGGACGAGGGTCAGCTTCTTGCGCGGGCGGGCCTGGGCGCGCTCGTAGGCGTCGCGCACCACGCGCTCCACGCCGTAGGCGGTGTTGAGGCTGACCTCGGTGGCGACCTCGGCGGGGGTTCCGGTCCGCAGGGTGCCGCCGTTGCCGACGTACGGGCCCTCGGTGCCCTCGCGGACGACGACGAAGTCGATGGCGGGGCGGCCGGCCAGCGGGGAGGCCGTGCCGGGGAGGAGCCGTGAGGGGCGCAGGTTCACGTAGTGGTCGAAGGCGAACCGCAGCTTGAGGAGCAGCCCGCGCTCCAGGACGCCGGACGGCACGGAGGGGTCGCCGATCGCGCCGAGCAGGATCGCGTCGTGGTCCTGGAGGAGGTTCAGCTCGGTGTCCGGGAGGGTCTCGCCGGTGGCGTGCCAGCGGCGGGCGCCGAGATCGTACTCCCGGGTCTCCAGCTTGACGTCCGAAGGGAGGGCGGCGGTGAGGATCTTGAGGCCCTGGGCCACGACCTCCGGGCCGATACCGTCACCGGGGATCACTGCGAGGCGAATGCTGCGAGACATAACCGGGACCGTACTCCCCCGTCCCGCTGGATGACACGTTCGGTCCACCATGCGGACACATTGCGAGCCGGCAAGGTCACGTTCACCCAAAATCGGTGTCGGAGCCGCAAATTCCTGGCACGTTCACGACATGGACACACCACGGGTAGGTATCCCCGAGCACCTGGCCGTCCGCATGACGATGGCGGAGCAGCACGACTACCTCCGGACCGTGGCGAGGCCGACCCGCCGCGGCATGCTCCGGGCGGGCGCCGCAACCGCCGGGGCCGTCACGGGCGCGGGCCTGCTGGGCGGCGGCACCGCCGCGTACGCCCAGCCGCTCTCCCCGACCCTGCTGACCCCGGCCGCCACCACGAAGGTGGACGGCGGCCTCGTCGCCCCCTTCGGCCGCCACCTCGCCTTCGGGGCCGACCCGAAGACCGAGATGCGGATCTCCTGGCAGGTGCCGTTCGCGGTCCGGCGCCCCTTCGTGCGGGTGGGCCTGAAGCCCTGGGACCTCAGCCAGCGGATCGAGGCCGAGGTGCGGCACCTGCACACCCCGGCGCTGCCGAAGAAGCTGCCGGCCGTCGACCAGTTCTACCTGCACACCGCGCTGGACAACCTCCGCCCCGGCAGGACGTATTACTACGGCGTCGGCCACGACGGCTACGACCCGACCGACCCGCGCCACTTCTCCACCATCGGCACCTTCCGCACCGCCCCGGCGCATCCGGAGAAGTTCGTCTTCACCGCCTTCGGCGACCAGGGCGTCAGCTACGACGCACTCGCCAACGACCAGCTGATCCTGGGCCAGAACCCGGCCTTCCACCTCCACGCGGGCGACATCTGCTACGCCGACGACAGCGGCGCCGGCAAGCCGTCGGACGTCTACGACGCGCGGGTGTGGGACCAGTTCCTCGCCCAGACCGAGTCGGTGGCGAAGTCGGTGCCCTGGATGGTGACGACCGGCAACCACGACATGGAGGCGTGGTACTCCCCCACCGGCTACGGCGGCCAGAGCGCCCGCTGGACGCTGCCGCGCAACGGCGTCGACCCGCGGCACGCGCCGGGCGTCTACTCCTTCGTCTACGGCAACGTCGGCGTCGTCGCGCTCGACGGCAACGACATCTCGTACGAGATCACCGCCAACTCCGGCTACACGCACGGCAAGCAGACCGCCTGGCTCGACCGGCGCCTGCGGGAGCTGCGGGGCCGGCGCGACATCGACTTCCTCGTGGTCTTCTTCCACCACTGCGCCTTCTCGACGACCAAGGGCCACGCGTCGGACGGCGCGGTGCGCCAGGCATGGGTGCCGCTCTTCGAGAAGCACCAGGTCGACCTGGTCATCAACGGCCACAACCACGTCTACGAGCGGACGGACGCGATCCGGGGAACGCACGTGTCCCGGAAGGTGCCGATCGGCGCGACCGTGGACTCCGCCCGCGACGGCATCGTGTACGTCACCGCCGGCGGGGCCGGGAAGTCGCTGTACGACTTCCCCGTGCCGGACAGCTACGAAGGCCACGTCAGAGACCTGGACAGCGTCGACAGCTACCACTGGGGCAAGGGCCGGGTGAAGGAGCGGGAGACGGTGGAGTGGTCGCGCGTGCGCTACACCGGGTTCTCCTTCCTCGCCGTCGAGGCCGAGCCGGCCGCACCCGGCGGCCGGCCGCGGCTGCGGGTGACCGCGCTGGCCGAGAGCGGGCGCCGGATCGACCACTTCGACGTCGTCCGCCCGCGCCGGTATGCGGCACGGCACCCCCGGCCGGCGGTCCGGGTCAGTGCCCGGTGACGCCGCCGTTGTCGCGGCGGTCCAGCGCCCGCTGGAGCGCGGCGGCGGCGTTCACCCGGTCGGTCTCGCGGTCGACGGCGCGGTCGACGGTGCCGGTCCCGCGGGCGGCGCGGCGGATCCTGCGAACGGCGGTTTCGGCCATGGGAGTCACATCTCCTCCTGCGTGCGCTGCTTCCATGAGCTGCTCCGGTGAGCTGCTCCGAGTCGTGCTGAACCCCGGGACGTCGGTACGGGAGCCGGAAGAGGGGCGGGAGCCGGGGTGCCGCAGGGATCACCTGCGCGAGGGCACCGGGCCGCGGCCGCCGGTCGCTCGATGGAGCGGGACGTTCGGCTTCCTCCACGCTAGGACAGCCGCGCGACGCTGTCTGCACAATTACTCGGTCTTCCTACTATCTGAGACGGGCGCGTGCCGGCGCCCGTCCGGGGCCGCCCCGCGCATGGGTGAGAGTGGTGCCATGAACGGCCCGTACACCCTCGAATCCCGGCAGGCGCGATGACCATCCTGATCGGAGCGGAAGAGGTCCTCACCCGCTCCATACCCGTCGTCGCCGGCGCCCTGGGCGTCGGCGGCGTCGCCGTCGCGGCCGTCCCCGCCCGGGTCGCGGCGCGCCCCGCGCTGTGGCGCCGGTGGCGTACGTGGGCGGCGGGGGCGGCGCTCTTCCTCGGCGCGCTGTGCCTGGGCGTCATCGGCGCGATGGTGCTGGCCGTGGTGCTGGGGCTGATCGCGACGGGCGAGTACGCGCGCCTGGCCCGCCTGGGGCGGGGCGAGCGGGCGGTGCTGGGCACGGCGGCGGTACTGCTTCCGCCGATGGCGTTCCTGGCGTACGGGGTGCCGGCGCCGCGCGCCTTCGACCTGCGGTTCCTCGCCGTGCTGCTCGTCGCCGGCGTGCTGCCCGCGGTGCTCTCCGGCGACAGCGCCCGGGGCGGCGAGCGGGCGGCGCGCACGGTTCTGGGACTGGTGTGGATCCCGGTCGCGCTGAGCGGACTGGTGGTGCTGCACGGCACCGCGGTCGCGGTGGGCGTCGCGGTGGCGTTCGGCGAGGTGTGCGCCTGGTGCGGGGGCCGGTTCCTGTCGCGCCTGGGCGGCGGCCTGGCCCGGCCACTGTCGGCCCACGCCCCCGACCGGACGTGGGCGGCCGTCCTGGCCGCGGGCATCGGCGTGGCCTCGGGTCTTGAGGTGGCCGGCTGCTTCACGGTCACCCTGTGGGCCGCGGTGCTGGGCGGCTGCGTCGTGGGCGGTCCGCTCGTGTCCCTGCTCAGGCGCGAGGCCGGTGTCGAGGACACACGCACCTGGCTGCCGGGCGTCGGCGGCCTCCTCGACCGCACCGGATCGCTGCTGGTGGCGCTGTCACTGGCGATGGTGGTGATCCTGTGACGGCGTGGCGGCCGGAGGGCGCGCCGCCGCGCCGGGCCGTGACAGGGGCGTGACGAAACCGCCATCCGGGCGTCGCCGGGCGGCACCTAGGGTGATCACCGCGGCGATTGCCGCGATCTTGTTCGACCACGCCTCGCGTGCGTCGTCCAGATGTCATCCCGTACCACCACCGGAGGACGATTCCGTGCGTCGTATATCCCTCGCGCTCACGACGGCCGCGCTGATCGGCGGCGCGGCCCTGGCCGCCCCCGCCCAGGCGGCCACCCCCGCCGCCGCGCCGCAGCGCGTGGCCGCCGCCGCCAAGCCGTGCAACGCCGACAACGCGGCCATCTACACCGACGGCACCCGGCTGCGCACCAAGGCGAGCACGTCCGGCTCCGTCAAGGGCCAGCTCTACTTCGGTGACCCGATCCGCATCCTCGGCAAGTCCGGCAAGTGGGACTACGTCCAGCTGAAGGCCAAGAGCAAGGGCGGTCTGCCCAAGGGCACCCGCGGCTACGTGGCCCACGCCAACATCATCCCGCCGTACTGCGGCGGCCTGTAGGACCCGCGGCCACGGCCGGTCCGGCGGCCGGCCGTGGCCCCGGAACGCACGCCGCCCCCGGCCGGCTGGGGGGCCGGTCGGGGGCGGGGCTCATGGGAGGGGCGGATCAGCCCATGTGCGGGTAGCGGTAGTCGGTCGGCGGGACCAGCGTCTCCTTGATGGAGCGGGTCGAGGTCCAGCGCATCAGGTTGCTCGCGGCACCGGCCTTGTCGTTCGTACCCGAGGCACGGCCGCCGCCGAAGGGCTGCTGGCCGACGACGGCACCGGTCGACTTGTCGTTGATGTAGAAGTTGCCCGCGGCGAAGCGGAGCTTCTCCATCGCGTCGGCGGCCGCGTAGCGGTCCTGGGCGATGATCGAGCCGGTCAGCGCGTACGCCGAGACGGACTCCATCTGGGCCAGCATCGCGTCGAAGTCGGCGTCCTCGTAGACGTGGACGGCGAGGATCGGGCCGAAGTACTCGGTCGTGAAGACCTCGTTCGCCGGGTCGGTGCACTCGATGACCGTCGGGCGGACGAAGTAGCCGACCGAGTCGTCGTACGTGCCACCGGCGACGATCGTGCAGGTCGGGTCGGCCTTGGCACGGTCGATCGCGGCCTTGTTCTTGGCGAACGAGCGCTCGTCGATGACGGCGCCGATGAAGTTCGACAGGTCGGTGACGTCACCCATGGTGATGCCGTCGACCTCGGCCGCGAACTCCTCCTTGAGGCCGTTCTCCCACAGGGAACGCGGGACGTAGGCGCGCGAGGAGGCCGAACACTTCTGACCCTGGAACTCGAAGGAGCCGCGGGTCATGGCGGTCTTCAGGATCGCCGGGTCGGCGCTCGGGTGGGCGACGACGAAGTCCTTGCCGCCGGTCTCGCCGACCAGGCGCGGGTAGGACTTGTACTTCTCGATGTTGTTGCCGACCGTCTTCCACAGGTACTGGAAGGTCTTGGTCGAGCCGGTGAAGTGGATACCGGCCAGCTCGTGGTGGTTCAGGGCCACCTCGGAGACGGCGAGGCCGTCACCGGTCACCAGGTTGATGACGCCCTTGGGCAGACCGGCCTCCTCCAGCAGCTGCATCAGCAGCACCGCGGCGTGGGTCTGGGTCGGGGACGGCTTCCAGACGACGACGTTGCCCATGAGGGCGGGCGCGGTCGGCAGGTTGCCGGCGATGGCGGTGAAGTTGAAGGGCGTGATCGCGTAGACGAAGCCCTCCAGCGGCCGGTGGTCGCTGCGGTTCCACACACCGGTGGAGTTGGCGACCGGCTGCTCGGCGAGGATCTGGCGCGCGAAGTGCACGTTGAAGCGCCAGAAGTCGACGAGCTCGCACGGGGTGTCGATCTCGGCCTGCTGGGCGGTCTTGGACTGGCCCAGCATGGTGGAGGCGGCCAGCGTCTCGCGCCAGGGGCCGGACAGCAGCTCGGCGGCGCGCAGGATGATCGCCGCGCGGTCGTCGAAGGACATCGCGCGCCACGCCGGGGCGGCGGCCAGGGCGGCGTCGACCGCGTCCTGGGCGTCCTGGGTGGTGGCGTTGTGGAACGTGCCGAGGACGGCCGCGTGGTTGTGCGGCTGCACGACCTGGAACGGCTCGCCGCCGCCCATCCGCTTCTCACCGTTGATGGTCATCGGCAGGTCGATGGGGTTGGCCGCCAGCTCCTTGAGCTTGGCCTCGAGGCGGGCGCGCTCCGGGCTGCCGGGCGCGTAGCTGTGCACCGGCTCGTTGACCGGGGCGGGGACCTGGGTCACAGCGTCCATGGCCGTGTCTCCTTCGATCGGGGGGTCTCGGGGAGGGGGTCGGGGAGGGGGTGCTCAGCCCTTGGTGAGGATGGAGCGGGCGAAGAAGAGCAGGTTCGCGGGCTTCTCCGCCAGGCGGCGCATGAAGTAGCCGTACCAGTCGGTGCCGTACGCCGTGTAGACGCGCATCCGGTGGCCCTCGGCGGCCAGGCGCACGTGCTCCTCGCTGCGGATGCCGTACAGCATCTGGAACTCGTACTCGTCCAGTTTGCGCCCGGCCTGCCGGGCCAGTTCCTGCGAGATCGCGATGAGCCGCGGGTCGTGCGACCCGATCATCGGGTAGCCGTCGCCCGTCATCAGGGTCCTGACGATGCGGACGAACGCCTTGTCGATCTCGGCCTTGTCCTGGTACGCGACGGAGGCCGGCTCCTTGTACGCACCCTTCACGATACGCACCCGGCTGCCGGCCGCGGCCAGGCGGCGGGCGTCGTCCTCGGTGCGGAAGAGGTAGGCCTGGATGACGCAGCCGGTCTGCGGGAAGTCCTTCCGCAGCTCCTCGTGGATGGCGAACATCGAGTCCAGGGTCGTGTGGTCCTCGGCGTCCAGCGTGACCGTGGTGCCGATCGCGGCGGCGGCCTCGACGACCGGGCGGACGTTGGCGAGGGCCAGCTCGTGGCCACCCTCCAGGGCCTGGCCGAACATGGAGAGCTTGACCGACATCTCGGCCTTCGCGCCCAGGCCGAGCTCCTTCAGGCGCTCGACCAGCTCCAGATAGGCGTCGCGCGCGGCGTGCGACTGCTCGACCGTGGTGATGTCCTCGCCCACGACGTCCAGGGTGACCTCAAGGCCCTTGGCGGCCGCGTCCCGCACGATCGGGACGACCTGGTCGACGGTCTCGCCGGCGATGAAGCGGTCGACGACCTGCTTGGTGCCCGGGGCAGCCGAAACGAAGCGGCGCATTTTGTCACTGCGCGACGCGGCGAGAATCACGGGACCCAGCACGGGCACCTCCACGATGACGGCCGGCTCCCCTGCGGGAGACGGCATAAGTAACTCATCGTGAAACCTAGAGATCGCGACGGCCCGCTGCCATCGACAGCTGTCACGCATCCGTGGCCGGGATCTCAGACACATGTATGACAATGGGTTTCCGTTGGTACGCGGGCGTTCGTGAGGTACCGGTCAGGGACGCGAGAGGAAAGGAGCGCCGCCCGGATGCGAGGCGACTATCAGCAGCTCGTGGACGAGATCTCGGCGGCGCTCGGCGCGCCCGCGACCTTGGAGGACCGGGATTTCGGCCTGATCGCCTTCGGTGCCCACGGCGGTGACGACGATCTCGAACTGACCATGGATCCCGTGCGGACCCGCTCGATCCTGCAGCGCCGGTCGACGGCGGCCGTACGGGCGTGGTTCGAGGCGTTCGGCATCGCCCGGGCGCAGGCGCCGCTGCGGATCCCGCCCGATCCGGCGGCGGGGGTGTTCAAGGGCCGCATCTGTCTGCCCGTACGCCATCGGGGTGTGGTCCACGGCTATGTGTGGCTGCTGGACGACGAGCATCTGGCGGGCCTGGACCTGAGCGTGCCCTTCGCCGACCCCCGGCTGGCGCAGGCCATGGAGACGGCCGCCCGGATCGGTGCCCTGCTGGCCGCGGAGGCCCGGGCGGGTGCCGAGCTGGGCGAGCTGCTGAGGGAGCTGCTGAGCGGCCGGCCCGCCGGGCGGGACGCGGCGCGGGCCGCGCTGCGGGAGGCTCTGGGCTCCTCGGCGGACGGGCCGCTGGCGGTCGTCGCGGTGGCGCCGTGGCAGGCGGTGGGCGACTCCGACGGCCCGCCGGGCGAGGCCGAGCCGGCCTCGGCGGACGGCACCGGTTCGGCGCTCGCCTCGCAGTCGGGGGTCGCGGCGCTCTGCGCGGTGCCCGACGCCCTGCCCGACGGTTCGGCGGCGCTCCCCGCGCTGATCCGGCT
>NZ_JAGGOL010000011.1 GCF_018614525.1 Streptomyces sp. ISL-11
CCGGGCGCGCCCTTGGCCGTGTCCGACGGATCATGTGAGCGGGCGGCTGCGGGCCGTGTCGTGCGTACCACCGCTGCGCGGCGGTGTCCTCAAGCGCCGGACGGGCTTGGTTTCGGCTGAGCTCAGCCGAAACCAAGCCCGTCCGGCGCTTGAGGACGCGCCCGCAGGGCGCCCGCCGCCGCAGGCGGCAAAGACGGCCCGCCCCGCCGCAGGCGGCCACGCGGCAAAGACGGCCCGCGCCCGAAGACCCACCGGACACCGCCTACTGCACGCGCGTCTCCGCGTCCACCGCGTCGTCGCCGTCCGGAAGGTGGACATCCACCACCGAGACGTTGACCTCCACGACCTCCAGGCCCGTCATCCGCTCCACGGCCGAGATCACGTTCTCCCGGACCTCGCCGGCGACCTCCCTGATCGGCATCCCGTAGGACACGACGAGGTCCAGGTCCACGGCCGTCTGCCGCTCCCCGACCTCGACCTTGACGCCCCGCGTGACGCTGGGCCGCCCGCCGGGCACCCGTTCGCGCACCGCGCCCAGCGTGCGGGCGAAGCCGCCGCCGAGCGCGTGCACGCCCGGCACCTCGCGGGCGGCCAGCCCCGCGATCTTCTCCACGACGCCGTCGGCGATCGAGGTCCTGCCCCGGGTGGCGGCCGGCGTGCCCGGCCCGGGCACGCTGCCCTGGACCGTCGTGCCGCCGGGCGTCCGGGCGCCGCCGGTGCGCGGTTCGTTGAGCTCGGGAACGGTCTGATTCGCTGTCATGACCTTCTCTCCTCTGCCGTCGTCGCTCCGCTGTCCGGACCGGTGGGGGCACCTGCCCCCGTCCGCTCTTCTGTCCGCTCCCGGGGAGGAAAATCCCTCGCGGGGTTGCGAACGGGGGAGCGCGGGGGAGTACCGGGCGCGGCAGGTGGCGGAGGGTGCGGGAGGCGTACGCCCCCCGGCCCGGGCCCCGTACGGAAGGAGGCGCACCGCCACCGCTCAGCCGACGCCCCGCGCCCGCCGGAAGCGCGCCAGCGCGTCCGGGAGGTCGACGATCGGGTCCGGGTAGGCGTACCGCGCCCGTTCCTCGCCGCGCAGCCGCCACGGCTGGTGGACCGCCGCGCCCGCCAGGCCCGCCAGCTCCGGCACCCAGCGCCGCACGTACTCCCCGGCCGGGTCGAACCGCCTGGCCTGGGCGAGCGGGCTGAGGACCCGGTTGGGGCGGGTGTCGCTGCCGGTGCCCGCCACCCACTGCCAGTTCAGCTGGTTGTTCGCCACGTCCCCGTCGACCAGCAGGTCCAGGAAGTGCCGGGCGCCGGCCCGCCAGTCGAGGTACAGCGTCTTGGTGAGGAAGCTCGCCGCCAGCAGCCGGGCCCGGTTGTGCGCCCAGCCCTCGTGTGCGAGCTGCCGCATCGCCGCGTCGACCACCGGATACCCCGTACGGCCCTCCCGCCACGCGGCGAGCTCCTCGGCGTCCACCCGCCAGTGGTCGTGCCGCGTGCGGTAGTCGCGCCGGGCCGCACCGGGACGGGCCGCCAGCAGCTGGTGGTGGAAGTCGCGCCAGGCGAGCTGCCGTACGAACGCCTCGGCGCCCGCACCACCCGCCCGCCGCGCCCGCGCGACCAGCTCGACGGGGGAGAGACAGCCGAAGTGGAGATAGGGCGAGAGCCGCGAGGTCGCGTCCGCCGGCAGGTCGTCGTGGAGCTCGGCGTAGCGGGCCAGCCGGCTCCTCCGCCACGCCTCGAACCGGCGGCGGCCCTCGCTCTCGCCGCCCCGGGGCAGCGCGGGGGACGGCCGGCCCGGGGCGAGCGACTCCGCCGTGGGCAGGGGCTCCGAGCGCACCTCGGGCAGGGGAACCGCGCGCGGGGCCGCGGCCACGGGCCGCGGCACCTCGGCCGACCAGCGCCGGAAGTAGGGCGTGAACACCGCGAAGTGATCCTTGCCGGAACGGCCCGCGCCATCCGCCCGCTTCGCCGCCCCCGACGGCACCACCGCCCCCGGTGCCACCGCCGTGATCACCGCGTCGTGCACCCGCAGCCCGCGCCCGTCTGCCGCCAGCGCCGCCCGCAGCCGCTCCTCGCGGCGCAGCGCGTAGCCGCTGACCCCGCCCGCGAGGTGGACCTCCCCGGCGCCGGTCTCGGCGGCCACCCGGCAGGTCTCCCCGACCACGTCGCCCCGGCGGATCACGAGCCGGCCGCCGCGCTCGCGCAGCGCCGCGTCGAGGTCGGCGAGGCAGTCGGCCAGGAACGCCGCCCGGTTGGGTACGACGAAACCGGCGGCGGCGATGCCGGAGTCGACGACGAACAGCGGTACGACGCGCCGCGCCACGCGCAGGGCGCCGGCGAGCCCGGGATTGTCGCGCAGCCGCAGGTCGGAGGTGAACAGGGCGATCGCTACGTCCATGCCCCGATTGTGCGCGCCGCGGCGGACGGCGGCGCGGCCCCGCACGGCGGAGCGGCGGGACCCCGGCGGTAGGGTGAGCCCTTCCGGCCGGACGGCCGGCGTGACCGTCGGTTCCAAAGGGGATCAGTAGTGGCTGCCAAGCCTGCCGTACTCCGGGTGAGTGCGCGCAACGCGCGCTTCCAGCAGTGGCAGGCGCTGCTGACCAACCGCGCCAAGCGTCAGAAGGCGGGGGAGTTCCTCATCCAGGGCGTGCGCCCGATCTCCCTGGCCCTGGAGCACGGCTGGCCGCTGAGCGCCGTCCTGTACGACGGGGACAGGCCGCTGTCGCAGTGGGCCAAGGGTGTGCTCGGCCGCCTGGGCAACGGCACGGTCCGGGTGCGGATGGACTCCGGCCTGCTGCACGAACTCGGCGGCAAGGAGGACTCCGCCCCCGAGCTGCTCGCGGTGGGGGAGATGCTCCCGGACGACCTGGACCGCCTGGAGCCCGGCCCCGACTTCCTGGGGGTGGTCTTCGACCGCCCCATCACGCCCGGCAACATCGGCACCCTCATCCGTTCCGCGGACGCCTTCGGAGCCTCCGCGATCATCATCTCCGGCCACGCCGCGGACGTGTACGACCCGAAGGCGCTGCGCGCCAGCACCGGGTCCGTCTTCGCGTTGCCGGTGGTGCGGGTGCCCTCGCCCCGCGATGTGCAGGACTGGCTGACGCGGGTCCGCGACCGGGGAACGCCGGTGCGCGTCCTGGGCACGGACGAGAAGGGACCGCACACCATCACCGAGGCGCGGCTGACCGGCCCGCTCCTGGTCGTCATCGGTAACGAGACCTCCGGAATGAGCGGTGCCTGGCGCGAGATGTGCGATGAGACGGTGCGCATTCCGATCGGTGGCGCGGCCAGCTCGCTGAACGCGGCCGCGGCGGGCACCGTCATGCTGTACGAAGCGGCCCGGCAGCGGGGATTCGACGCGGCACTGCCGCTCTGAGCGATGGGCGCGGGGCGCTCCGCGGAGCGCCCGCGGGAGCGGTTACGGCCGACCGCCGTCCTGGAGGTCCGCCGCCCGGACCAGGGCCACCGAACGCGTACCGATCTTCAGCCGCTCCAGCGGCCGGACCGGGCCGACCGGGATCTTCCGGGCGCGATTCGCCACCGCGACGACCGCGTGGGGCGGCAGCACCGAGGCCAGCGAGCGCAGCATCGCGGGGATCGGTTCGTCCCGCACGTCACCCGCCCAGTGGGTCCGCTCCCCGTACGGGATGTCCGTGAGCACCAGGTCCACGGGCGTCTCCGCGACCAGGGGGGCCAGCGAGCGGGGGTCGAAGACATCCGCCCGGTGCGCGGACCAGGGCAGCCCGCCACCGGACTCCGCCAGCCGGCCGGCGAAGCGCCCGGCGGCGTCGGCCGCCTCGGCGTAGGCGGGCTTCGCGAACCGCTCGCTGTCCGCCCGGCGTGCGCGTTCCCGCTCGGCCAGCCCCTCGGGGGTGAGCAGACTCAGATTGCGGCGTGCGATGCCGAGGGCGTCCGCGTCCACGTCCGAGGCGATGACACGGCGCAGCCGATCACGCTCCAGCAGCCCCAGCACGGTCGCCAGGTACCCGCTGCCGCAGCACGGGTCCCAGAGCGTCACCGGCCCGTCGCCGGGAAGGTGGGAGACGGCCCGCAGGAAGATCTCGGCGGCCAGCCGTACGGGGAAGGCGGGGAACCCGGGTGCGGAGTGCAGAACGAACCCACAGGCGAAGTCGGAGTTGTCCACGCGGTCCGTGGCGTAACGGTATGGCACTGATCGCTCCTCTGTGGCAGCCCGCCGGCCGCGGATTCCCCCTCATCGTAGTGCCGGCGCCGGGGCCGGTGAGAGGAGCGAGCCCGGGCGTCAGGCCGGGTAGAGCGCCTCGATCTCCCGGGCGTACACCTTCTCGATGGCCCCGCGCCGCAGCTTCAGCGACGGCGTCAGCAGGCCGTGCTCCTCGCCGAACTGGCCGCCCAGTATCCGGAAGGCCCGGATCGACTCGGCCCGGGAGACCATCGTGTTCGCCGCCACCACCGCCCGCCGGACCTCCGCCTCCAGGTCCGGGTCGCTCACCACCACCGGCCACTCCACCGCCGGCCGGCCCCGCATCCGCAGCCAGTGCGCGACCGCCTCCGGATCGAGGGTGACCAGCGCGGCCACGTACGGGCGGTCGTTGCCGATGACGACGCAGTGGGACACCAGCGGGTGCGCCCGCACCCGCTCCTCCAGCGGCAGCGGGGAGACGCTCTTGCCGCCGGACGTCACGAGGATCTCCTTCTTCCGCCCGGTGATCGTCAGATAGCCGTCCGCGTCCAGCGTGCCCAGGTCGCCCGTGGCCAGCCAACCGTCCCGCAGCACCGCACCGGTGCCCTCCGGGTCGTTGAGATAACCGGCGAAGACCTGGCCGCCGCGCAGCCACACCTCGCCGTCGTCGCCGAGCGCCACGCTCGTGCCCGGCACGGGCTGCCCGACCGTACCGAAGCGCGTGCGCTCGGGCGGATTGGCGGTCGCCGCGCCGGTCGTCTCCGTCAGCCCGTACCCCTCGAAGACGATGATCCCCGCACCCGCGAAGAACAGCCCCAGCCGCCGGTCCATCGCCGAACCGCCCGACATCGCGTACCGCATCCGGCCGCCGAGGGCCTCGCGCACCTTGGCGTAGACGAGCCGGTCGAGGAGCTGGTGCTGCACGCGCAGCGCGGCGCCCGGCCCCGGCCCGGCGCCGAAGGCCCGCCGCTCCAGCGCCTCGGCGTACCGCACCGCGACATCGACGGCCTTCTCGAACGGGCCGCCCCTGCCCTCGCTCTCCGCCGCCCGCCGGGCCGTCGCCAGGATCTTCTCGAAGACGTACGGCACCGCCAGGACGAACGTCGGCCGGAACGCCCGCAGGTCCGGCAGCAGCTCCGCCGCCGACAGCTGCGGCTGGTGACCGAGCTTCACCCGCCCGCGCACCGCCGCCACCTGCACCATCCGCCCGAAGACATGCGCGAGCGGCAGGAAGAGCAGGGTGGCGGCCTCGTCACCGGGCCGGGAGCGGAACACCTGCTCGTAGCGGGCGATGACGTTGTCGGCCTCGGCCATGAAATTGGCGTGCGTGAGCACACAGCCCTTGGGGCGGCCGGTGGTG
>NZ_JAGGOL010000119.1 GCF_018614525.1 Streptomyces sp. ISL-11
CGGCTGGCCGGGCTGGCGGCCGCCTGTGATCAGTGCTGGTCCTCGCCTCCGGCACAACGTCGTCCGTAGCCGCGGTGGGACCGTGATGCGGAGGCTAATCAACGAGTGAGTACTGCACGAGGTAGTGACGGTCCGTCCGCCCGCGCAGCACGGAACACCGCCATGATGGACGCCCTGGTAGACCTGCCGCCCATGGTCATCGCCGACCTGCTCGGCATCCACCCCAAGACAGCCGAACGCTGGGCCACCCTCGCCGGCGGAAAATGGTCCGAATATTTGGCAGCGCGACGGGGCACCCCGCAGGGCTAGGCAATGTGCCCGGCGGATTGCCGCGTCTCAGCCGATCTGAGGCACAGGACGCCTTGACAACCTCCGCGTCCCGGCCCGCCTTGACTCAGCCCGGCGCGTCCATCAGTGCGGTGACATAGGCATCCAGCCGCTCCTCCACAGCTCGCATCGTCAGCTCTGTCCTCCCTGCCCCTCGCCATGTCCGCGCCACCACCTGCACTTCTTCTGAGGATGCCAGCCCGTCCCGGACCAGCCAGTACAGCCGCTCGCTCGCGTCCGCAGCCAGCACCCCGCCGGCCTCCTCATACGCCTCGGGGAACCGTAGACCCCACGCCGGGCCGTGTAGCAGCGCGAGATTGACGGAGCAGTGCGCCACATCGAGATCCGCCGGGCCCCAGGAGGTCGCCGCCCAGTCGACGACCCCCGTGATCCGGGCATCTGCTGGCCTTGAAGGCGGCACGTCGAACAGTACGTTGCCCGGCTGGAAGTCCCGGTGCAGGAACCGCCCTTCATAGGGCGGCGGGGGCCTACGGATGACGTCGATGGCGGCGGCCCAAGCCGCCGCGTCGGCGCCCTTCGGCACCACGACCGTGTCGGCGGTCGTCAACGTCACATATTCCCGGGGCCGCTCGGCGGGTCGCAACGCGTGGATCGCCACGAGCTGACGGGCCAACAGGGGGACGCGCCTCTCCAATCCATCGTCATCGAGGACCGTCCGTCCCGCCAGATGTGTCATGAGGAGCGACGGATACTCGCAATGCGCGGCGGTCGGATCAACCGCGACCAGTCCAGGAGCTGGCACGCCGGTCCCCGGGAGCAAGGACAGGGCACAAGCCTCCCGGTCCAACCAGTCCTCGGCGTGTTCCACGTTGACGAAGGTCCGCAGCACCAAGTCACGGGTGCCCCCGCTTCGCGTGCCGATAGTCAGCTTCCGCATCTCGGCAGAGAGGCCGCCGTGCAGCGCCTCGGTTCTGACAATTCGTTCACCGACCTTCAGGTGCCGGCTCACCCAAGCCAGGGTCAACGGTCGGACAGTCGCCGCCTCATCGTGGTTGGTCACCGTGCCACCTCATCATCCGGCCAGCTATCCGCACGAACTTTTTCTGCGGCACCCCGGCGGCAGGCGGCTCCCCTCCCTCATCGCCAGCGAGACGAGGCACCCGTTGCGACAAGAGCCTTACACCTTGTCACCGCTGACGTGATCAGGCCGGGTGCGGAGCTGCTCGCCCTGCGGGCGAATACTGCAACTCTCGAATACCGACACTCCACCAGTGGGTGCGCGTCATGATCGAGGCGGTGGTCGGCGCGGTGACCGGGGCGCCCGGCTCACCCGGCGGCGTGCTGCTCGGACGGTACGACGCCGCCGGGCGCCTGGAGTACGTCGGCCGCAGCACCTCCCTGGGCCGGAGGCGGCTCGCGGCCTGGGGCGGCGGCTGACCGCGCCCTGCGAGGCACACCCGTGGGAGGGCTGGACGTTCTCGGCCGGGTGGGGCAGCCGCGAGACGCTCAATGTCGTGCTGGTGCAGCCGCAGGTGGTGGTGGAGGTCTCGGGAGACGTCGCCCGGGACGGCGCCGGGCGGCGGCGGCACCCGGTACGGGTGCACCGGTCAACAACGTGCGGAACAACGGATCCCACCTGCTCACCCCTCCCCCAGTTCACCTCGGCACCTGAGGTTCTGGTCAGCCCCGTCCCGAACCCACCGCCACTTGGTGCCCCTTCGCGTTCCCGGCGCGCGGCGGGCGGATCAGCCGGATTGAGCTACCGGTGACCGCCGAGAGGCGGCACCGGGAGCGGCAGGTGGCCGCCACTGATCTCCGCCAGGCCGTCGACATACTCGTACACCTCTGGTGCACTCGAGCCCCCGAGCGAGTCCAGCAAGAGCCGGATGAACTGGCCCTCGTACACCGCCCTGCGCTCGCCGCCCGCCAGGTGGACGGCGCTGTGGTCGGCTGGCCGTCGTCGTGGGGAGCGGGCGTCAGCATCCCCTCAGCATGCCCGCCGATCGCCGGAGGCAACAGGGGAGCCTGAACCGTGGTGCCTCTGCGCGGCTACTTCCTCCGCATCCGCGTCGGCTTCTGTGAAGCAGGTCGCGAGTGTCCTGATGGCCGGGGTCCCCAAGCCCCTGCCGGGCACCCGCTTAGCGCCGCTCCCCGTAGCAGCTAGTGCCGTGGCAACGTTTGCCCCGTCGACGACGGCGTGTAGGCGCCGGTCTCGACAGGGCGGTTTCGCCAGATGATGTAGCGCCGGATCACGCTGCCGTGCGGCTGGCGTGGTCGGTGCTGTCGAGGGTGAAGTAGCGCTGACTCGCGGCTCGCGCTCTGCGGCACCAGCATGGAAAGGGAGAAGGCGGACCCGACCCGCTTCGGGAGGACGGGAGAGTGTCGATGGTCACCGATAACCGGAAACTGATCGAGGGAGCGTACGACGCCTTCGGGGCCGGCGACATCCCCGCGGTGCTTCAGGCCTTCGCCGAGGAGATCACCTGGCACGTTCCGGGACGTAGCCCGCTCTCCGGCGACTACCGAGGGCACCAGGAACTCGTCGGATTCTTCGGGCGGGTCATGGAGCTGTCCGGGGGCTCGTTTCGCATCCAGATCGACGACATGCTCACGGACGAATCGCGGGTCGTGGTCCTGTGCACGGTCAGCGCGGACCGCAACGGTCGGGCCTGGTCCTCGCCGGAAGTGCACGTCTGGGAGATCGCCGACGGCAAGGCCGTCGTGTTCCGCGAGTTCCAGGGGGATCAGCAGGCAGAGGACGAGTTCTGGTCGTGACCAGTGGTAGACCAGTGGGCTCGGCGGCAGCTGATCGACGGCATACGGTGGCGGACCCGGACCGGTGCGCCGTGGCGGGACGTACCCGAGCGGTACGGGCCCTGGGACCGGGTCTACGAGCTGTTCCGGCGCTGGCAGCGGAATGGAACCTGGAATCGAAATCCTGGAGCAGTTGCAGGCCGAGGCCGACGCGAAGGGTCTGATCACCTGGGGCGTTAGCGTCGACTCCACGATTGCCCGGGCTCATCAGCACGCCGCTGGCGCGCGTAGAAGAGGGACCTGCAGAGAGAGCCTCCGGGTGGAGTCTTCACCGAGCCCGATGACCACGGCCTCGGCCGGTCGCGCGGCGGGCCGGCCACCAAGCTGCACCTGGCGGTCGGGCAGGGGCAGAAGCCGCTGTCGCTGGTTGTCACCGCAGGGCAGCGTGGTGACTCACTGCAGTTCGAAACCGTCCTCGAGGCCATCCGTGTGCCCCGCCTTGGCCCGGGCCGGCCGCGCAAGAAGCTCGGCTCCCGCGGTGGCCGCCCGTCGAAGTTCGACAAGGCGGACTACCGCGAGCGCCACGCCGTTGAGGGCGGGATCGACCGACTCAAACGACACCGGGCCGTGGCGACGCGGTACGACGAACTCGCCGTCCGCTATGAGGCGACCGTGCTGGTCGCTGCCATCAACGAGTGGTGGTGACCAGCCGGGCTACGGCAGGCTGCAGGACGCTCGCTCGATCAGCGACTTGAACATGTGCACATCCGTGTGCCCGCCAGGGATGCCTGGGGTCCGGCCGGTCTCGACGTAGCCGTGGCGCTGATAGAAGCCAGGCGCTTGGAAGGAAAAGGAGGAGACGACCACCCGGTCACAGCCGCGTCGCTGGGCTTCCTCCTCGGCAGCACGCAAAATTCTGCTGCCCCAGCCGTCCTTCCGGCTGTCCTCGCGCACCCAAAGCAACTCGATGCCGCAAAGACCGCCCCAGGTCCATGCGGCCAACCCGCCGACCAGTTCACCTGCTTGGTCGGCGACCTTGACCGAGAACATGTCGCGATCGGATGCACCTGTCGCGGCCGTGTTGAAGGCGACCAGTTCCTCGGTCAGTCGTTCATTGAGCTCGGCGTCACGTTCACCAGTGGTCAAGGTCGGGCCAGAGATGTGGTCGTCGGTCGTCACGGCGCGGAGTATGCCAGGCAAGCCGGCCCCACAGCACTCGATTACTGCGACCTTGGTCCACTTCACAACAGGCCCTAGTACTGCAGCGGTCTTTGCTGTGACGGTTGTGTAGGTGTGTCGTTGGTGGGGTTGTGGGTGGGGGACTTGTTGACGTGTGGTCGTGGGCTGGTGAGCTGAAGGCTTTGCACGAGCGGATTGTGCACCGTTTCAGCAGGTCGGAGCCGCGGAGTCGTCTCTGGCCTAAATGCAGGGGCTGATGACGCAGGTCGAGAGCGGTGTCGCCGTCGGTGGCCTGGCGAAGAGCGTCGAGGCGACCCTCGTCGAGCCCAATCACTTCACCAAGGCGTGCAAGCAAGGCCGGCGCCCAGTCCAGGTCCAGCACATCCGGTGCCGGCGGATCCCAGTGAGGATCACCGTCCGGTGACGCGCTGGCTGACTGGCGGCAGGCGGCAGGCGGCGGGATACTCCGCCGAGATGCGGGCGAGCTGCTGGGTCACCGTCGCCTGTCCGCCCTGACCGTGGTCGTGGTCTCGCAGCTGCTGGCGGTGGGCGCGCTGGGCGCGATCGTGGTCACCACCGGTGACTGGCCCGAGGCCGGCCCCCAGCTCCGGTACGCGGTGGCGGCCGGCGTGGTGGGCCCGGCGGCGATGCTCGCCTTCTGCAAGATGCTCGCCTTCTACTCGTCCTCGGCAAGTGTCCCGGGATCCCGCAGCTCGCGGGCATCGCGGTGGCCGTCGCCGGCGTCGTCCTCGCCGGCGGCCCGATCCTGGGCGGCGCACCCGTACAACGCCAGACCCTGATGCTCACGCTCGTCGCCGCCTTCGGCTTCGGCTCCGTGATGGCCCTGATCGCCGAGGCCTCGCACAACCTGACCGGGCTGTTCCTGGTCCTGTTCGTCCAGCGCGTGTGCAACGTCGCGGTGGGCGGCGGCGCGCTCTACGCCTCCGCCCGGCGCGGCGGTCCCGTCCTCCCCGAGGGCGGCTGGGCCGGCATCCGCTCGGTGCTTCCCGCGCCCGCCTTCGTCGGACTGGCCGACGTGGCCGCCAACGGCACGCACAGCATCGCCGCCCGCACCGGCCCGGTGACCGTCGCGGCCGTACTCGCCTCGCTCCACTCGTCGTCACCGCGCTCGCCGCCCGCGGCGATCTCAGCGAACGCCTGCGCACGATCCAGGCGGCGGGCGCGGGCCTGGCCCTCGTCGGCACCGTCCTGCCGGCGACGGGCTGACGCCCGGGGACCGCCGGCGGGCGCGAGGGCTCGGGGGCACTGAGCCGTCACCGGGCTTCACCGGCTGACGCTTGCCGGTGGGGCTGGTGAGGAGGACGATGGGGAAGGGGCGAAAATACGTGCGTGATCGGAGGAAGACCGTGATCGTCCTCGGAGTAGTACTGCTGATCTTGGGCTTCGTGACCGGAATCTCCCTGCTGTGGACCATCGGCATCGTCCTGATCGTCGTCGGGGCGGTCCTGTTCCTGCTGGGCAGTGTCGGCCACGCGATCGGCGGGCGGCGGCATTACTGGTAGCAGCAGCTCCCCCTGTGCCGCGTCCACCGGGCGCCGGTCCGTGAGCCTCCGCGCCCACTTCGGGCGAGCGGTGGGAACGCGGGCGCAGCGCGGCGGCCTCCGGCCGGCGCGGTAGCGGGAGCCGCCCTGCTCGGGGCTCACCCGGCTACGAGCGGAGGACGCCATGTCCCTCATCACCATCATCATCATCGCCGCTCTGCTGGTGCTGCTCGTGTGCACGGTGACGGCGTGGACGCTCACCGCGCGCCGCCGGAAGCTGCGGGAGCGCTTCGGGCCGGAGTACGAGCGGACCGTGGAGGCCGAGGACAGCCGCCGGGCGGGCGAGCGCGAGCTGCGCGAGCGCCAGGAACGCCACGACGCGCTGGACATCAAACCGCTGCCGGCACCCGTCCGCGACCGCTATGCCGAGGACTGGTCCCGGGTGCAGGAGCGGTTCGTCGACCGGCCCGACGACGCGGTCCATGAGGCGGACCGGCTCGTGACCACGCTCATGGGCGAGCGCGGGTACCCGACCGAGGGCTACGAGCAGCAGCTGAAGGACCTGTCGGTCGAGCACGGGCGCACCCTTGAGCACTACCGGGCCGCCCACGAGGTCAACGACCGCAGCAGCCACCATCAGGCGACCACGGAGGAGTTGCGGGGCGCGATGGTGCACTACCGCGCGCTGTTCGAGGAACTGCTCCACGACGGCGACCGGCCGAGCGGGAGCCGGGCGTAAGAGTTCGGCCGGCGGCCGCGGGCGGTGAGCCGGCCCCGCCGGTGCGCGGGCGCACCACATGCGGGCGCACCACATGACGGACGGAAGTGACGAGGAAATGCGCAACCACGGCACACCCCAGGACGACGAGAGCGTTCTCTCCACGGAGGACCTGGCCGGTGCCCGGCAGGGCACCGGGGACACCGCAGACGAGGGAGCGGGGCCGGCCGGCGCACCGCCGCAGTTCCCCGGAGAGGCCACCGCCCTCGACCGGGAGGGCCCGGAGGACCGGGAGGAAGGCGGCGAGGCATCCGCCGGTGAGGGCCGGGAACCGGAGCCGGCCGAGGAGAAGGAGAACGAGCCCCTGCTCGGGGAGGAACAGGAGGAATTCCGCGCCAGGTGGCAGAAGATCCAGAGCGACTTCGTCGACGACCCCCGGGACGCCGTCAACGCGGCCGACCAGCTCGTCGCCGAGACCATGCAGGCGCTGGCCACGACCTTCTCCGAGCACAAACGAGGGCTCGAAGATCAGTGGCAGCAAGGCGAGGAGGTGGCGACCGAGGATCTGCGCGTCGCCCTCCAGCGTTACCGCTCCTTCTTCAACCGCTTGCTCAGTACCTGAACCACCCGAAACCCCTTGCTGGACACCTGAGCGGCCATCCGCCGCCGCGCGGGTCATAGGGACGTCATGGGGGACCCATCGGCCACCTGCTCCTGTCCTGACGCCCCGCAACGGCGCCAGCCCATGGGTCGCGGTGCGGCTCGGCGGCCCGTACCGTCGTCACTTCGAGAGTCTTACGGACAACCGCGACTGTTGACGTTATCCATTCACCAATTTAAAGTCGCGGGACTCTTGGAGGAGCTCAAGACGACGGAGAACAATGACGTACTCTCCCGGTGCGCGGCCGCGTCCCGCCCGCCTGCCCGCACTGCTGCTCGCAGGCGTGCTCGTTGCCTCGGTACCACCCGCGGCCGCCGCCCAAGCACCACAACCCCCCACCGCCGACCGTCCCCCCGTCTCCGCCTCCCCGACCGGAAGTTGCCGGACGGGCGAGGGCTGGACACTCGACACCACCCGCTTCAGCACCGAAGACACCCACCACGCCTACGTCGGCAATGGCTACCTGGGGCAACGCGTGCCGCCCAACGGCGCCGGCTACACCGGCAGCGACGCCAAGACCGGCTGGCCGCTCTTCACCCCGAGCTACGACGGCTCGTTCGTCTCCGGGCTCTACGCGCACAACAAGCAGACCGCCGCGGACCGGCAGGCCGTAGCGGCCGTGCCCACCTGGACCACGCTCACCGTCGGCACGGGCGGCGAACACAGCGATACGTTCAACTCTTTGACGAAAGCGGGCCGCATATCCGGCTATCGCCAGGCTCTCTTCCTGCACTGCGGCATCGTCCGGACATCCCTGACCTGGACCGCCGACGACGGACGGAAGACCGACCTGGTCTACGAGGTACTGGCCGACCGCAACGATCCGCACGTGGGCGCGGTACGGCTGAGCATGACGCCGCGCTGGAGCGGTGAGGCCACCGTCACCGACCAGCTCGACGGAAGCGGCGCCCGGCGCATCCGGCAGACCGGCGGTGGCGACCGCACCGGTGGGACCGTCCGGGACGGCGGGACCATGGACGTGGCCTTCCGCACCGACGGCACGGACACGGACGGTGCTGTCGCCTCCACCCTGCGGGCCGGGCACGGCGTGCGGACGTCCGAAACGCGGCGCGCGGACGCCGCCAAGGACTTGAGCGCGCGGCAGACCCTCGCCTTCCCCGTCCGCAAGGGTCACGCGTACGAAATCACCAAGTACGTGGGTGTCGATACCGCGCTGACCTCGCGGTCGCCCCGCCAGGACGCCACCGCCGCTTCCCAGCGCGCCGCCCGGCGCGGATGGGAGGGGCTGCTGCGCGCCCACGCCGCCGCCTGGGCCCGGCTGTGGCGCGCCGACATCGAGGTGCCGGGGCAGCGCGAACTGCAGGCATGGGCGCGCTCCGCGCAGTACGGGTTGCTGTCCAGCACCCGGAAGGACACTGCCAACAGCATCGCCCCGGCCGGGCTGACCAGCGACAACTACGCGGGCCTCGTGTTCTGGGACGCCGAGACGTGGATGTACCCGGCCCTGCTGTCCACCGCACCCGAACTCGCCAAGACGGTCGTCGAGTACCGCTACCGGACCCTCCCGGGAGCCCGCGAGAACGCCCGCAAGCTCGGCTACCAGGGGCTCTTCTACCCTTGGAACAGCGGCAGCAAGGGCGACCTCGCCCAGGAGTGCCACAGTGTGGACCCGCCCCACTGCCGCACCCAGATCCACCTTCAGTCGGACATCTCTCTCGCCACCTGGCAGTACTACCTCGCGACCGGCGACACCGACTGGCTGCGCGAGCGCGGCTGGCCGGTGCTGAAGGGCATAGCCGAGTTCTGGGCCGGGAGGGTCGACCGCAACGCGGACGGCAGCTACTCCATCAAGGACACCGCCGGCCCCGACGAGTACAGCAACGGCGTCGACGACGCGGTCTTCACCAACGCCGGCGCCGTCACCGCACTGCGCCACGCCACCCGTGCCGCGGGGCTGCTCGGCGAGCGCGCCCCGAAGGAGTGGACGGCGATCGCCGACCGGATCAGGATCCCGTACGACGCGCAGCGCAAGGTCTTCCAGCAGTACGACGGTTACCAGGGCAGCAAGATCAAACAGGCCGACACGGTGCTGCTGATGTACCCCTTGGAGTGGCCCATGCCGGAGGGCGCCGCGGCCGGCACCCTCGACTACTACGCCCAGCGGACCGACCCCGACGGCCCCGCCATGACGGACTCGGTCCACGCCATCGCCGCCGCCGGGACAGGCGAGCCGGGCTGCTCGACGTACACCTATCTGCAACGCTCCATCAGGCCCTTCGTCCGCGGTCCCTTCGCCCAGTTCTCGGAGGCACGCGGCGCCAAGGCGGGTGCCGAGGACCCGCTGGCCGGCTCCCCCGCCCTTGACTTCCTCACCGGCAAGGGCGGCTTCCTGCAGATCTTCGCCAACGGTCTGGCCGGCATGCGGATGCGTGAGGACCGGCTCCACCTCGACCCGATGCTGCCCCCGCAGCTCAGCCGCGGCCTCACCCTGCGAGGGCTACGGTGGCAGGGCCGCACGTACGACATCGAGCTCGGCGCTCACGACACCACGGTGCGGCTCACCGACGGGGCGCCCATGATCCTCGACACCCCTCAGGGCGAACAGGTCGTCACCAAGGGCGCCCCGGCCGTTCTCAAGACGCGCCGCCCCGACCTCACCCCCACCGGCAACCTCGCCCGCTGCACCACCGCCACCGCTTCCTCCGAGGAACCCGGCATGTACGCGGACGCCGCTGTCGACGGCAACCCGGCCACGGCCTGGGTCCCGGACGGGGCGAACGGCGAACTGACCACCGACCTCGGCAAGACCGTACGCGTCACCAAGGCCACCCCGGCCTGGAGCGGCCCGGCACCGGCCTCGTACGACGTCCAGCTCTCGCTCGACGGCCGGCAGTGGCACGACGCCGCTGCCGGTGCGGGCAGCGCAGGGCCGGTGTCCGCGCGGTACGTGCGGGTGGTGATACACGGCGATGCCACCGCCAAGTCCCGCGCGGGCATCGCCGAGCTGACGGTCTCGTAGGGCCGACAGGGACAGAATCTGCCAAGCTTCCCGCCCGCCGTCGGCGGCGGGCGGGAAAGCGGGGGCCGGGGGCGCCGCGATGCGTTATGCCAAGGGCGGGCGCGTCGCGGCGTCACGGGTCCTGCGCCGCGTGAACACACATTTGGGATAATTGGTTTTGTAGGGATAATTGGCTGGTCAGCTGTCCAACGCGTCGTTCCAGGGGCACACCACGTCCATCAATTTTGAGCTCATAGCCAGTTCGCTGCCGTGGTCCGCTGCCGACCCGGGCCGCAACGCATTCGCATGGGACGACGAGGAGGAGGCGCGACTCACCGCGCTGATCGCCTCGATGACTCCCGCTGTCGACGCGGATCAGGAGGAGAAGTTCCGCTTCACCCACGAGGTCACCGCGCTCTTGGCCTCCCGCTACGGCCGATGGGCTTGCGGCTGGGACTGGGTGATCTACCACAACGGCCCCATAGCCGGCTGGTCCGGCACGTATTCGGTGCAGGATCCGGAGACGACCGCTGCGCGGGTCGTGGCCTGCCTGCTGGAGTGGCGTGACTGGCTGGAGGAACTGGCCGAGCGCTTCGAGCGGCTCGGCCCACCGCCCGGCGCGGACGCCGAGGACCGCAGCTGGCACCTGGAGCGGGCGGCGACCCGCCTGGTGACGGTGGTCGTGGACCGCACCAGCGCCGAGTCGGGCTGGCACCAGCTCTGCCGCTTGGTGCTGACGTGGTTCCTGTCCTCCGCCGGCCTGGGACCACAGGAGGCGCGGCACGCCGTGGATGCGGCGATCGGCGGGCGCTTCAGGAGCTGGTCGGCGCCTGCCCGGACCGTGGTCGACGCCGTGGGAGAGGACCTGGCGGTCCGTACGACCGGCCGGCGCGCCTACCGTGACTGGTGATGCGCTGGCGGTCTGGTGCCATGTCAGGCAACAGGTCGACTGGGTATCGGCGGTCACCGCGACCCCGGCCCCCGTCCAGCCCGCCGTCGACGGACTCACCGCGTGGTTCGACGGCCCGATCCGGCGCCGGGACCCGGAACGGGCCGACCGGCTGCTCGCCGCCACAGCGGTGACTCGCGCCGCCGCCGCCCGAAAAGAACGGCTCACCCCGGCCATGCTCGACGACTGGCAGCGGGTGGTCCTCGACGTGCCCCGCGCGCACGTCCGGCAAGGCGATGCCTTCGCCAAGGGCGGTCGGGAGCGCTACGGGCTGACGCCACGCACCTGGTACGACTTCGCTGCCTGCCTGCGTCAGAGCGACGACCCGGCGGTTCCCCTCGCTTCCCGGGCAGCCAGGGCCTACCTGGACATCGCTTTCTTCCACCCTTACCCGGACGGCAACGCCCGCCTGGCACTGCTGGCCCTCGCCCACGTCCTGGAGCTGGAGGACGTGCGGCTGGACCAGGTAGGTCCGCTGCAGATCGCTCGCTACGCGGACGACCCTGTCGGCGCCGCGGACCTCGCCGTCCTGGTCGCCGTCCTGATCCGCGCCGCGCACCGCCGGGCAGCCGCAAGCCCCGCATTGACCGAGCCGCCGGTGTCAGCTCCCGGCAGCCAGGGCTGACCGACCAGGACTCGACCGGCGGCCATCGCCGGCCGGCGGACGGTTGCGTACGCGGAGACCCCGCTCGCGATGGCCCGCCACGTCCGGACGGAACCGAGGCGTGGCGGGCCGGACCACCATTACGGAGCGGGCTCCGCGTGTCGAAGGCTCTGGAACACCTCGGGAGTCGTCCAGCCGCGCAGCGTCGCGTGGATCGTCGATCGGAAGGTGGCCTCGGCCGTGGCGGCGTCGAGGGCTCCGGCCAGTTCGAGAGTCACGAGCCCGTGCAGGGTCACCCAGATCGAGAGGGCGATGAACGTCGCTTCGCCGGCGAGGACGGACTCCGCCAAGGCGCGATCGATCGCCGCGAGGAGTGGCCGGATGGGGTCAGTGGTGCCGACCGCGCCCGACGGGTCGAAGGATTGCACACCACCGAACAACACCGTGTAGAGGTGGCGGTGTTCGCGTCCCCATCGACGGTACGCGGCGGCCAGTGCGTAGAGGTCGGCAAGGGGGTCCGCGGAGGTCGGCACGGCCGACACCTCCTGGAACAGGCCGGCGACGGCTCTGTTGCGCACCTCGCCGATCAGCCCGTCCTTGCCGCCGCACAAGGAGTACACCGCCGTCGTCGACGTCCCGGCGGCAGCGGCCAGGGCCCGGACGGTGAGCGACTCCCGCGGACGGGTGGCGAGCATCTCCGTCGCGCACGCCACGAGTCGCTCTTTGACGGTCTCGTCGTTCGTTCTCGGCCTACCCACGGCGACCAGCTTACCTTCTCTGATAACGTCGTTTTGAAACAGCGTTCTGAAACGGCTGGAGACCCTCATGCCCCCGTCCCTGATACGTCCTGTCCGCCTGGCCGGTCGCCTGCTGCTGGCCCTGGCCGCCATCGCGGGGCTGGTCGTCCTCTTCCTGGCGCTCATCGTCCTCACGGACGGGGCGGGCTCGGGGCTCCCCGCGTGGTCGGCGACCCTCGGGATCGCGACCGCCGCCGCACTGTGGTGGGGGCGGCGCCGCACCTGGCCGGCGCGGCTCGTGCCGTTCCTGCCGGTGGTCGTCGCGGCGGCGTTGACGGCGTCGGTGTGCGTCCCGACCGCGCCCACGGCACGGCGCTATCCGCCCGACCTGCCTTTCGTGGCCACGCAGCACTGGAGCCTGGCCACCGGCAGCCGGGTCGCGGTGTACCACTACCCGCCCGCGAACGCCGGCACCCGACACCCCGTTCCGTTCGTGTACCTCAACGGCGGACCGGTTCGCGGCATCTCGGTGCTCGACCACCGGTTCCTGCAGCTCCTGGCACGACAGGGCTACGACGTCTACGCCTATGAGCAGGCCGGCGGGGGACGGAGCGACCTGCTTCCCATGGGCCAGTACACGATTTCCAGGTCGGTCCGCGACCTCGGCGCCTTCGTCGATCGCCTGGGCAAGGGCAGGGTCGACATCCTCGGATTCTCCGCGGGCGGGGGCGTGCTCACGCGAGCCCTGGCCGACCCGCGCGTCGCGGCGCGCCTGCACCGGGCGATCATCGCCGAGCCCGGCCCGATGGACGGCCCCACCGCGCACATCACCGGACACAAGGGCCGGGAGTCCGCGCGCGGCCTCGCGCCGGCCATGACCGGCCCGCGGTCGACGCGCATCCCCCGGTACGCCACCGCATTCGGCCTCATGCGACTCGGGCTCCTCACCCCCGACACCGGGCTGATCGGACAGGCCGAAGGCGACAACGCGTTCACCGCCGCCGATCTCGGCAGCGACACCGCATCCAGTTACTGCGCGCGCGACGCGCACCGCATCCCCGTCGAGGACACGGCACAGAACTTCTCCTTCAGCGCCGCCGCCAGCCTCCACATCCAGCAGACGATCAAGGACTCACCCTCCATCGCCCCGCAGCTGAGGAACTCCCGGACCCCCGCGATGCTGATGATCGCCGAGTGCTCCTCCCAGGTCCGGCAGTGGGCGACCGCCGCCCTTGCCGACGATCCCGCGATCCGGCGCACGCAGTACATGCCCGGCGTCGGACACCACATGTGGAACGGCCTCGACGACAACAACAACCGAGCCGCCGCCGTCGTCACCGCATTCCTTCAGGACAAGCCGGCACCCCTGCCGAACCACCCGACCCGCGGCGAGATCCCCGCCTTCCTGCGCGACCACGAGTGACGACGACACCCCGCCCGGCCCAGCTGCTCGACCGCCACCCTCATGCGCCGTTCTTCGCGGCACTCGCCTGCCACTCGCGTCCGATCGCCCGGAGCATCGCCGGATACACGCCCAGGTACCGGAAGGGCTTGATGCCTGCCATGTAGACGGCACCGAGCAGCCCGTTCGGCTTCACCAGGACGGTCATCCGGCCGTGGTAACCGCCGGCCCCGTCCTGGACCCAGCCGATGTGCAGCACCCCCCGCACGGTCCGGTTGCCCATCTCCGCCGCCCACTCGTCGTGCGTCTGGTAGACGGAGGTGAACACGCCGAAGTCGGGGCCGCGGAGGCCCTCGCGGAGGTCCGCCGACAACCGGTCGCGCAGCGTCGGCACACGGGCGGCGGCGACGCCGGAGTCGGGCTCGTCCCAGCCGAGCAGCGCCCCGAGCCTCCAGCGAACCGCGAAGAGCACGCGCGCCACGGGGGAGAAGGCGGCCGGCCCGTTCGCCATCTGGCGCACCAGTCGCGCCAGGTCGTCGGGACCGCCGGGGGTCGGGAGCGCCCACACGTCCTCGACCCGGAAGTCGCCGGCGATCTCGTGGATCCGCCAGGAGCGGGACGTGTGCGCGGTGATGGGGAGTCTCATGCGCGGGCCCCTGTCTATACGATGCCGTATAGATCAAGGCTAATGGAGCGGCTCTTCGCGATCGCTTCCTCCAGCACCGGACCGGTCACGGGCACCACGGCCGACCTCGCGATCCGCGACTGGGCCCGGCGCGACGAGACCGTCGCGCAGCGGCTCCGGCGCGTCGACAACCGGCGCATGGAGTACCTGCGCTCGCTGTTCGGCGCCTTCTGCCCCGACGACGTCGAGGTCCGCTGCATGCTCGCCTTCTCCCTGCGCATCGGCGACCACTTCGTCGCCGCCGACCACGGCGCACGCAGCCGTGCGGAGGTCATGGAGCTGACCAGGAGATGGCTCCTGAGGTAGCCGCCTGCCGTAGGCGGGAAGGCCCGGTGCTCGCCGCGGGCGTCGTCGTCAGGCGCCCGGCTCTCCCGGCAGGTCGGCGACGGCGAGCAGCTGCTCGTGGGTGACGCCGTCGGGGACCGGCCTCGGCGTCGGCGTCCGCAGCGGCGGCACCCAGCCGGTCGCGGCCTCCCAGCGCCGCACGACCTTGGCCGGCGCGCCGGCGACCACCGCGTGGTCGAGCACCTCGCCGCGTACGACCGCGCCGGCCGCGACGACGACGTTCCGCCCGAGCCGCGCGCCCGGCAGGATCACCGCGCCGGTGCCCAGCCAGCTCCCGGAGCCGATGGTCACGGGAGCGCTGCGCGGCCACTGCCGGCCTATGGGCTGGTCGGGGTCGTCGTAGGAGTGGTTGTCGCTGGTGACGTAGACGTACGGGCCGCAGAAGACGTCGTTGCCGAAGGTCACCGGCGCGGAGGCGACCACATGGCTGCCCCGGCCGAGCACCACGCCGTTGCCCAGGCGCAGCACCGGGTCCGGCCCGAGGTCGAGGTCCGGCATCATCCCGGCGGTGAGGGTGACCTGTTCGCCGATGATGCAGTGCTCGCCGAGCTCGATCCACCGCTCGCCGAAGACCGTGCCCAGCGGGAAGGCGAGCCGGGTGCCGGCACCGATCCGGCCGAAGCGGTACGGGCCGGGGCGGTCGGCGGTCACCGCGCCGGCCCGCTGGATGTACCGCCAGCCGCGGTGGACCGCGCGCGACGCGGCACGACGCCCCCAGGCCGCGAGCGCGGCGGGGGCGTCGGATGAGAACGTGTTCCGGTTCTTCGGCACCCGTTCACGGTACTCAGCGGGATCCGCGCGGGCCGGGGCGAGGACCTGTGATCTTCGCCCCACCCCGGCCGCCCGGACGCCCGTCCCTCAGTCGCGCAGGGCCCGCCGGACCTCCGCCTCCAGCAGCTCGGCGTACTCGCGGACCCAGCCCTCGACGGTGCCGTGGTCCCACAGGTCGGCCGCGTACTCGACGTACCCGGCGAGCGTGTCGCCGGCCGGTACGAGCCCGAAGCTGAGCTCCGTCCGGCTGGCCGCGGGCGCGAGGTCCTCGACGGACGCGGTCACGCCGGGCAGCTCGATCTCCGCCTCCAGGGAGTTCTGATAGGCGAAGCCGAGCGGCAGCGGCGCCGGCATGTCGACGCCCAGCCGCTCGCGCAGGACCGGCGCGAGGTCGCGCGGCGGTACGGCGTGCTCGACGCCGAGGACCGAGGCGCGTGCGACCTGGTCGACGAGGTCGCCGAACGACCCGGCCGCGCCGGCCCGGACACGCAGCACGAACGCCATGGTGGTGCAGGCGACGAGCTGCTCGAACTCCCGCCGCTCACGGTTGGCGTAGGGCACGCTCAGCACGACTTCGGGCTGGCCGGCCTTCCGGGAGAGCAGCAGGCCCAGGGCCGCGGCGGTGACCGCGTACGGTGTCGTGCCGCGCCGCCTGGCCAGCGCCTCCACGGCGTCGCGCACCGGCGCGGGCACCGTGAACATGACGGCTCCCCCGCGTCCGCTCAGGACCTGCGGGCGCGGCCGGTCCAGCGGCAGGGTGTGCCGCAGGGCCGCGCCCTCCAGTTCGCGCACCCAGTGCTCCACCGCGGTGGCGGTGGCCGTCCCCCGCGTCCGCTCCCGCTGCCACCGGGCGAACGCGGTCGGCCGCGGCGGTGCCGGGAGGAGGTCGGGCTCGCCGATGGCGGCGGCGCGGTAGAGCGCGGCGAGCTCCTTGAGCAGCACGCTGACGGCCCACCCGTCGCACATGGAGTGGTGCAGGACGACCAGCAGCACCCAGGCGTCCTCCCCGGTGCGCAGCAGGCGCAGGACCGGCGCGACGCCGGTGGTGAGGTCGAAGGGGGTGTTGGCGGCTTCCGCGCAGATCCGTTCCGCCTCACCGCCGGGCGCCTCCTCGACCGGCAGGTCCACCGGGCGGGCCCGGAGCACTTCCTGCTGCCAGGCACCGTCCTGCTCGGCGTAGCGCGTGCGCAGCGAGTCGTGGCGGGCGACGAGCCCGGTCAGCGCGGTGCGCAGGGCGGGCACGTCCAGGGCGCCGGTGAGCGTGATCCGCAGGGCGACGTTGAGCACTTGGGGCAGGGGGTGCCCGTGGTGGGCGGCGATGAAGCGGGTCTGCTGGGACGTGGCGGGCGCCCGGTCCTCCACGTCGTCCGCGTCCGCGTCGTGCGCGTCCGCGTCGTTCTCGAGGGCGGCGGCCAGACGCGCCGTCATCGCCCGCAGCGTCGGCTCCTGGTAGAAGCTCGTCATCGGGTAGTCCGTGCCGAAGGCGTCCCGGACCCGGTTGATCAGCCGCATCGCGGTGATCGAGTGCCCGCCGAGGTCGAAGAAGGAGGCGTCGGGCCCGATGGCGTCCGCGCCGACGGCCAGCTGGTCGGCCCACAGCTCCCGCAGCAGCCGGTCGGCGGCCGATTCGACGGCGGTGGGCCCGGCGGCGGCCGGCTCGGCCACCCGCTTCGGGGCTCCGCCCGGGTCGGCGGTGACGAGGTCGCAGTCCGGCAGGGCGGAGCGGTCCAGCTTGCCGTTGCCCGTGAGCGGCAGCGCGGTGAGCACCCGCCACGCGCGCGGTACGAGGTAGGACGGCAGCCGGGCGGCCAGCTCGTCCGCCATGAGGTCCGCGAACGCCTGCCGGTCGGCGGCCCGCTCGCCGACCGGGTCGGCGGGTACGACGAAGGCCGCGAGGTACGCGTCGCCCCGGCGGTCGCGGAGTGCCGTCACCACGGCCGCGCGGACACCGTCGAGGGCGTTGAGCGCGCGGGTGACCTCGGCCGGCTCGACGCGGAAGCCGCGGATCTTCACCTGGTCGTCGGCCCGGCCGCGGAACTCCAGCTTCCCGTCCTCGGTCCAGCGCACCAGGTCGCCCGTGCGGTACATCCGCCCGTCCCCGCCGGGGTCCGGTACGAAGCGCTCCTCGGTCGCCCGCGGCCGGCCGAGGTAGCCGCGGGCCACGCCCGGCCCGCCCACGTACAACTCCCCCACCGTGCCGACCGGGACGGCCGCGCCCGCGGTGTCCAGCACGCGGAGGCGGACGTTGTCGACGGGCCGGCCGATGGCGATCTCCCCGGCGGGGCCGGGGGTGACGGTCTCGACGGTGCACAGCACGGTCGTCTCGGTGGGCCCGTATACGTTCACCGTCTCGTACGGCGCCTCGGGGCGCGGCCGGGTGCGCAGGACGTCACCGCCCATGAGCAGGTGGCGCAGGGGCGGCTGGTCGGCCGGCGGGAGTTCCAGCAGTGCCTCGCCGAGAGCCGTGGGCAGGATCGAGAAGGTGACCTCCTCCTTCGCGTACCAGTGGGCCAGGGCCTTGGGGTCGGTGCGCACGGTGTCGTCGGCGACGGTGACGGACGCGCCGGCGGTGAGCGCGGGCCAGATCTCCAGGACCGAGGCGTCGAAGGACTGGCCGCACACGACGGCGCTGCGGTCGGCGGGGGTGAAGGCGAACCGCCGGTGGTGCCAGCGGCACCG
The DNA here is from genome assembly GCF_018614525.1 of Streptomyces sp. ISL-11. Taxonomy (GTDB): domain Bacteria; phylum Actinomycetota; class Actinomycetes; order Streptomycetales; family Streptomycetaceae; genus Streptomyces. The sequence continues at coordinate 18,234 of NZ_JAGGOL010000119.1, forward strand.
GTCGACGACACCGCGGTGCGTGACGGCGACGCCCTTGGGTCCGCCGGTGCTGCCGGAGGTGTGGATCACGTAGCAGAGGGACTCGCCGTCCGTGGCGGCCGGGGCCGCGGCGGCGCTGCCGGCCGGGGTGTCGCCGGGAGCCACGACGGCCAGGCCGGCCGGCAGGGTCAGGACGGCCGCGGCGGAGCGGGTGCTCACCAGCGTCCGGGCGCCGCACTCGGCGATCACCGCCTCGGCGCGCGGCCGGCCGAGGGAGGGGTCCAGCGGCAGGTAGGCGCGGCCGGACTTCAGGGCGGCGAGCATGGCCACGACGAGATCGGCCGAGCGGGGCAGCCACAGGGCGACCGGTTCGTCGGCGGCGGCCGGGCCGCCCCGCTCCGTGAGGACGGCCGCCAACCGCTCGGCGCGGGCGTCCAGTTCGCCGTAGGTCAGGGTCGTGTCGCCGCAGATCACCGCGGTGCGGCCGGGGGCTCGCGCCGCCTGCCGGGCGACGAGTTCGTGCACGGTGGTGGCCTCCGCCGGGACCACCGGTCCGCGCTGCCAGGCGGCGGGGACGGGATCGCCCTGCGCCACCGGCGCGGCGAGCCGGGACAGCGGGGTCGTGGGCGCGTCGGCGGCCGCTTCGAGGAGGTCGCGGAAGGCCGTGAAGAACCCGTCGACGGTCTTGGGGTCGAACAGGTCGGTGTTGTACTCCACATGGCAGCGGATGCCCTGCGGCTGGTCGGTGAAGTAGACGGTGAGATCGGTGAGGGCCTTGTCGGGACCGGCGTCCAGCGGGGTGGCCTCGACGCCGGGCAGATCGAAGCGGAACGGTTCGTCCCGCTGGAACTCCGCGAGCACCTGGAAGACCGGCGTCCGGTCGGTCGCCCGGCGCGGCGCGAGCGCGCGCACCACCGTTTCGAACGGCACGTCGGCGTGGTCGTACGCGTCCAGGGCGACGGTGCGCACGCGCTCCAGGAGGGTGCCGAACCCCGGGTCGCCGGAGAGGTCGACACGCAGGGCGAGGGTGTTGACGAAGAACCCGAGCACGTTCTCGGCCGTCCGCGGCCGGTTCGACATCGGTGTGCCGATGACGATGTCCTCCTGCCCGGTGACCTTGTGCAGCATGGCCGCGTAGCCGGCGAGCAGGGTCATGAACAGCGTCGAGCGGTGGGTGCGGCCGAGCTCGCGCAGCCGCGCGGACAGCCCGGCGTCGAGCGTGTGGAAGACCGCCCGGCCGTTCGACGTCATCACGGCCGGCCGGGGGCGGTCGGTGGGCAGCTCCAGAGGCGGCGGTGGGTCACCGAGCGCGTCCAGCCAGAAGTCCAGGTCCTCGGCGGCCCGGGGGCTCTCCGGGCCGGCGGCCTGCTCGCGTGCGTAGTCCGCGTAGGTGGTCGTCGGCGCGGGGAGGCCGGCCGGGGTTCCGTCGCGCTCGGCGCGGTAGAGGGCGGACAGGTCGCGGGCCAGGATCGTCGCGGAGGCGGCGTCGACGACGATGTGGTGCAGGGAGAGGACGAGCACGTGCCGCTCCGCCGCGAGCCGCACCAGCCGGGTGACGAACAGCGGCCCGTTCTCCAGGTCGAAGCGGCGGGCGCTCTCGGCGTCCATGACCCGCCGCACGGCGTCCTCGTCCGCCCCGGCGTCCACCAGCTCGAAGTCGGCGTCCGCCGCTGCCCGTACGACCTGACGGGGCTCCCCGTCGACCTCCCGGAAGACGGTGCGCAGCCCCTCGTGCCGTGCCACGAGCGCGCGGAGCGCCGCGCGCAGGGCGGGTACGTCGAGCGGGCCGTCGAGGCGGACCGCCTTGGTCTCGTTGTAGGCGGTGCGGCCCGGGAGCATGCGTTCCAGGAACCAGATGCGCTGCTGGCCGGGCGAGAGCGTGGCGGCCGGGCGGGGCCGGTCGCGGTGGGCGCGGCGCAGCGCGTCGACGTGGGTCAGGCCGGCGCGCAGGGCGTCGGGGGCCACCCCGAAGTCGACGAGGGAGACGATCTCGTCGGCGCCCGCCGCGCTCACCGCGTCGACCACGGGGGCGACGCTGTCGACCGATCCGATGAGCGCGCGCTGGTCGCAGTAGCGGTCGTAGGCGCGGCGGAACACCGCGTCCAGGTCGTCCTCGCTGAGACCGGTGAGGTCGACCTTGTGGCCGAGGCTGTTGGCGACGCCGCCGAAGAGGGAGAGGGACGCTCGCATATAGCGGGAGAGCGGCTCGTACGCCTCGGCGCGCGCGGTGGCGTGGTCGGCGGCGAGGTAGGTGTGCAGCAGGACGGCGACCCGGCCGGTGTCGGGGTCCAGGCCGTGCGCGGCGCGGGTGTGGCGGTAGAGCGCGATGTTGTCGCGGAGCTGTTCGACGCTCTGCGTCATCAGGTTGGTGACGATGCCCAGGCCGTGCCGGGCGGCGAGTTCGTACGAGGCGGGGTTGCCGACGACCGCCGTGTACAGCGGCGGCGCGTCCTGCACGGGCCGTGGGAAGAGCCGTACGTCGACCTCGCCGTCGCCGGTCGCCCGCCGCAGGGCGTCACCGCGCCACAGCCTGCGGACGTCCTCCAGCTGCTCGTACATCAGCTCCCGGTGGCGGCCGAACCGCTCGGGGAAGAACGCGAAGTCGTGGGCGTGCCAGCCGCCGGCTACGCCGATGCCGATCCTCCCTCCGGAGAGGTTGTCGACCATGGACCACTCCTCCGCGACGCGGATCGGGTCATGGAGCGGCAGGACGACGGAGCCCGCGTTGAGCCGGATCCGCTCGGTCTCCCGCGACAGCGCGGCGGCGAGCACGGCGGGGTTGGGGAAGAGACCACCGAAGGAGTGGAAGTGCCGCTCGGGCATCCACAACGCGTGAAACCCGTGCCGGTCCGCGAAGCGGGCGGTCTCCATGAGGAGTTCGTACTTGCCGTGACGGTCGGTGTCGTCGTGGGGGTAGTCACCGAAGAAGTAGATGCTGAAGTCGGGTGAGCGGGGGGTGGCTGTCGCCGCGGTTAGGAGGGTGGTACGAGTCGCCGAGACCGGCAACGGCGCTGCCACGGGGGGCGCGGGCGCGACGGGCTGCGCTGCCGTCGCCGTGGTCCGGGCCGTACGGGCCGCCAGCTCGGGCTCGGGTGCTGTCACCGGGCGAGCGGGCTCGTCGGCCCCCGGCGCCATGGTCGGGGGCCACTGCCCGGAAGCGGTGACCGCCGGGGGCGGTGTCACCGAAGCCGGGCGCGCCGCCGTCGCATTGAGGGCCATGGCCGGGACGACGGCGGGCGCGGCACTCGCCGTGGGCGGGGGCGTGGGCGCGACACACGCCCGAGGCTGGAACGTGGAGCCCGCCCCAGACACTGCCGCGGGCGCGGGCGTGGCGCACGCCCCAGGTTGGGACATAGAACCCGCCACAGGCGCAGCCGCGGTGCCCGCCGCAGGCGCAGGCGTGGCACCCGCCCAGGGTTGGGACGCAGAACCCGCCGCAGCCGCAGTCGTCCCGCCCGCCGCAGGCGCAGGCGCAAGCGCGGTCTCCACCGGCCGCGCAGCCGACCGCAGCACCGGGCCGCCACCCGGGAAGAAGCCCGCCCCGCGCAGCTCCCGCAGCGAGTCCTTGACGGCTTCCGCGACGAACTCCAGGTCGCCGTCGGTGTGCGCGGTGGAGAGGAAGAAGTTCCGCCACTCCCACACATGGACGCCGCGCAGCATCAGGTGGTGGTAGAGCAGTTCCATGTCCGCGCGGTGGTCGAAGCGGAACTGGGAGCCGAAGTGGCTCATCCGCAGCGGGTACTCCTCCGCCTCGAAGAACGCGTTGAGCGTGGCCGCCAGTTCGTCGGTACGGGCGTTGAGCCGCTGCTGGAGCGTGGGGCTGTGCTCCTTGAGGTGGGTCAGGACGGCGCGCGCCGCGACCATCGACACCGGGTGCTGGATGTACGTACCACCGAAGAAGGTCGTGTCGGCGGGCGGGTAGCTGTCGTCGCCGTAGTTCCAGTGGCCGCCGTCGACGCCGTCCATGATGTCGGCGCGGCCGGCGATGGCGCCGATCGGGAAGCCGCCGCCGAGGAGCTTGCCGTAGGTGGCCAGGTCGGGGGTGACGCCGTAGAGCTCCTGAGCGCCGCGCGGGGCGGGCCGGAAGCCGGTCAGCATCTCGTCGAACATCAGCACGATGCCGTGGCGGCGCGTCAGTTCGCGCAGTTCGCGTACGAATTCCACCGGCTGGAGGGAGGGGTGCCGGCTCTGCACGGGCTCGATGACGACCACGGCGATCTCGTCCGCGAGCCGTTCGACGGCCTCCAGGCTCTCGCGGCTGCCGTAGTCGAGGACCACCAGGTCGGCGACGGCGCTGTGCGGGATGCCGCTGGAGACGGGAACGGTGGGCCGGCCGGCCGCGGGCCCCGGGGAGCGGCCGAGGACGGTGTCGGCGTGGCCGTGGTACGCGCCGTTGAAGATGACCACCTTGTCGCGGCCGGTGGCGGCGCGGGCGAGGCGGATCGCACCGGAGTTGGCCTCGGTGCCGGAGTTGGCGAAGGCCACCCGCTCCATGCCGGTCATCCCGGCGAGCAGTTCGGCCGCTTCGCCGGTCTCGACCGCGCGGGGGCCGAGCCGGATGCCCCCGGAGAGGTGTTCGCGGACCGCCTCGCTCACGAACGACGGTTCGTGGCCGAAGAGCAGCACGCCGAAGCCCATGGTGATGTCGACATAGCGGTTGCCGTCGATGTCCTCCAGCCACGCGCCGCTCGCCCGGCGGCCGGCGATGGGGTAGAGCATCTCCTTGGTGGCGCTGCGGAAGCCGACGACGGCGCGGCTGTCGGCCAGCACCCGGCGGTGGCGCTGGGCGATCTCCTTGGAGGCCGGGGTCCTGGCCGTGTAGCGGCGTACGAGGTCGTCGAGGTGGGCCTGCTGCGAGCGCGGCGAGGCGTCGCGGACCATGCCGGAGGAGCGGGCGACGCTCACCCGGGGGCCGTGCACGCGCTGCTGGGCGGCGGGGGCGGGAGCCTCCTCCTCCCGGCCGGGGGTCCCGGAGGTCTCCCGCGCCTCCGGGGCCTGCGAACCATCAGGCGCGGCCTCCGGCGTGCCGAGCTGGCGTGCGATGCGCTGCGAGAGTTCGACCATGGCTGCGAGGTCCTGGTCGAGTGCCGCGGACGCGGCGGCGATCCCGGTCACTGGGCCACCTTGCCGTTGCTGGTGTTGCCGGTGTTGTTGCTGTGAGTGAGGGTGCCGTTGAGTCCGGCCGTCGCGGCCGCCGTCTGGAGGGCGAGCAGCTGGGAGAGCTGGGACATCATCTGGAGTTGTATCTGCGATATCTGCTGGAGTTTGTGGGCGAGGTCCTCCAGTTCGCGGCGGGTGGCGTACTCGGGCGCGGCCACAGGCTCGGGCGCGGCCAGGGGCTGGGGCGCGGCCAGGGGCTGGGGCGGGGACACAGGCACAGGCACCAACAGCGGCTGCGGCTGCGGCTGCGAGGCGACCGGCTCGTACACCGCCGGCCTCTCCCCCACCAGTCCGACGGCGACCGGCTCGCCCACCGCCTCGGCCACCGGCTCGGCGGCCACCGGCTCGTACACCGCCTCGGCCGGAGCCGGCGGGGGAACGGATCCCATCCGCCCGACGATGAGCTCCGCGAGCTGGCGCGGCGTGCCCGTCTCCTCGAAGAGTTCCCGCATCGCGACCTTGACCCGGTGCTCCTGCTCCAGTTCGCGCAGCACGCTGATCATCTGCAGCGAGTCGGCGCCGAGGTCGAAGAAGGAGGTGTCCCCGCCGATCGCCCCCGGGTCATGGCCGAGGTGCTGGGCGGTCAGTTCGACGATGGTGCGGACGACCCGCTCGACTGCTGCCTCGTGCGTTGCCACTGCGGCTCCCTTGCTCGCTGGTGTCGTGGTGCTGACGGCCGTGGGTTCCGGCCCCGTCCAGTGGTCCGTGTGCTGGAAGCGGTAGCCGGGCAGCGGGATCCTCCTGCCGCCGCTGCCCGCCACCAGCGCCCGCCAGTCGATGTCCGCCCCCGCGCAGTACAGCTCCGCCACGGCCGACCACAGGGGTTCGAGCCCGGCGCCCCGGCGCAGCGTGGGGACCGCCCGCAGCCCGGGCAGGGCCCGCCGGGCCAGGCCGCTGAGCGTGGTGTGCGGGCCCGCCTCGACGAGCACGGCGAGGCCCTCCAGTCCGGCGAGGCCGCGCAGCGCCTCGTCGAAGCGCACCGGTTCGCGGGTCTGGCGTACGCAGTAGCCGGCGTCCGGAACCCAGCCGGGGGCGCGGACGCGGCCGTCGAGGCCGCTGACGAAGGGCACGGTCACCGGGCGGAACGCGATGCCGTCGAGCAGCGCCCGCAGCGGTTCCAGGACGGGGTCCATCGAGGCGGTGTGGAACGCGCGGTCCACCGGCAGGCGTTCGCCCCGCAGGCCCCGTTCGGCGAGCAGCGCCGGCAGGCGGTCCATGGCGTCGACGGGCCCGGCGAGCACCTGGGAGCCGGCGCCGTTGGTGACGGCGAGCTCCAGGCCGGGTGTCCCGGCGGCCAGGGCGCGCGCGCCGTCGCGGTCGAGCGGGACGGCGGTCATCGCGCCCGGGGCGCAGAGCCGCCGCATCAGCCGGCCGCGCTCGGCGGTGAGGCGCAGGCCGTCCTCCAGCGTCAGTGCCCCGGCGGCGTACAGGGCCGCGTACTCGCCGACGCTGTGCCCGGTGACGGCGGCCGGTGCGACACCGGCGTCGGACCAGAGCCGGACGAGGGCGCACTGGAGGGCGAAGAGGGCGGGCTGGGCGGTGTCGGTGGGCCAGACGGCGTCGTCCCGGGTGCGGGCGCCGGTGCCCAGCAGGCCGGCCAGGAGCGAGCCGCCGTACAGGGTCCGGTAGTGGGTCTCGCAGGTGTCCAGGACCTCCCGGGCGGCGGGGAAGCGCTCGTACAGCGGTGCGGCCATGCCGGGGTACGGGGCCGCCTGCCCGGTGAACATCAGGCCGACGCCGACGGCGCCCTCGCGCGGTGCGGTGCCGGTCGTCACCGTCGTGGGGCGGGTGCCCGTGAGCCAGGCGTCGAGGGCGTCGGCGAGCGCGGTGGGGGTGGCACCGCGCACGGCGAGCCGGTGCCGGCCGTGGGTACGGCCGAGCGCGGCGGTGGTGACGAGGTCGGCGAGGTCGGTGCCGGGGTGCCGGCGCAGGTGGTCGCGGAAGGCGGCGGCGTTGGCGGTGAGGGCTTCCTCGGCGGTGCCGGAGAGCACGAGCGCGCCCGGCGGGGCGGCCCGCCCCCGGCGGGGTGCCGGTGCGGGCGGCTGTTCCAGGACGAGGTGGACGTTGGTGCCGCCGACGCCCAGGGAGGTCAGTCCCGCGCGGCGGGGGTGGCCGTCGTCGGGCCAAGGTCGTGCGGTGCGCGGGATGTAGAAGGGGCTGTCGTCGAGGGCGAGCAGGGGGTTGGGGCGGGTGAAGTTCGCCAGCGGCGGTACGACGCCGTGCTGGAGGACCAGCAGTGTCTTGATGAGGCCGGCCAGCCCGGAGGCGACGTCGAGGTGGCCGATGTTGGCCTTCGTCGATCCGATGGCGCAGTAGCCGACCCGGTCGGTGTCCTCGCGGAACGCGGCCGTGGCGCCGTCGAATTCGATGGGGTCGCCCTTGAGCGTGCCGGTGCCGTGGGTCTCCAGATAGCCGATGGTCTCCGCGCCGACGCCCGCCCGGTCCAGCGCCTGCCGGATCGCGGCCCGCTGCCCCCGGGCGCTGGGCGCGGCGTACGCCTGTTTGCCGGCGCCGTCGTTGGTGACGCCCCAGCCGCGGATGACGCCGTGCACGGTGTCGCCGTCGGCGAGGGCGCGCCCCAGCGGTTTGAGCACGACCGCCGCGACGCCCGTACCGCCGACGGTGCCGTCGGCGGCCGCGTCGAACGCCCGCAGGTGGCCGCTCCTGGAGAGGATCGAGCCCTTCACGTGGCGGTAGCCCAGGACGCGCGGTACGTGCACGGCCGTGGCGCCGGCGAGGGCGATGTCGCAGTCGCCGAGGAGCAGGGACTGCGCGGCCGTCTGTACGGCGACGAGGGAACTGGAGCAGCCGGTCTGGACGCTGACGGCCGGTCCGGTCAGGCCCAGCCGGTAGGAGACGCGGGTGGCGGTGAAGTCGGTGTAGTTGCCGACCATGATCTGCATCCGGGAGAGCCAGTCGTCGGCGGGCGCTCCGGTGAGGACGTTGTTGAGGAGGTAGTGCTGCATGGAGTACAGGTGGTAGCCGGTGGTGGCGTAGACGCCCACCCGGGTGCCGTCGCGCTCCCCGGGATAGCCGGCGTCCTCCAGGGCGTGCTGGGCGCACTCCAGGAACATCCGGTGCTGGGGGTCGGTGAGCTGTGCCTCGCGGGCGCTCATCCCGAAGTGCCGGGCGTCGAACCCGGCGATGTCGTCCAGCACGCCGGCCGCTCCGACGAAGTCGGGCGCGCCGTAGGCCTCCTCCGGGATGCCGGCGGCGGCCAGCTCCTCGTCGGTGAAGCGGGTGACGCGGTCCTCGCCGGCGTGGATCACGTGCCAGAAGTCCTCGGGGGTGTCGGCCCCGGGGAAGCGGAAGGCCATGCCGATGACGGCGACGGCCGGGTCGTGGGTCGGGCTCACGCGCTGTGTCCTTCCGCCGTGGGGAGGTCCCTGCCCGGCGCGGGCGCCCCGTCGGCCCGTTCGCCGCCCCGCCGTGCCGTCGCGGTGCCGCGCCGGAACAGCAGGACGAGGAGGGCCAGGCACAGGGCGATGGCGATGCCGTGGAAGACGGCCACCACCGGCAGGGGGGCGAAGTGGTCGAGCAGGGCCGCGCTGACGATCATGCCCAGGCCGAAGCCGGCGTTCTCGGCGGACGCGGACAACCCGAAGAGGCGGCCGCGCCGCTCGTCGGGGACGGCCTGGAGCCGCGTGACGTACACGATCTCCGTGAAGCCGTCGGCCATCCCGGCGATCAGCGCGACGACGACGGCCGCGGCGGTGGGCAGACCGGCGAAGACGAGGATGAACGCCGCGGACATCACGCAGGAACCGAGCGCGAACGCCCGCTCCCCCGGACTCCGTCCGCCCTTGGCCATGAAGCGGCCGCACACCTGCTGCGCGACGATGTTGCCGAACGCCCAGGTCGTCCAGAACTGGCTGATGAACGTGGCCGGGTGGGCGGGGTCCAGGCCGTCGGAGTAGATGGGCAGGGCGACGTTGTGGGAGGAGGACCCCAGCCCGTCGGCGGCCCGTACGGCGATCATCAGCGCCAGCAGGGGCGCCGTCCGCAGCAGCGCCCGGGTGCCCCACCGGGCGGTGCCGTCGGCCGCCTCCTCCCGCTCCTCCTCCCCCGCCACCGCCCGGGTGCGGACGGGCAGCAGGAAGAGGACCGTCGCCGAGACCACGAAGGACGCGGCGTCGAGGGCGAAGGCCGTGGTGTAGCCGAGCTGTGCCACGACCACTCCGGAGGAGGCGAATCCGGCGATCATCGCCAGGGACCGGCCCGTCACCAGCAGGCCGTTGGCCCGGGCCCGGTGCTCGGGCCCGACGATCTCCGGGACGCTGCTGCGCAGCGCCACCGTGGACAGGGTCGAGCAGGCGCCGGTCACCACGGCCAGCGCGAAGAGCAGCGCGACCCGCCCGCCGGCGGGCACGAGCAGCAGCACCAGCAGTGCCGCGGCCTGGGTGAGGTCGGCGCCCACCATGAGCCGCTTGCGGTCGTAACGCGTGACGAGGCGGCCGCTGACGAACCCCGAGGCGACGCTGGTGATCAGGCGTACGGCCATGAAGAGCCCGGCGGTGAGGGCGCTTCCCGTCACGTGGTAGATGAAGACGTTGAGCGCCACCATGTTGAGGTAGCTGCCGTACGCCGAGATCCCGTTGCCCATGACGAGCAGGCGGAAGTGCCCCACGCGCGTTCCCCTCCAGTCGGCCTCCGGATGCCGCCGCGGTCGGCGGAGGTCGCTCCCACACTCGTCCGGTTCGAAGCCCTCCTGGAGCCACGCGAGTTGGGGACTTGACAACCGGCCGGGCGTTCACCTCCGGGGAGTTGGGCGGGGAAAAGTGGGGGGCACCACTTTTTGCTTGCATTTCACCGCGTTCGTGGTTAGATCCCCTTGTGTGTCACGCGGCGTAGTGCTTCGCGCACGGCTCCACCGGGCCGTCGCCGGAGCGCCGCGTGCCGGCTGACCCGCCATACCACGTGGAGAGAACATGCCCGGCCACAGCGTCCAGAGCGAGCCACCGAGCCTGTCGCCCCGTGAGCGTGAGGTCCTGGCCCACATCGGCGCCGGCCTGACGTACCACCAGATCGCCACGCGCCTGGGCATCAGCGTGCACACCGTGGGCACCTACACCCGCCGCATCCGCGCCAAACGCCCGGCCCCCACGCTCGCCGACCTGGTCCGCCTCAGCCTGACCCTGGACGGCGTCTGAGCCCGCCATCGCCTACGGTGCCGGGAGAAGCGGGGGCGGGAGAACAGTGAGGAGACAGCGGTGACGGGACGGGCGTTGATTTCGGGTGTCGGCGGCAAGGAGCCGGACATCGATCCCTCGGCGTTCACCGCGCCGACGTCGGTCGTGATCGGCGAGGTCACGATGGCCGCGGGCGCCAGTGTCTGGTACCACGCCGTGCTGCGGGCCGACTGCGGGCCGATCAGCCTCGGCGCGGACAGCAACATCCAGGACAACTGCACGGTGCACGTGGACCCGGGATTCCCCGTGACCGTCGGCGAGCGGGTGACCGTCGGCCACAACGCCGTGCTGCACGGCTGCACGGTCGGGGACGACGTACTGATCGGCATGGGCGCGACCGTCCTCAACGGCGCCACGATCGGAGCCGGATCACTGATCGCCGCCCAGGCCCTGGTCCCCCAGGGCATGCGGGTGCCGCCGGGCTCCTTGGTCGCCGGAGTGCCCGCGAAGATCCGCCGGGAACTGACCGCCGAGGAGCGTGAGCACATCAGGCACAACGCCACGATGTACCTGGACCTGGCGAAGGCCCACCGCGAGGTGGGGGCCTGACAACGCGATCTCGCGTGATGGGAGAGCAGCGAGGTGGGACCGAGGTGCATGATGCCGGGGGTGTACGGAGTGGCGGTATGAGTACGGCCGGGACCGGCGAGCCGCCAGGGCAGGAGCACCTTTCCGCGCTGCCCACGACACGCGGGATCATGCTGCCGCGCTGGAAGGTCCTGTACGTGGTCACCCCGAAAGCGGCGTGCACCAGCCTGTTGTCGATGTTCGCCGAGCTGCAGCGGGAACCCCGCGAGGCGTTCCGGGCCTCCCTCGCGCCCGAAGTGACCAGGGCGCTGGCGATCCACGACTTCAGCTGCTGGCAGCACACCCGTACGCTCCGGCAGCTGACCGAACCTGAGTGGCGGCAGATCAGGGACGACCCGGGATGGTTCGTCTTCTGCGTCACCCGGCATCCGCTTGCGCGTCTGTGGTCAGCCTGGCAGTCCAAACTCCTGCTGCGCGAGCCGTACTACGCCCGGCGCTACGCCGCCCGTCCCTGGTTCCCGCGCATACCCCACCGGCTCGACGAAGTCGTGGAGGATTTCGAGTCCTTCGTCGACGCCCTGCAGCACGAGACCGGCCTGCTCGACGGCAACTCGCACTGGCGGCCCCAGACCACCCTCTTGCGGCCCGACGCCTTTCCGTACCGCCATATCGGCAAGGTCGAGGAACTTCAGAACACCGTGGACCTGCTGGGAGACCACCTCAAGCGACAGGGCTGGACGGAACCCTTGACGCCTCCGCGCGAGAACGCCACCCCCATTCCCCTGCCGCTCGCCCAGCTTTCACGGCGCGTGATCCAGACAGTAGAGCGCCTTTACGCACGAGATCTCGCTCTGCTCGCCTATTCTCCAACGCCCCTTCCGGCACTACCTGTTCCTGGCGCACCGTGCCCGGGACAGTGCACCGATCTGCTGCTGCGCGCCGCCCGGATGATCACCGAACGCAACGAGCGCCTGGCGGATGTCCTCGCATTGGCGCGCGGAAGACGTCCGGCTGTCGAAACAAGCGGCCACCAGCACCGAAGGTGATCACCGAAGGGAGCCATTCCCGAACGTGGCACCGGCCCGGATCACGAGCATCGCCATCGTCCCGCGAGCACAGCCGGGACCGCGGCCGCGTCGGCGCCGGCCCGGGGGGCGTCAGCAGGCGATCACCAAGGAGAACGGGCGGTCGTCGTCGACGCTCTGGCTCGACGGTGTCGCCGTGCGGACGAACAAGGTGCTGGAACTCACCGCACCGACCAGGATCGACGAGGTGCCGGGGCCGGGGTCCGAGCCGCCGTTCGTGTTCAGGGTGCCGGTCAGCGCGCAGTTGCTCGCGTTGAAGTTCGTGTACAGGTTGTAGCGGCCGTTGCCGAACTTGTACACGCCGGTGATGCCCGAGCCGGCCACGAGGGATCCGCCGGCGGTGACCTTGGCCCAGTAGGTCGTGGCCGCTGTGGTCCCCGTGCCTGCCGTGGGCGCGGCCGACGCCCCTGAGGTGATGAACGCTCCGCCAGCCACGAGCGCGAGGGCTCCCACCGCCACCGTTCTGCCGCGTCTGTTCATCCGTCTCCCCTTCCGGAAGGTGCCTGGGGCCCGAGGATGGAGGGGTGACCGGCAGATGGGAAGGGCCGGGGAAGGACCCGGACCGCCGAGCGGACCCGAGGAGCCATTTCCGGCCTCCCGGAGGGATCCCCGGCGCGTCGCGGATCCCGGAGGCCCCGGCCCGTACACGGATGAGGGCCCGACGGCGCATCGCCGTCGGGCCCTCATCCGTGCGGGACGTCCGTCGTCACTCCGCGACGGCGGCGGCCTCAGGCTCGGCCGGGGACGCGGCGGAGTTCGCCGCCTCGGCCTTCTTGGCCTTGATCCGCATGACGACGAACGAGCCGAGGCCGAAGAGCACGGCGGCGACGAGGCCGAGGTAGGAGAACTGCTTCAGCCACTTCTCGGCGACCTTGCCGACGCTGTAGATCACCGCGACCGTGCCGCCGGCCCAGACGATGCCACCGAGGACGTTGGCGATGAGGAACTTCCAGTACGGCATCTTCAGCACGCCCGCCAGCGGACCCGCGAAGATCCGCAGCAGGGCGATGAAGCGACCGACGAAGACCGCCCACATGCCCCACTTCTTGAAGGACCGCTCGGCGGTGGCCACGTGGTGCGGCCCGAAATGCTTGGGGAACTTGCGGCCGAGCCACTCCAGGAGCGGCTTGCCGCCCTTGCGGCCGATCAGATAGCCGATCGAGTCACCGATGATCGCGCCGGCCACGGCGCACGCCCCCAGGACGTACGGATTGATGTGGTCCTGTGTGGCGGCCATCAGGGTGGCACTGACAAGGACGATCTCGCCGGGGAGCGGGATGCCCAGGCTCTCCAGCCCGATGACCCCGCCCACCAGGAGGTAGACGGCGATCGCCGGTACGGTTTCGAGCCACTCCTGGATGTGCAACGCCGGTTCCTCCCCGGTTGACGACCTGTGCCCGGCGTGCGCCGTGAGGCGCGCGCACGCCGGGAAGCCTACTGGAGGTAAGGACTCACTCCGGGGGGCGTGGGTTGCGGCCGAGACCCTTTTGTTGTGAGTCCGCCCGGTCGGGGATGCCTCAGCTGTTCGGACGCAGCGTCCAGACCACGGTCATCTCGCCCGTCACGGCGCCGTCCTCGCGCGTGATCGCGATGCGCACCGGGAACTCCGGGCGCTCTCCGGCGTCGAGCTCCGCGACGATCTCGGCGGCGGGGCGGCCCAGCTCGGCGGTGGCGGTGACGGGGCCCTTGGCGAGCTTCTTGTAGCCGATCTCGGCGCGGACGGCCAGCGGCACCGCGCGGGAGAGCTGGTCGCCGAAGGCGGCCAGGACGATCGCCCCGCTCGCGGACTCGGCGAGGGTGAACATCGCGCCGGCGTGCGGGCCCCCGACGTGATTGTGGTAGTCGGGCTGGTCGGGCAGGCTGACGACGGCGCGCTGCGCGGTGACCTCGCCGAAGACGAGGTTGAGCGTACGGGCCATGGGCACGGTGGCCACGAGCATGTCGCCGATCGAGGGCTGGTTCTCAGACATACCAGGAAGTTACCAGCCGGTAGCAAGTGGTGGAAGGGGCCGCCAGTCACCGATGTCATCTACTGCCTCTATGGTTATCGGCCATGTGGCCAGGACAGCAGCCGCCCGGGGGCGAGCAGAACCCGCACGACCAGAACCCGTACCAGACGCCGGGGCCTCAGCCCGGGCCTCAGCCGGGGTTCCAGCAGCCGAACCCGTACCAGCAGCCGGGGTACGCGCCGCCCGGCTACGGGCCGCAGCAGAACCCGTACCAGCAGGCCGGACAGCCCGGCTCGACCGTCCCCCAGTGGCCGGCCGCGGCACCGCCCGGCGCCCCTGAGCCGCCGCGTGACAACCGCAGGCGCACCACGGTGATCGCGATCGGTGCCGCCGTCGCGGTGGTCGCGGCGGCCGTGGTCACCGGGGTCGTCGTGCTGAAGGACGACGACAAGCAGAACGTGGCGAAGACCGACCCGAAGGCGTCGGCCTCCGCGTCGGCTCCCGCTTCGGCCACTCCCTCGGCCGGCGGGTCCCAGGAGCCTCTCGACAATCCGCGCGGCGGCGAGGAGATCAAGCCGGTGATCGCCGGCTGGAAGGTCGTCACCAACAACAAGCGCCACAACGCCTTCGACGTCCCGCCGGAGTGGAAGGTGGCCTCGCCGGGCATGAGCTTCGGCATCACGGAGGAGGGCGACAAGTCCCTCGCGCCCAAGGGCATCAGCATGTCCGGTGTGGCGTTCTTCAACGAGGACCGCTGCGAGAAGGACACCAATCCCGTCGCCGCCGGCACCAAGGGTGCCCAGGGCGCCAAGAGCGAGGCCGACGCCGCCGAGAACGAGGCGCTGAACTGGGTGTTCTACGCCTTCGACCAGAAGAAGACGGGGAAGTTCAACTATTCCAAGGGCAAGCCGTTCAAGAGCGACTACGGCCTGACCGGAACCTCCTCCTCGGCGACGGTCACCGGTATCAGCGCCAAGCGCCGGTGTGCCTCCAGCGGCAAGGCCTTCACCGTGACGTACAAGGACACCCAGGGCGACCTGGCCACGTGGTGTCTCTACAGCGCCACGGGCACCGAGGACGAGGTCTCCGACGACGTCATCAAGAAGATCATGAGCTCGCTCAGGCCGCTCAAGGACTCCTGACCGGCTCCCCCCGGCTGCCCGCCGGGCGGCGTCAGCCCACGCTGAACGCCCCGCCCGGCGGCTCCGGCGACCCCACCGCCTCCGCGTCCCCCACGGGCTCGGCCCCGGCCGCGAACCGCTCCAGCGCCTCCCCGTGCTCCACCCGCGCCGGGAAGGCGTCACCGGCGGCGCGGCGGGCGAGCGCGATCACCGGCAGTTCGCTGTGCGAGGCGACGAGGACGGCGTTGCCGAAGCGACGCCCGCGCAGCATCGACGGTTCGGCGATCAGGCACACGTGCGGGAAGACGCTCGCGAAGTTGGCCACCTGCGAGCGGAGGAAGGCGAAGGGCGCGCCGTCGGCGAGGTTGGCCGCGTAGCGGCCGTCGCGGCGCAGGACGCGCGCACAGTGGCGGGCGTACTCCAGCGAAGTGAGGTGCGCGGGCACGCGCGCGCCGCCGAAGACGTCCGCGACGATCACGTCGGCGGAGGCGTCGGGCGCGGCCTCCAGTTCGGCACGCGCGTCCGCCGCCCGTACCTCGATCCAGGACCCGGCGGGCAGCGGCAGGTGCTCGGCGACCAGGCCGAGCAGCCCGCGGTCCGCCTCGACGACCCGCTGGCGGGACCCGGGGCGGGTGGCCGCCACGTACCGGGGCAGGGTCAGGGCACCGCCGCCCAGGTGCAGCACGTCCAGGGCGCGATGGGGCGGCGCGGCGGCGTCGAGGACGTGGGCGATCCGCCGGGCGTACTCGAATTCGAGGTGGGTGGGGTCGTCCAGGTCGACGTACGACTGGGGTGAGCCGTCGACGGTGAGCAGCCAGGCCCGCGCCCGGTCCACGTCGGGCAGCAGCTTGGCGGTGCCCGAGTCCACGTCCCGCATCACGGGTATCGGTTCTTCCACTCCCCTATTGTGCCGATCCCGGGCGGTGACCGTCCCGTGCCTGCTACGCCGTGTCCGGCGGATCATGTGAGCGGGCGACTGCGGGCCGTTTCGTCCGCACCACCGCTGCGCGGCGCTGTCCTCAAGCGCCGGACGGGCTGAAGGGGGCTGAGCCCGGCCGAATCAAGCCCGTTGGGGGCACCCCCAGCGGTAGCTGGGGGAGATTGAGGACACGCCCGCAGGGCGCTCGCCGCCGCAGGCGGCAAAGACGGCCCGCGGCCGAAGATCCGCCGGGACAACACACCCTAGAGCCGCTCGCCCCCGGCCCGGTGGGCCGTGCCGACCGCGAACCCGTCCAACCACATCTGTGCCATCTGCTGGATCACCATCCTGAGCTGCAGGGCGGTGAGCACCTTCTCCAGCTGACCTTGCCTCAGCGCGAGCCTCGCCCGCCGCTCGGCAGCCACGAACAACGCCAGCTGGTCAGCCCGTTCGAGTGCCCCTTCCCACCGCTCATCCATAGAGGCACCCTAGGTCGCCCCCCGGTCGGTGGCACCTGATTAAGCCCTGCCTGTCCGATGACCGGAACAGACGAGGTCAGCGGGATGGAGGTGCCCTCTGTGTCACCGGTTGGTCACCCGTGGGGAGCCCGGTGTCCGGCGGGCGAACAGGGGACGCCGGAACGTCCTGGTTCCGTATCGGCTCGCGGACTCCACGCTCGCCGTACACCCTCTTCGGTTACGCTCCATCGATGCTCGAATCCGCCGTGCCGTCCCCCGGCCTCGCCGAGCGCCGCTCGCGCTGGCCGCTCTCCCCGTGGTTCCGCCTGGGCCTGCTGGTCGCGCTGCTCGCCGGCGCCGCCGCGACGGTGCTGGCGTTCCGGCCGGAGCGGCTGCTGGCGGGCGGCTGGCCGCCGCAGTTGTCGGGCGGCACGGCGCTGGTGCTGTTCGCGGCCGCTTACGGGCTGTGCACCGCGGCGTTCGTACCGCGCCCGATCCTGAACCTCGCGGCGGGCGCGCTCTTCGGCGCCCCGTTCGGCACCGCGGCGGCCGTGGTGGGCACCGTGCTCGGCTCGGGCATCGCCTTCGGGCTGGGCCGGCTGCTGGGGCAGGACGCGCTGCGGCCGCTGCTGCGCGGGCGGTGGCTCACGGCCGCCGACCGGCAGCTCAGCCGGCACGGGTTCCGCTCGATGATGGCGATCCGGCTGTTTCCCGGGGTGCCCTTCGCGGCCGCGAACTACTGCGCCGCCGTGTCCCGGATGGGCTGGACCCCCTTCCTGCTGGCGACCGGGCTCGGCAGTGCGCCCAACACGGCCGCGTACGTGATCGCGGGCAGTCACGCGTCGACCCCGACGTCGCCGGCGTTCCTCGCCGCCATGGCCTTCATCGGGCTCACGGGACTGGCGGCGGTCGTGGTGGCCTGGCGCAAGCGGGGCCGGACGCTGCCGTCGTCACGCCCGTAGACGAGGAGGCATCGCGGCCTCTTCGCCGCGCGACTCCGACGGCCTGGGCAGGATGATCGGCCCGCCGCGCGCGTGCCGGTCGGCCGAACCGCTCACCCCATTCAGCGCCGCCTGCCCCACGGGACTCACACGCCGGTCGTGAGCGCCGGGGAGTTCGTGGGCGCGGGCTCCGGCGCTCGCGCATCGCGCGAGGGGATGCCACCGCACGCCCTTCACCACACGCGGCCCCGTGGCTACGTTCAGTGTTCACGCACCGCACGTGGGCGACGAGCGAGGAGAGGCTGCCATGGCCGCAGGCCGCATCGAGGACGACGACGAGGGCGCGGACGCCCGCGCCGGCATGGATCCGCAGGTGCTCCGGGCGGCGAGCGTGGCGGACATTCCGCGCGTCACCGCCGGCGAGGCCGAGGAGGCGGAGGAGTCGGAGGGTGTCGTCCGGCACCGGCCGGGCTTCCTGGTGGCCTCCGAGGACCGATCGTCCGCACCCGGCGGCGGTCCCCGCCTCCAGCCCTCCGAGAACTGACGGAGGGCCGATGCTGCGCTTCTGCAACCGGTACCACGCCACCGTCTCCGTAGCGATCATGCGCCACTACCCGAACTGCCCCGACGGCGGCGACTGGCTCAAGTCCGGCTGGTGGAACATCGAACCGGGCGCCTGCAAGGTCCCCTACGGCGGCAACCTCGCGGCCGTCAACCGTTACTGGTACTTCTACGCGGTGGCCGTCGACGGCACGGTGTGGGCCGGCCCGTACTCCACCGCCGTGCCGCCCACCGCCTTCAGCTGGTGCATCAACACCAGCAGCACCAGCGCCCAGCGGGTCGGCTTCCGTGAGCTCGACATCGGCAACCACTCCCACCACCAGGTCAATCTCCTGGTGTGAGCCGGCGGTGTGAGCCGACCGCACGCGCACCCGCCACATGGCCGATGGACGGGCCGGCCCGAGTGGCGGCGGGGACATCATGTGTCTAGCGTGATGTCCCACCCTCCGGAAGGAGCCTCGCGGTGATCCCCGACGACGACCTGTCCGACGCGGCCGTACGCGCCCTGGTCAAGGCCATCAACGCCAACGACCAGGCGGCGTTCCGGGCCGCGCTGGCCGATGGCGCCACGATGAGCGACGACGGATCGGACCGGGAGCTCGGCACCTGGGCCGACAAGGAGATCTTCTCCTCCGGCGGTCACATGGACGTGGAGTCCGAGTCCGACGACGGGCGGACGCTCGTCGCCAGCTACCGCAACGACACCTGGGGCGAGATGCGGACCAGGTGGCGGTTCACCGTCTCCGACGGCAAGGTCAGCCGCTTCGACACCGGCCAGGCGTGAACCCGCGCGGCCGCCAAGGGTAGCGGCGGGCCTCCCCGAACGGCCCTGACTTCAGGCAGCGTTCACCCCACGGACGCCAGGCCGCCGCCCACCCGGTGGATGATCGCTGTCGACCGGCGCCCGGCCTGCCGCACCCGCCGGGACGCGTCCGCGAACGTCACTGGGATGGCACTGGCCTCATGTCTTGGTTCGAATCATTTGTCCTCGGACTCGTCCAGGGGCTGACGGAATTCCTGCCGATCTCCTCCAGCGCCCATCTCCGTCTGACCGCCGCCTTCGCGGACTGGCGGGACCCGGGCGCGGCGTTCACCGCCATCACCCAGATCGGCACCGAGGCCGCCGTCCTCCTCTACTTCCGCAGGGACATCGCGCGCATCGTCTCCGCCTGGTTCCGCTCCCTGTCCGACCGGAGCCGGATCCGCCACGACGCCGACGCCCGTACGGGCTGGCTGGTGATCGTCGGATCGATCCCGATCGGCGTGCTGGGGCTCGTGCTCAAGGACGCCATCGAGGGCCCGTTCCGCGATCTGCGGCTGATCGCCACCACGCTCGTGGTCATGGGCCTCGTCCTCGGTTACGCCGACCGGCGGGCGGCCCGCGACGAGAGCGGCGGCCGGCACCGGGCGGCCGCGCGGCGCAAGGAACTGGAGGACCTGAACGTCAAGGACGGTCTGATCTTCGGCATCTGCCAGGCGATGGCCCTCGTCCCCGGCGTCTCCCGCTCCGGAGCGACCATCAGCGGCGGCCTCCTGCTGGGCTACACCCGCGAATCCGCGGCCCGCTACTCGTTCCTGCTGGCCGTCCCCGCCGTCCTCGCCTCCGGCGTCTTCGAGCTCAAGGACGCGGGCGACGGACACACGGCGTGGGGGCCGACCCTCTTCGCCACGGTCGTCGCCTTCGTCGTCGGCTACGCGGTGATCGCGTGGTTCATGCGCTTCATTTCCCAGCGGAGCTTCATGCCGTTCGTGGTCTACCGGATCCTGCTGGGGCTGCTGCTGTTCGCCCTCGTGGGAGCGGGGACCCTCAGCCCGCACGCCGCCGAGGGCGCGGGCTGAGGACCGGCGAGCCCCTCTCAGCCGCGCCCCGGCCGCTCAGCCGTCGGACGACTGTTCCCAGGCGGTGACGCCGAGCCGCCCGGTGGAACCGAGGTCGAACGGGGCGGGCGAGGTGACGCGCTGTTCGGCGGCGCCGGGGGCCGGTGTGACCGCCGCGGCGACGCCGACCGCCGCAGGACGGCTGGTGTCGTCGTAGGTGTTGCGCCACACCAGGGTGAAGCGGGCCGAGCCGCCCGGCTCGACGGTGACCGGCCTCGGCCCGGGGTCCTTGACCCCGCCGGCGACCGACTGCCCGCCCTCGTCGGTCTCCAGCTCCAGCGGGCGGCCCTCCTTGTCCAGGAGCCGCACGGCCGGGTAGCCGTTGAGCCGCTGGGCACGGCCGCCGCAGTTGACGAGCGTCACTGTCTGGGTGCGCAGGCCCATCGCGCCGTCCCCGTGATCGGTGGTCAGCAGGACACCGGAGGCCGGGCAGGTGGGCGTCAGGGACGCGGACGGCGACGGGGACGGCGACGGGGACGGCGACGGGGACTTGGCGTCGACGCGGTAGGGCCAGTCGGTGGGAACAGTCGCCGGCGCGGAACCGGAACGGGCCGCCGCACCGGCCACCCGCTCCTCACCGGCCTTCTCGGTGCCGCACGCCGAGAGGGACAGCGCGGCGGCCAGGGAGATCCCCGCGGCCAGGACACGAACGGCGCGTACGGCAGTCATACGGGCCATCCTGGCACGCACCGCCGCCCCCCGCGGCTACCAGGCCCCGCCCCGCACGTAGTCGATGTCGAGCTGCGCCCACGAACCGGGCGCTGCCTGTTCGCCGTTGAGGGCGGACTCGTTCTGGATGTCCCAGGTCATGGGCCTGGCCGGAACGCCCTCCGTGGTGTGGCCGACCAGTTCGCCGTCGAGGTGGAAGCGCAGGTCCCCGGGGCGCCACTCGATGACCGTGGTGTGCCAGCGCGTCCAGGGTTCCCCCGTGTCGACCGTGAACTGCCGCCCGCACGTGGAGGGGTGGACGAACCCGGAGACCGTCGAGTCCCATTCGAGCTCGGGGAAGTCGATCTCGCTGCATCCGTCGCGCACGACCGGCCAGAGCAGATGGGCGCTCTTGTAACCGGGGGAGACGTGGGCGACGCGCCAGCGCTCCTCGTACCACCCGTACTGCCGCCCCATCAGCTTCTTCGGTACGAGGGTGGCGCTGTGCACCCCGCCGGTGAGCCCGCGCCACAGGCGGATGTGGAGCTTGCCGTGGGAGACGGACAGCGTGGTGTCCGGGTCGTACCGACCGCCGACCGGCAGGCCGCGCTGCGTCGCCGTGTCCGGCCAGCCCTCGGGGTAGGCCCACCAGTCGTCGCGCATGTCGCCGGTCAGACCGTCGCAGTACGCCTGCGGCGTGTCCGTGTGGTGGTCGCAGTCCGAGAAGGCGCCGCGCGGCACGTCGATGTCGAAGTCGTCGCTGAAGCCCGGCCGCCACTCCGGCACGTCGGCATGCGCGACGGGGACCGCGCACGGGGCGAGCAGGGCGGCCGTGAGGAGGCCGACGGTGAGGCGGTGTCGCGCCGGGCGTCTCGGGGAGCGCATGCATGGACTTGTACGGGGGACGGACCGCCGGAGGACGAGTGCGCACCGGCACGCGGGCCGATGTTCCCCCGATGGGCCCACTCCCCGAGCGTGTCCGTGCCGCCGGGCGCACCCTGTGGGCATGGGCACCCGACGGCACGACAGGGGCGGCACCGCCGTTCCGGCGGCCGCGCTCGCCGTGGCCGCCGTGCTCCTGACCGGGTGCGGTGACACGGACGGGCGGGCCGGCGGCGGGCTGACGGTCTCGCCGTCGAGCGCGCGGTCCTCGGCGCAGGGCTCACACGTGGTGCGCTTCGAGGACACCTACGCCTACGACACCGGGCTGCGGGTGAAGGTGACCAGGCCGAAGCCCTTCACCCCCAGTGACACCTCCCTCGGCCACAAGGCGGGCAACGCCCCCGTCACCTTCACCGTCACGCTGTTCAACGGCACGAAGGAGACCTTCGACCGGGCCGGGGCACTGGTGACGGCGAAGGCGGGGCCGCAGGGGCCCCGGCTGGAGCAGGTCTTCGACAGCGCCCGTGGCGTCGGCAACCCGTTCACCGGCTCCCTGGCGCCCGGCTCGTCCGCGGAGGCCGCGTTCGCCTTCGACGTGCCGAAGGGATCCGCCACGGAGCGGGTGGACGTCGAGGTGCGCCCCGACTTCGGCGCCCGCTACACCAGCGTCCACTGGGTCAACCGGCCCGGCTGACCCGGCCGCGGCGGGGGTGCTCCCGCTCGTTACTGTGGCCACGGCGTCGATCACGCCACCGCGACGGACCGGGCAGCACGGGGAGCGCACGATGACCAGCACCGATGACGTACTCGTACGCCGGGACGGCCGCGCCGGCCGCATCACCCTGAACCGCCCCCGGGCCATCAACGCCCTCACCCACGCCATGGTGCGCCGCGTCGACGCCGCGCTCACCGCGTGGGAGCACGACGACGCCGTGACCACCGTGGTGATCGACGGCGCCGGTGACCGCGGCCTGTGCGCCGGCGGGGACATCCGCGCCATCCACGACGACGCGCGCCTCGGCGGAGCGGCGTCCAGGGACTTCTGGCGGGACGAGTACCGGCTCAACGCCCGGATCGCCGGCTACCCCAAGCCGTACGTGGCCCTCATGGACGGCCTGGTGATGGGCGGCGGCGTCGGGATCTCGGCGCACGGCGGCGTACGGGTGGTCACCGAGCGGTCGGCGATCGCCATGCCGGAGACGGCCATCGGCTTCGTGCCCGACGTCGGCGGCACGTACCTGCTGTCGCGGGCGCCCGGCGAACTGGGCACGCACCTGGCCCTGACCACCGCCCGGCTGGGCGCCGGCGACGCCGTGCGGAGCGGCTTCGCCGACCACTTCGTACCGGCGGACCGGCTGCCGGAGTTCGCCCACGCCCTCGCCGGCACGGACGCCGACGAGGCCGTACGAGCCTTCGCGGCGCCCGCCCCGGACGGTGAACTCGCCGCACAGCGGGCCTGGATCGACCGGTGCTACGCGGCGGGCACCGTCGAGGAGATCCTCGCCCGGCTGACCGACGCGGGTCTCCCGGAGGCGAAGGAGGCCGCCGAGGCGATCACGGCCAAGTCGCCGACCGCGCTGAAGGTGACGCTCGCCGCGGTGCGCCGGGCACGGGGGCTCCGCTCGCTGGGCGAGGTGCTGGACCAGGAGTACCGGGTCTCCTGCGCGGCGCTGAGCGGCGCCGATCTGGTCGAGGGCATCCGCGCCCAGGTCGTCGACAAGGACCGCAGGCCCCGTTGGTCGCCCGCCACCCTCGAAGAGGTGTCGGAGGCGGACGTCGCACGGCACTTCGTCCCGCTGGGCGACCAGGAATTGGGGCTGGCCTAGCCTGTCCGGCGGATCTTCGGCTGCGGGCCGGCTTTGCCGCCTGCGGCTGCGGGCCGGCTTTGCCGCCTGCGGCTGCGGGCCGGCTTTGCCGCCTGCGGCTGCGGGCCGGCTTTGCCGCCTGCGGCTGCGGGCCGGCTTTGCCGCCTGCGGCTGCGGGCCGGCTTGCGGGCGCGTCCTCAAACTCCCCCAGCTACCGCTGGGGGTGCCCCCAACGGGCTTGATTCGGCTGAGCTCAGCCGCTTTCGGTCGGGTCGCCGGGGCCGGCGAACGCCGCCGCGTAACAACGGAGGGTCACGGTCCGGCCCGGACCCCACCGCTGCTCGGCCGTGCCCAGCAATTCCCACCCCAGGCGTTCGTACAGGGCCGCGGCCGCGGTGTCGGTGGCCACGACGTCGAGCACCGGGTGCAGGCCGCGACACCGCGCCTCCCGTACGGCCTCCGCCATCAGCGACGCGCCGATCCCCCGGCCCCGGCCGTCCGGAGCGACGAACAGCCGGCTGATCACCGCTGTCGTCCCGCGGCCCACTCCCTCACGATCGCTCCACAGCCCGGGCGCGACATCCCCCGCACCGGCCCGGCACAGCCCGATGTGACCGACGGACCGGCCGTCCAGTTCGGCCACCCACGCCGTCAGCGAGGAGGGCGGGGACAGCCAGACGTCCGGCCGGGCCGGCCAGTCGACCGGATAGCCGTCGCGCTCGTGGACCGCGGCGAGCGCCCGGACACACGCGCCCAGGTCGCTGTCCTCCCGGCGCCGGACGCGGCAGACCGCACGACCGTCGCGGGTGTCCGTCACCGCGCGCCCTACGGCCGGTCCCGCGGCGTACGGAACGCCGCCAGCAGCCGCTCCGCGGCCACGCTCGCCGGGACCGATCCCTCGCGCACCTCGTGTTCGAGGTCCGGGCCGAGCCGGCGCACCTCGGGGTGGTCCCGCAGCTCGGTGAGGAGCTGCTCGCGGACCATGCTCCATACCCACTCGACCTGCTGCTCCCGGCGCCCGGCGGCCAGCCGGCCCGTCGCGTCCAGGACGCGGCGGTGCTGCTCCAGGCGTTCCCACAGGGTGTCCAGGCCCGTGTTCTCCCGGGCGCTGCAGGTGAGGACGGGCGGGTTCCAGGCGTCGTCCGGCGAGTGCATCAGACGCAGCGCACCCG
This sequence comes from Streptomyces sp. ISL-11, assembly GCF_018614525.1. Classification (GTDB taxonomy): domain Bacteria; phylum Actinomycetota; class Actinomycetes; order Streptomycetales; family Streptomycetaceae; genus Streptomyces. Next base: position 42,509 of record NZ_JAGGOL010000119.1, read on the forward strand.
CGAGTTCACGGGCGGCGGCCTTGGCGTCGCGTTCGTGCGGGCCGTCGGCCTTGTTGACGGCGACGATGTCGGCGAGTTCCAGGACGCCCTTCTTGATGCCCTGGAGCTGGTCGCCGGTGCGGGCCAGGGTGAGCATGAGGAAGGTGTCGACCATGTTGGCGACGGTGGTCTCCGACTGGCCCACGCCGACGGTCTCGACCAGCACCACGTCGTAGCCGGCGGCCTCCATGACCACGATGGTCTCGCGGGTGGCCCGGGCCACGCCGCCGAGCGTGCCGGCGGTGGGCGAGGGCCGCACGAAGGCCGCGGGGTCGACGGCGAGCCGCTCCATACGGGTCTTGTCGCCGAGGATGCTGCCGCCGGTCCGGCTGGAGGACGGGTCGACGGCGAGCACCGCCACCTTGTGCCCGAGGCCGGTGAGCATGGTGCCGAGGGCGTCGATGAAGGTGGACTTGCCTACGCCGGGCACGCCCGTGATGCCGATCCGCCGGGCGCCGCCGGTGTGCGGCAGCAGCTCGGTGAGCATCCGCTGGGCGTGCTCGCGGTGGTCGGCCCGGGTCGATTCCACGAGAGTGATCGCCCGGGCGACCGTCGCCCGCCTGCCGTCGAGTACGCCCTTGACGTAGGCGTCCACGTCTATCGTCCGGGCCATGGGCTCACAGCTCGTGGCCGAGGACCCCGGCGAGGGTCTTCAGCAGGTCGTGTGCCGCGTCCGGGATGACGGTGCCGGGCGGGAAGACGGCGGCGGCGCCCATGTCCAGGAGGGTCTGGACGTCCTGCGGCGGGATGACTCCGCCGACGACGACCATGATGTCCTCCCGACCCTGCTCGGCCAGCTGTTCGCGCAGGGCCGGCATGAGCGTGAGGTGGCCGGCGGCGAGCGAGGAGACGCCGACGATGTGCACGTCGGCCTCCACGGCCTGCCGGGCGACCTCCTCGGGCGTCTGGAACAGCGGGCCGACGTCGACGTCGAAGCCGAGGTCGGCGAAGGCGGTGGCGATCACCTTCTGGCCGCGGTCGTGGCCGTCCTGGCCCATCTTGGCAACCAGGATGCGCGGCCGCCGGCCGTCCTCCCGCTCGAACGCCTCGACCAGCGCGCGGGTGCGCTCCACTCCGGACGACGGTCCGGCCTCCTCGCGATACACACCGGAGATCGTACGGATCTGTCCGGCGTGCCGCCCGTACACCTTCTCCAGGGCGTCCGAGATCTCGCCCACGGTCGCCATGGCGCGGGCGGCGTTCACCGCGAGGGCCAGGAGGTTGCCCTCCAGGCCGGCGCCGGGGCCGCTCGCGGCGGCGGCGGTGAGGGCGCGCAGCGCGTCCTGGCAGGCGGCCTCGTCGCGCTCGGCGCGCAGCCGGCGCAGCTTCTCGATCTGCTGGGTGCGCACGGAGGAGTTGTCGACCTTGAGCACGTCGATCTGCTCGTCGCTGTCGACGCGGTACTTGTTGACGCCGATGACCGGCTGCCGCCCGGAGTCGATGCGGGCCTGGGTGCGGGCCGCGGCCTCCTCGACGCGGAGCTTGGGGATGCCCGCGTCGATGGCCTTGGCCATGCCGCCGGCGGCCTCGACCTCCTCGATGTGCTGCCAGGCGCGGCGCGCGAGGTCGTGGGTGAGCTTCTCGACGTACGCGCTGCCGCCCCAGGGGTCGATGACCCGGCAGGTGCCGGACTCCTGCTGGAGGAGCAGCTGGGTGTTGCGGGCGATGCGCGCGGAGAAGTCGGTGGGCAGGGCGAGTGCCTCGTCGAGGGCGTTGGTGTGCAGCGACTGGGTGTGGCCCTGGGTCGCGGCCATGGCCTCCACGCACGTACGGGCCACGTTGTTGAAGACGTCCTGCGCGGTCAGGGACCAGCCGGAGGTCTGTGAATGGGTGCGCAGCGACAGGGACTTGGCGTTCTGCGGGTCGAAGCGCTTGACGAGCCTGGCCCACAGCAGGCGGGCCGCGCGCAGCTTGGCGATCTCCATGAAGAAGTTCATGCCGATCGCCCAGAAGAAGGACAGGCGCGGGGCGAAGGCGTCGACGTCGAGCCCGGCCTCGATGCCCGCCTTGAGGTACTCCACCCCGTCGGCGAGGGTGTAGGCCAGCTCCAGGTCGGCCGTCGCGCCGGCTTCCTGGATGTGGTAGCCCGAGATGGAGATGGAGTTGTAGCGCGGCATCTTCCGCGAGGTGTACGAGAAGATGTCCGAGATGATCCGCATCGACGGCGTCGGCGGATAGATGTAGGTGTTGCGGACCATGAACTCCTTGAGGATGTCGTTCTGGATGGTCCCGGCCAGCTTCTCGGGCGGTACGCCCTGTTCCTCGGCGGCGACGATGTAGAGGGCGAGTACGGGCAGTACGGCCCCGTTCATCGTCATCGACACGCTCATCTTGTCCAGCGGGATGCCGTCGAAGAGCTGGCGCATGTCGTAGATGGAGTCGATGGCGACGCCGGCCATGCCCACGTCGCCGGTGACGCGCGGGTGGTCGCTGTCGTAGCCGCGGTGGGTGGGCAGGTCGAAGGCGACGGACAGGCCCTTCTGACCGGCCGCCAGGTTGCGGCGGTAGAAGGCGTTGGACTCCTCGGCGGTGGAGAACCCGGCGTACTGCCGGATGGTCCAGGGCTGGTTGACGTACATCGTCGGGTAGGGGCCGCGCAGGTAGGGCGCGACGCCCGGGTAGGTCGCGAGGAAGTCCAGGCCGTGCAGGTCGTCCGCGGTGTAGAGGGGCTTGACGGCGATGCCCTCGGGGGTCTCCCACAGGAGGTCCTCGGCGCTCTTGCCGGTGGTCTCCTTCAGGGCGGAGCGCCAGGGTCCGGAGTCGGCCGGGGCACCGGCCGGCGGGCCGAGTTCGATGCCGGTGAAGTCGGGGACCATCACGCCACTCCCATGCGGTCGAGGACGGAGGAGAGGACGGCGACCGCGTCGCCGCCCGCGAAGACGAACGCGTCGACTCCCGCCCGTAGGTACGCTTCGCGCTGCTCGCCGTCCGGCCGGCCGGCGAGGAAGATCTGCCGTGCTCCCGCTTCCTTGAGGGCGGTCGCGACGGCCTCGGCCTGTTCGGCGTAGAGCTTGTCGCTGGAGACGACGCAGGCCACGCCGGCGCCGCTGCGGGTGAACGCCTCGGCCACCGAGGCCGCGTCGACGGTCGCCGGGTCGTGCACGGGCTCGATGCCGCCGGCCTGGAAGAGGTTGGCGGCGAAGGTCGCGCGGCCGGTGTGGGCGGCGGCGGGGCCGAGCGCGGCGAGGAAGACGCGCGGGCGGGTGCCGGTGGCGGCCAGGTGCGCGTCGGAACGGGCGCGCAGGGCCTCGTACGCCTCGTCGCGGCGGACCCGGGGCAGGCCGCCGCCCGCCGGTGCGGGCGCGCTCTCGCGCGTCACGGGCTGCTCGCCCAGGTTCGGGAACTCGCTGACGCCGGTGATGGGTTCGCGGCGGGTGGCGAGTGCGGCGGAGCGGCGGCGCCAGGTGTCGGCGAGCCGCTCGGCGACCATCCCGGAGCGCAGTGCGGCGGCCTGGCCGCCGGCCCGCTCGATCTCCTGGAACCACGCCCAGGCGGCGTGCGCGAGCTCGTCGGTCAGCCGCTCCACGTACCAGGAGCCGCCCGCCGGATCGATGACCCGGGCCAGGTGCGACTCCTCCAGCAGGATGGAGGAGGTGTTGCGGGCGATGCGGCGGGCGAAGGCGTCCGGCAGGCCGAGGGCGTCGTCGAAGGGCAGCACGGTGACGGCGTCGGCGCCGCCGACGCCCGCGCCCAGGCAGGCGACCGTGGTGCGGAGCATGTTCACCCACGGGTCCCGGCGGGACATCATCACCGAGGAGGTCACGGCGTGCTGGCGCTGGGCGCCGGCGGCGGGGGTCGCTCCGCTGACCTCGGTGACGCGGGCCCACAGCCGTCGCGCGGCGCGGAGCGTGGCGATGGTCAGGAACTGGTCGGCGGTGGCGGCGTAGCGGAACTCCAGCTGGGCGCAGGCCGCGTCGACGTCCATGCCCGCGCCGGTGAGGGCCCGGAGGTAGGCGACGCCGGTGGCGAGGGAGCAGCCCAGCTCCTGGGCGGCCGAGCCGCCGGCCTCGTGGTACGGCAGCGCGTCGACGGTGAGGGCGCGTACGCCGGGGCGCTCGTGGGCGCACCGTTCGGCGAGGCGGGCGGCGGCCGCGAGGGGCTCCGCCGGGTCGCCGT
>NZ_JAGGOL010000120.1 GCF_018614525.1 Streptomyces sp. ISL-11
GCCCGGCCGGACGTCGCCGGGTGCGGCGGTCCGAAGGCCGGCGGGGCGGAATCGGGTGGCGCCGCCGGCCGCGGTCGGGGCGCCGGCTGCGCATCGCGGGGGGTGGCTTCCACCAGTGGCAGCGGGCGCCGTGGGACGGCCGCGGTGCCATCGGGGTCTAGTGCGGGCGCCGGCCCCGTCCGAGCGGGTGGGCCCGTCTCCGGACGCCCGCCGGCGTACCGGTCGGGTGCCGTCGGCGGCACCTTCGGCACGGGCGCGTGGGGCGACGCGGCATCGAGCGCCATGGGCTGCGCAGGCGGCGCTGCCGGTGGCACGGGCAGCGATGCCACCGGCGGCGTCGTCTCGCGTGCGACGGGAGGCCGCGGCTCCCCGGCGGCAGGGACGGGATCGCCGTCCGCGCGCAGATGTGGCGCCCCCGTGCCGAACAGTGTCGGCAACTGGGGGCGCAGTCTCGGCCCCGGCTCGCCCAGCAGTCGGCCCACGAAGTCGCTCACCCGGCCACCGCCTCCAGGTAGAACTGTCGCCGGAGAGGGCTCACCGCGAGCGCGTCGGACTCCGTCCACCCGTAGCCCCGGGCGAGCATGTGGACTTGGTGGAGCAGCCGACGCGCGTACCCCTCGATCTCGGCCCACACGTATCCGGCGAGGTCGAAGGTCGCGGACCAGCTGTGACGGCAGTACGGGCAGGTGAGCGGCACAGCGGTGTCGGCCCCCGGATCGAGGGCTCCCAGCCGCTCCGCGACGGCTTCGAGGACCGCGTCGGGCAGGACGTCGGAGGCCGGCTCGGCGCCGACCACACAACGGCTCAGCAAGGTGCGCCGGGCGTCGGGCGCCGAGGGGTCGACGGCCAGGAGGTCTCCTCCGGTGAGGGCCCGGTACGTCACCTCGCACCCGTCCGCCCGGAGGCTGTCCGTGCGCTGTCGGCGGCCCGGTGGGACCCGTGTCCGGGGCGCTCGGAGCTCGTCGGTCGTGACAGCGACTTCGAGCTGCTCGTCGCATCCCGGGCAATCGGTGGCACAGGGGAAGGTCTCGCCGAAACACGTCTCCCGCAGGTCGAGCAGGAGGGCGTTGAGCTCGGCCAGGGTGAGTCCGGCGACGGGTCCCGCGGTATCCGTCCCGTCCGCGGCCGCCCCGGCGAGCAGCAGGGCCCGGGCCGGCGGCTCCTGTCCGCTTCCCGTCTCCCACATGTCGAGGAGTCGCGCCTCGGTCAGCTCGAGCTTCACCGGGTCATCCCGCGGTGTCGCTGAACTGCGGCAGCTGCGGCGGCTCGGTGCGCTCGCGCACCCAGCCGTGGTGTTCGAGTTTGACGTGCTCGAACGCGACGCCGTTGGCATTGGCGTCGAGATCGGGAAGCGCCTGGTACTCCGAGACCCAGCAGTCGTGGACGGAGTACGACAGCACCTTCTGGCCGGCCTCGTCGAAGACGTCGATGATGAGGTCCCGCCGGAAGTCCTTCAGCGAGGTCTCCAGGGAGCCCGTGGAGTTGCGGAAGCTCCAGACCCGGTTGGCCCACTCCTCGAAGACGGTGTCGGTCGTACACCCGCGTTCCAGGCTGACGGGCTCGTACTCGGTCCGGCCCGGCAGTCTGCGGCTGGTGCCGGGGCTGCCGCCGTCGCGGTGCTTGATCACCTCCGTGGTCCGCTTCAGCCCGCTGACCTTGCTGACCCCCGCGATGTACTCGGTGGACCCGCTGAACTTCACTCGGAACCGAAAATTCTTGAAGGGGTCCCGGCGCGTGATCTCCGGCATCGGACGTCCTCCTCCTAGGTCTGGATCTGGCCGGCGAGCTGCTCGATGTGAATGATCACGAACTCGGCGGGCTTCAGCGGCGCGAAACCGACCTGGATGTTGACGATCCCGCGGTCGATGTCGTTCTGCGGGTTGTTCTCGCGGTCGCATTTGACGAGGTACGCCTCTTCGGGCGTACGTCCCTGGAACGCGCCCTCCCGGAAGAGGGAGTTCATGAACGCCCCGACGTTCAGCCGGATCGACGACCACAGGGGTTCGTCGTTCGGTTCGAACACCACCCACTGGGTGCCGCGGAACAGGCTCTCCTCCACGAACAGGGCCAGGCGGCGCACGGGGAGGTACTTCCATTCGTCGGCGAGCCGGTCCGCGCCGCGCAGGGTTCGCGCACCCCAGGCCACCGGCCCGACGCCCGGGAGCAGCCGCAGACAGTTGATACCGAGCGGGTTGAGCCTGCCGTTCTCCACGTCGGTCAGTGGCATCTCCAGGCCGATGACCCCGTTGAGCGAAGCGTCCGTGCCCGCCGGGGCCTTCCACACCCCTCGCTCGGCGTCGGTGCGCGCCAGCACTCCGGCCATGACTCCGCAGGGCGGGAACGCGGTGATCGTGTCGTCGCGCATGCGGTCCGGTGCCAGCACGCGCGGGAAGTAGAGCGCGGCGTTCCTGGCGGGCGGGCCCTTGAGCGGTGGATTGAGCGCACCCGTCACGACGGTGTCGAGTTGCACTCCGTCCACGGTCCACGCCTGCGGCGGGTCCACGAGCAGGACAGCACGCCGCTCGACGCATAGCTTCAGCGCGTCGGTCAGGATCTCTTCCGGGCAGTCCGGCAGGCACAGCAGGTTGAAGATGTCGGTCTTGAGCAGCTGGTAGATGCCGGTCTTGGCCGCCGGGCTGCCGTTCGCGCCGCTGTAGTGGTTCGCCTTGGGGGGCAGGTCGTCATCGGCCTGGGGGGTGGTCTCCGGTGCGCTGAAGAAGGCGGTCTCCTCTCCGCTGGCCTCCTCCGTCGTCGGCGGGACGCCCTCCTCGTCCTCCCGACACTCCAGCGGATCATCGGAAGGTTTCTGCGGGGAGTCATGCGCGGGCGGGAGTCCGGTGCCTTCGGTCTTGACGGTGACCAACCGGGATCCGCTCAGCACGTTGCCCAGGCTGCGCGGGCTTTTGGAGTCGGTACTGATGTTGCGATAGCGCTCCTCCAGGCCGCTGCCGCAGTCACGGATGGTCAAGTTGTACAGGGTGCCGTTCGTGTCCGGGATGGTGTCGTGGTCGACGCGGGCGCGAAGCTTGCGCGCCCAGCTTCCGGGACTCGCGGCCTTCAGGACAGGGCGGTCGCCCGCCACGTCCGTGGGTCCCTTGCCGATCGGAAATTCCACCGTGACGGAGCCCCCGACGAGCCGCACGATCTCGGCCTCGCGGCCACCGTTCAGATAGAACTGGTGAACCGCGTAGCTCATCGGGCTGTCCCTATCCAGCCCGCCGAACTGTTTCTCGTAGTCGGCCCACCCGGTGATGTGCACAGGGCGGTCGACCGGCCCGCGGGGGGCGGACCCGACGAATGCCGCGGTCGATGTCGGCACGCCGGTGATGGTGCGCACACGGCTCTTGACTTCGTGAATGTAGACACCGGGATACGTGGCGTTCACTGGCATGGACGTCCCCTTTCTCCAGCTGGCGGACGCGGCCCCGGGACCGCCTCCCGCGGGCTCCGCGACGGGCCGAGCCGGCCGCCGCATCGAGGCGAAGGGTGACGTCACGGCCACTCGGTGATCTCGCCAGCACCGTAAGCAGACCGCGTCGCCTACGGCGCTCCGGGGATGGGGTGTCTCCTTCGAACAGGTGAAACCCACAAGCGCCAATCAGCTCATCCCGCCCCGCCGGCCGGAGCACGGAGGGCACGGCCGAAGAGTCAGCGGCCGGACGACCCGTGGAAGGACACGACGGTGAGTACCGGCCGTTCTGTCATTTGACGCCGATCACCATCGACTCCGGCCCCGCCAAGTGCCGCACCCGGCTCTCCCGGAAGCCCGCGTCCGCCAGCCGGGACCGGCAGTCGGCGGCGGTGTACGCATTGCCGCCGGGGGTTTCCAGGAGCATGGTCAGGCCCATGAGCAGGCCGTCGACGTTCTCGCGGCGGGCGTCGTCGATGAAGGTCTCGTAGACGATGACGATGCCGCCCGCCGGCAGTGCCTCGTGTGCCTTGCGCAGGAGGGTCATCGCCTTGGGCGGGGCCCAGCCGCTCAGGATGTGTCCGAAGATCAGCACGTCCGCCCGGGGCAGTGGCTCGGCGAAGAAGTCGCCGGCGAGGAAGGAGAGGCGGTCGCCGAGGCCGGAGTCCGCCAGTCGTCGCCGGAAGCTGGGGGCCACCGCGGCCAGGTCGAAGCCGGTGCCCCGCAGGTGGGGGTGGCGTCCGAGGAGGTGGGTCAGCAGGGCGCCCTCGGCGCAGCCGATGTCGGTGACGGTGCGGTAGGGGGACCAGTCGACGGCCTCGGCGAGGGCGTGCGTGGAGCTCATGGACAGGCCGGTCATGGCCTGTTGGAAGGCGGCGAGGCGGTCGGGGTCCTGGTAGAGGTCCGTGTAGAGGTCCTCCTCGCCGGCTTCGATCTCGTTCTGCGGTCGGCCCGTGCGCAGGCCGGCGTCGAGCTTTCCCCAGAGTTCGTACATCCTCGCGTCGCTCAGCTCCAGGAGGCCGCCCACGTAGGCGGGGCCGCCGCGTACGAGGTAGTGGGCCGTGCCGGGGGTGTTGGTGTAGAGGCCGTCGGCGCGTTCCAGGGTGCCGAGGGCGACGAGGGCGTCGAAGAAGTCACGGGCGGCACGGGGGTGCAGGCCCAGACGGGCGCGCAGCTCCTCGCCGTTCATGGGGTGTTCGGCGAGGTGCGTGAAGAGGTCGAGGCGGGCGGCGACGAGCAGGACCTTGGAGGCCATGAATCCGCCGGCGATCCGCATGATGGGGCCGAGGTCGGGGGCGGCGGCGTGTGCCGGGTCCGGCGACGAGGCGGATGACGGGGCGGGTGACGGATCGCTCATGAGGCCCCCGCACGACATCACACTGCATGGCCATTTGACGGACATGTCTGTACTACCCGCGCGCTACCCCGTTCAGGCATCGCGCGCGTCGGCCTCACGCACCGGACTTCCCTCCCGGACGGCCTTGCCGCGGAGCAGTGACCGCGACCCCGGGACCATGAACAGCGTGGCCAGGAGGGCGAGCGTCAGCAGCCCCGCGCACGTGTACGCGCAGAGCTCCAGTCCGGCGGTCATCGCCTCGCGTGCCGCGGCCGCGACCGCGGCGTCGCGCGGGTCGGCCGCGAGTGAGGGGATCGCCGATCCGGCGCTCTCGGTCACGGCCGCGCCGACCCGCCGGGCGTCCTGGTCCGACAGCCCGGTACGGGTGAGGCGGTCGCGCAGGCCGGCGGCGAGCGTGCTGAAGAACAGGGTGGTGAGTACGGCGATGCACGATCCGGGGGGTGAGCGTCGCGGGCTGCTCGATGGCGATGTAGCGCTGCACGCTGCCCAGGCTCAGCGGCTTCAGCGCGAAGTCCAGCGGGACCGGCAGCTCGGCGTTGAGCGTGGCGAAGTCGATCACGGGGATGTGGAACGGCTCGCCCATCGCCATGATGATGTTGTTGACCAGCAGGAAGTGGATCACCTCCTCGCGGGCGACGGTCAGCAGACTGCCGCGCATCCCGTCGTCGAGTGTCGCGCCTCCCCCGCCGCACGCGAGCTCCAGCTGTTCCGCCGTCCACTGTCCGCGGCGTACGTGGGCGAGCCCGGCCCCGTGCGTGGGGACGGAGAACGCCGCGTACAAGTACTGGAGCATCACCGACAGTTCCAGGGCCGCCGCCTGCCGCAGTACGGTCCACAGCTCGCCCCGCGTGGTGATCGCCGGCTCCGCCGCGAGGGGGCCCGGGGCGGTCAGCGGCGGCCGGACGCGCGCCTGGACGTTGCGCAGGTACGCCAGCAGCAACCGCGCCCTGGGGCCGGACAGGTCGCGGGTCGGCGGCATGTAGTAGGTCTTCTCCCGGTTCGCCGGATCGCACATCTGCCAGATGAGCTCGGCGTAGGTCTCCACCTTGCAGCGGTCGGCGAGGGCGAAGACCTCCGAGCGCATGAAGGAGGAGATGTGCTCGTAGAAGGCGAAGACCTCCCGGTGCAGCAGGTCGAAGTCGACGTCCGCGCGGGGCACGTCGTCCAGGTGCCAGTCGTCGGGCAGGACGCGTACGGCCAGCGATCCGGCCCCCGCCCAGTACCCGAGCGCGTCCTCGTCGTCGTACGCCGCCCGGGCCGAACCGGGCGCGTACGGGTCGGCGGGCGGCACGTCGGCCGGCCCGGCGGCGAGCAGGACGCGGCAGGTGCCCGCCCGCTCGCCGCGCAGGGTGAGCAGCCCGTGCCCGTGCTCGTCGGTCTCCACCACGCACTCGGAGGCGTACGCGCCCGTACCGCGCACGCCGAGGACCACCGCGTCCCCGCAGCGCGCCGCGGACGAGCCGGCGACGCTGTCGCCGGGCACGGCGCGGGGGTTGAAGTACTGCCGTACGCAGATCCCGCCGGCGCTCGCCGGCCGGCCGCGCACGTAGGCGCGCAGGGGCACCCGGACGGCGTGGTCGTTCCCGTGCGCCCGGTCGCGGTGGTGCAGGACGAGGAGCGCGTCGTCCGTCTGGATGGTGGTCTCCCGCTCGGTGAGCAGCGTCTCGCGCCGGCCCGAGGTCCCGGTGCCGGTCAGGTACAACGCCTGTTCCTCCGCCTCCTCCCAGCCGGGCTCGGCGGGCATCGTGACGATTCCGCAGGTCGCGTCGGAGGGGTACGCGTCCGTCGGCACCCGGGCGATCAGCCGGCCCGTACCGGCCGTACGCAGCTCCAGGTCGCCGGCGTTCACGTACGGGCCCAGCCGGTGCAGGGGGCCCGGGCCCGGTCGCGGCGCCCGGGAGGCGAGGGGCACGGCGGAGATCATGTTCAGGGCGGCGCGCCCCCGTGCCACGTCCACGGTCAGGTGGTGCAGCGGGGCGCCCGGGAGCGGGACCAGCAGCCCTCCGGCGGGGTAGCTGCGCAACTCGTGGGCGTACCAGGGCGCGACGGTGCCCCGCACCCGCCAGTGGCTGGGAGCGTCGGGGACCCTCGGTGAGCTCATGGCGTCCAGCGCGAGCTGCACCACGAGACCGTCCGCTCCCTCGCCCAGCGCGGCGCGCAGGGCGCGCACCGCGGGCGAGCGCGCGGCGTCCGGGAGCCAGTCGAGCTCGCCTCCCGGCACCACGAACTGGTGGACCGCGCAGTAGCGCAGCTGGGGGGCCAGGACGTGGTCGCCGACGTCCTGGATGTGGCCGAAATCGACCCAGCGGGGCGGGTGGAGGCCGCTCACCCCGCCGGTGAGGAGATAGCCGCCGTCGTGCGAGCGGCCGCGCCGGCCGAGGCCGAACCGGCCGGCCATCAGCGCCGTCGTCCACCGGGAGGCCGGGTCGACGTCGAGGACCCGCGCGCGGTTGACGGTGGTGCGCAGGTAGGGGTTGTAGTGGCCCCACACGTCGACACCGCCGCCGACGACGGGGTCGGCGGGACCGTCCTGATGACCGTTCTCCTCGCCCGGCGGTCCGCCCGGGGTTTCGGTGCGGGTGATCCGGGCGTCCAGCCAGAAGTGCCCGTTCCCGTCGAAGTCCCAGCCCCGCGCGACGCTGAACCGCCCGTCCGGCCGCTGCCGTCCGTCGCCGTCGAAGTGCGGGCCGCGCCGGTGCAGGAACGCGTGGTACTCGGTGGCGGGCCGGTCCGCGGGGAAGGGGCCGTCGTCGGTCAGTGCCCGGTGGGTGGTGAAATCGATCAGCCCGCAGCGCGGGCCGGTCGGCAGCCGGGTCGTCGCGGTTCCCTCGAAGTGCAGCCGGGGCAGATCGAAGACGCTCATCACAGGGCTCCCGCCGGGTCGTGGTGGCCGGACGCGCAGCGGGCCCGCAGGCCGGCTCCGTAGCGGGTGAGGTCCTCGACCGCCCCGAGGCCGGATTCGATGGCCCCCTCGATCCACGCGGGGGCCGACGAGCAGTGTTCGCCCGCGAAGAACAGCCGGTTCACCGGCCGGGCCGAGCGGGCCCGCTCGGCCTCGCACGCCTCGGGGCTCTTGCCCCAGCGCGTCGCGCACCCACGGCCCATGCCGAGCCGTCGCCCCAGGCCGTGCTCACGGCACCCAGCACCATGCCCGGCAGGAGCAGTTCGGGGTGGAGCGCACCGAGCTCGTCCAGGACGAGGCGGTGCCGGCGGCGCGGCGGCAGCCGGCCCAGCCAGGCGGCCTCCTCGCCGATCGTGTAGCTGGCCAGCAGGGCGGCCCCGCGGTCCGGGGAGGCGTCCAGGGGCGGGTAGTAGGTCTGGCGGATGCGCCCGCCGGTGGAGGAGGCCCCGCCCTCGATGCCGTACGACCGCCAGAACGGCTCCCGGCGGTGGAAGGCCACCTTGGTGGCCGGGCAGTAGTCCACCTCCTCCAGCACCGCCAGCTTGTCGGCGTCCAGGCCGTGCAGGCGCATCCGGCGCAGCGCCGGGAAGGGCAGCGCGCACACGGCGAAGTCGGCCTGCCGTACGGTCGTCCGCAGCCCCGCGCGGACCTCGACGAGCACCTCGTCCCGCCGCACCTGGATGCCCACGACCCGGTGGCCCCGGCGCACCGGGCCCCGGAGCCGTTCCGCCAGCCCGTGCGGGAGCCGGTCCATCCCGCCGCGCAGCCGGAGCAGTTGGGGGCTGGTCTCGGTGAGGATGTCGTCCAGGAAGCTGTTGAACCTCCGCTGCACCCTGCGCGCAGGCCCGGGTGCGCCGAGAACAGCGAGTGCAGGTCGACCCGGTCCTCGGCCACGCCGCTCAGATGCGGCAGCAGATCGACGCCGGCGACGAGGTCGAGGAGTTCGCGGCGGAGGTCCTCGCGGAGTGCCTCGCGCAGGTCGGGCGGGGCGATGGCGTCGACGATGGCCGTCAGCCAGGCCCCGAAGACCGTGACCTCATGGGCGTGGCGCAGACCGGGCCGGTGGATCTCCAGTTCGCGCCGGAACGTCTCGCACAGCGGCCGGGCCGCGTCGCGTATGCGCACGAAACCGGCGGGGGTGCGCAGATACGCGTTCTCCTCGGACAGGAGTGTGGCGAACGGGCGGAGTTCGCCTTCGAGTCCCAGCAGCCGGACGTATTCCAGGGTGCGTCGGTGGTGGGTGGGAATGCGCATCGCGCCCAGTTCGACACCGGGCGCACCGGGGCCGGAGCCGAACCGGTGCGTGTGCACCCGGCCGCCGACGCGTGCGCTGCCTTCGAGCACCTCGACCTGGTGGCCGCGCCGCTCCAGTTCGTACGCCGCCACGAGCCCCGCCATCCCGGCTCCGAGCACGAGGACCCGGGCGCCGCTCCGGGGCCGGCGCTCCGTGAAGCCATGAGCACGCCACAGCAAGGCGTCGAACATTGCCACCACTCCCGACAATGCCTGGAAATTCCTCTCTTGGGAGAGGCTATAGGGATTTCACGTATTTCCGGGCCGGAGTAAGAGGATTTCAGGACATATCAAGTCCCGCAACCGAAATTACGAGCATGCCGATCGGGGGCGTAGAGCGCGGTACGGCAATGAGTGACGACGGAACAGCGCATTGCCGGAGGGTGAGTTGACGCGCACGCACCTCCATCTCTCCTCGCGAGCCCTTTTCGAGCACCCCCACGTGCCCCCAAAAGCACCGCGAACCGCCCGCTCCCTTCCGGGACACCCGGCAATTACGGGAATCCCGCGCGGGAAGAATAAGGTTCATACGGTGATTTGAGCGAGGTTTACGGATTTCCCTTATCCATGCGCGCCGGCAGGGGGGAACGATGCGTGCCAAGGTGACCGTCCTCGGGCTGGGGCCGATGGGAGCGGCACTGGCCGGTGCGTTTCTCGCCGCCGGCCATCGGACGACCGTCTGGAACCGCACGCCCGGAAAGGCCGGGCGCCCTGGCGGCGCGGGGTGCCGCGGCGCCGGCGTCGGCCGCCGAGGCCGTCGCCGGGGGCACGCTCGTCGTGGTCTGCCTGGCGACGTACGACGCCGTCCACGAGGTTCTCGCTCCCCTGCCCGGAGAGCTCACGGGCCGTACGGTCGTCAACCTCACCTCGGGCTCGCCGCCCAGGCCCACGCGGCGACCGCCTGGGCGGAAGGCCATGCCGTCGACTACCTCGACGGCGTCATCATGGCGACACCGGCCGGCATCGGCGATCCGGACTCGCTGCTGCTCTTCAGCGGCCCGCGGGCCGTCTTCGACCGCGGCCGCGGGGCACTGACCGCCCTGGGCGATCCGGTGCACCTGGGCGCCGACACCGCTCTGTCCTCCGTGTACGACACCGCGCTGCTGGGCCTGATGTGGGGCACGCTGACCGGCTGGCTGCACGGAGTGGCGCTCATCGGCGCGGACGGCCCCGGCGGCCGGGTGACGGCGACGGCCTACACCGACGTGGCCGACCGGTGGATGAGGACGGTGCGCGCCTTCATGCGCGCCTACGCGCCGCACGTCGACTCCGGGGACTACCCGGGCGGCGAATTCACCCTGCGGCTCCACGCGATGACGATGGACGTCCTCGCCCACGCCAGCGAGCTCCGGGGGGTGAGTCAGGCCCTGCCGGAGCTCTTCAGGGACCTGACCCGGCCGGGCGATCGCCGACGGACACGGCGACGACAGCTACGCGCGCCTGGTGGAGTACCTGCGCAAGCGCGACCCGGCGTGAGCCGCGGCGCCGGTCGCGCCGCCGGCAGCTACCGCCGCTCCACCGTCATGGGCAACCGGTCCGGATGGACGTCGATCGTGGCGAGCCGGTGGACCGGCGTGCCCGGGACCGGGGTGAGCTGCCAATGGCGGCAGATCACCGCGAGCGCGGTGACGAGTTCGGTGTAGGCGAAGGTGTTGCCGATGCATTTGTGGGCGCCCGCGCCGAACGGGATGAAGGCGCCCTTCGGCAGACTCTCCGCGCGGGGCGGGAGCCAGCGGTCCGGGTCGAACGCCTCCGGGTCGGGGAACCAGCGCGGGTCGTGGTGCAGTGCGTACGGGCTGTAGAGGACCTCGCCGCCCGCCGGCACCACGGTGTCGCCGAAGCGGACCGGGACCAGGGCGCGCCGGGTGAACATCCAGACCGCGTACAGGCGCAGGGCCTCGGTGATGACGCGGGAGGTGTACGCGAGGGACGACAGGTCGCCGTAGCGGAGCGGGCGGTCGCCGAGGACGGTGTCGAGTTCCCGGTGGACGCGGGCCGCCACGTCCGGGTGGCGGCCCAGTTCGTGGAAGATCCAGGCCAGGGTGGCGCCCGTGGTCTCGATGCCGGCTATGGCGAAGTTGACGACCTGGTCGTGGATCTCCCGGTCGGTCAGGGCCCGGCCGTCCTCGTCGCGGAGCGAGAGGAGCATGGACAGCAGGTCGCCGTGGTCCTTGCCGGCCTCGCGGTAGGCGCCGATCGCGCCGTCGACGGCTTCGCCCAGGGCACCGATGGCCCGGGTGAAGCGGAGGTTGCCGGGGGTGGGGAGCTTCGTCCACCACTCGGGCAGGATCGTGCGGACCATGGCGCCGCGCAGCAGGACCGGCACGCTGCGCTGGACCGCCGCGGCGGCCCGTTGGCCGAAGCCGGCGGTGAAGAGGGTGTTGGTGAGCATCGCGAAGGAGAGTTCGTTCATCACCTCGTTCACCGCCAGGACCCGGCCCGGCTGCCAGGAGGCGACGGCGGCTTCGGCGGCCTCGCGCATCAGGGGTGCGTAGTCGGTCATCTTCCGGCGCTGGAAGGCGGCTTGGAGTATGCGGCGCTGGCGGACGTGGGCCGCTCCCGAGACCGCCCCGATGCCCTGGCCGAAGAACGCCGCGGCCTTCTCGAAGAGCCGGCCCCGCTCGAAGTCGCGTGCGTCGTCGACGAGGACGCGCTGGACCAGGGCCGGGTGGGTGAGCGCGTGGACGGGCAGGGGCCCGAGGCGGATCCGTACGACGTCACCCCGCTCGGCGAGCGAGGTGACGAAGCCCAGCGGATCACGGATCAGCGCCGGTGCGTGACCGATCAGCGGCCACGCGCCCGGGGCGGACGGCGTGCCGCCACCGCCGCCCCGGGCGGGACCGGGATCGCCTCCGGGCGCCGATGCCTCCTCGGTGAGCGGGCCCGCCTTCGCGTGGTGCCGGTAGCGGTCGTCGACCACGGGTATTCCTCGCCTTCGCTGGGGAGCGGGGACATCAGGCCGCGGGGGCGTTCGCCGCCTCCAGGGCCTCCGGTACGGATTCCTTCCACACGAGCTGCACCCGAACCGCGCTGTGGTCGCTCATCCGCTGTACGGGCGCGTAGCGCGGCGAGAGCTGATGGGCCTCGGTCACGCCGACGATCAGTTGGTGGAACGCTTCGAGCCACCAGGCGAGGGACGGGGTGGCGGCGCGGATCCGCCGCCCCAGGGCGTGGAGCTCGTCCAGGACCTCGGCGTGCCGGCCCGCCACGTGCCGGCACGCGTCGACCGGTGAGAGCCCGTGTTCGCGGGCGGTGATGCAGACAAGATTGGGCAGGCCGTCCCGCTCGTCCTTCTCCACGCCGTAGAGGTCGTTGAAGAGCACGTAGAGGGTCTCGGTGAGGTGGTACGCCTCGTGGATCGCGGCACCGTAGGCCTCCGCGGGAAGTTCGTGATCGTAGGCGTACTGCAGCAGGTCGAGCCAGATCGTCTGGCCGGAGGTGCGCCGGCGGACGTCGACGTACTCCTCGCTGCCGGGGAACCGGCCGAGGCGTTCCACTATGGCGGCCTCGTCGTTGGTGGAGTGGTACCAGGCGGTGAGGTTCCTGCCGAGGCGGTGGATCCACCGGGTGCTCATCCCGGCCCGCCGGAACTCCCGCCCCAGTTCCCACCAGCCCCGGGTGTACCGGTCGCCCCGCGGGGGTTCGGGCAGCTCGCCCGTGACCGCCCTGCCGATGCGCTCCGCTTCCTCGGCCGCTATCCCGACTCCCTCTATCCGGTCGTCGTGGAAGGCCCACAGCGCCAGGAGCCGGGCGATGGCCGCCTGGCGGACCGGCGAGGCCGTGGGATAGCTGCGCCGGGCGAAGAGGTCGGAACGGAGGATGGCGTTGTACCTCCTGCGCTCCTCGGCCGAGGAGAGCAGACCGAGTCGGTCCAGCCAGAGCTGTACCTCCTGTTCCGGATCGGGGTCCGGGCCGGGCGCGGGGAGTCGGTTCCAGGGTTCGGGGTACAGCAGATAAATCTCTTGCACGCTGACAAAAGCCGTTGGGGATTTCATTCTCTGTGTCCTCGTTGTTCGCCGGCGATGCGCAAAAGCAGTGCTGTTACTGACGAGTTGAGGTGCTCCGGTCGTGGAGCTGTCACAGCGCGGTCCGGACCGGCCGGGCGCACCGGGAAGGGAGCCCCGGAGGTAGTGCCGGAATACGCTGGATGTCCATGCCGGGTCCGCCTCTCCGTGGCCAGGATCTGACCCGAGCATCCCCACTCCGCGTGACCGCCACCGGGACGGAGTGCGTCGGAATGGAGCACTGGGGAGCGCGCGGAGCATTCGTCATCACTGCATGAGCCAGTGGACTAGGACACGCGCTCCCGCGCCGCTGCCTGCGACGACTCCGGTGCGCTCGCGCCGTGGCCCTGCCGCCCCGCCGGCCTCGCCGGGCGCGGTCGGGACGGCCGTACGGGAAGCGGGCGGTGAGCGGGGCCGGGAGCGCCGGGAGGTGCCGGCCCGCCGTCACGACGCTTTTCGGCGGGTGGTGGAAAGGAGGGTCAGATGGGTGCCCGGACGGCCCGCGCGGCGGCCGTTGGTGGTGCGGTAGACGTCCACCGGGCCGGCCGGCCGCCAGTGCAGTCCGAGCCGCTTCGCGGTGGACATCGCCTCGTCCGCGCCCCGCAGGAGTTCCGAGAGGCCGGCGCCGGGCCGGTGGCCGGTGCGGCACAGACCGATCGAGGCACGGGGGCTGAGCGTCGCCGCGCCGGTCTCCAGGGGGGCGGAGAGCCGGGCGGAGAGCCCGTACGTCAGCTCGGCGTGCGGGTCGGCGTCGGGCGCGAGCCGGATGACGGCGGTGAACTCGTCGCCGCCCAGCCGCGCCGCGAACCCGCCCCGCTCCCGGCACCAGGCCGACAGGCGCCGCCCGACCGCCGCGATGACCTGATCGCCGACCGCGTGGCCGTGGGTGTCGTTGATCTGCTTGAAGCCGTTGAGGTCCAGCAGCAGCACGGCGGCGTGCGGGTGCCTGATGGCCCGCTGGGCGCGGGTGGTGAACTCCTCGCGGCACATCAGGCCCGTGAGGGGGTCGGTGCGCGCGGTCCGCAGGCGGCGCAGGAGGACGAGGGCGTGGGCGGCCCAGCCGATGGTCGGGGCGGCTATGGGCAGGGCCTGGAGGAGGAAGCTCATCGGGCACCTTCCGGAACGGGGAGCCGGCCCGTCGCGTCGTCGGGTGGGGGCGCGGGCGGGCCTGTGGGTGGGTCCGGTCATGCTGGAGATCCCCACTTCTGCCCGGCGGGAGCGAGCGAGGGCGAACACCGGTGCCCCGCAAGGGCGTTCATGAGCCAGCGCCGCCCGGCGACGCCTCCCTCTGGCGGTCCGCGCGCCGCCCCGGCAGGCTGTCCTGACCGGACGCCCGGCCGTCGCCCGCGGCCGGCCCACACGTCGGAGGAGGTACGGTCATGGGCCCTCGCAAGAGCCCCGGTTCACCGTTGTCGCGGAGCTCCGCGCCCCCGGCGGGCGGCGCGCGGCGGGAGCCGGGGCGCGCCGTCTCGCGCGTCGCCCTCACCGCGGAGGCGGCCCGGCTCGTCCGCCGGCTGCGCGAGGAGCACGGGCCGCTGATGTTCCATCAGTCCGGCGGCTGCTGCGACGGCAGCTCGCCCATGTGCTTCCCGTACGGCGAGTTCCGTACGGGTTCCTCGGACGTGCGGCTCGCGGAGCTCGCCGTCGAGGGGGTGGCCGAACCGATCGGCTTCTGGATGTCGGCCGACCAGTTCGAGCGCTGGCGCCACACCCACCTCACGGTGGATGTGGTGCCCGGACGCGGCAGCGGCTTCTCCCTCGAAGCGCCGGAAGGGGTGCGCTTCCTGATCCGCTCGCGGCTGCTGACGGACGAGGAGACCCGTTGCCTCGGCACGTGACGCGGCAGCGCCGCCTGTGCCGTGCGCACCACCGCTGCGCGGTGGTGTCCTCAATCTCCCCCAGCTACCGCTGGGGGTGCCCCCAACGGGCTTGATTGTGGCTGAGCTCAGCCGATCTCAGCCCGTCCGGCGATTGAGGACGCGCCCGCAGGGCGCCCGCCGCCGCAGGCGGCAAAGCCGGCCCGCAGCCCGAAGCCCCCCCCGTAAGGGGTTACGGCACCGCGTCCACCAGCGAGAGCGTGCACAGGCGCTCCGGCGGCCCCGGCCGGGCGTAGTACCAGCCCTGGGCCGTGTCGCAGCCCAGCACCCGCAGGTGGTCGGCCTGCGTGCCGGTCTCCACGCCCTCCACCGTCACCGACAGGTCGAGGGTGTGGGCGAGGGAGACGATGCCTTCGACGATCTTCACGTCGACGGGGTCGGCCGGTGCGCGCTGCATGCCGCGGGTGAAGGAGCGGTCGAGCTTGAGCGTGCTGACGGGCAGCCTGCGCAGGTAGGAGAGGTTGGAGTAGCCCGTGCCGAAGTCGTCGAGGGCGATGTCCACCCCCATGTCGGCGAGCTGGCGCAGCGGCCGCAGCTCCTCCTCGTCGGCGCCGATCAGCGCGTTCTCGGTGACCTCCAGGCACAGGGCGGACGGCGCGAGTCCGGCGTTCTCCAGGACGGCGACGGTGTCGGCGACCAGGGAGGGGTAGCGCAGTTGTGAGGGCGAGAGATTGACGTTGACCCTCATCGGTGCCAGGCACTTGCCCTCGCTCCGCCACGCGCGCGCCTGCCGGGCGGACTCCTCCAGCACCCAGCGCCCCAGCGGCACGATCAGCCCCGTGCTCTCGGCGAGCGGGATGAACTGGTCGGGGCCGAGCACGCCGTGCAGGGGATGCAGCCAGCGTACGAGCGCCTCGGCACCGCGCACCGTGCCGTCGCTGAGCCGCACCAGGGGCTGGTACTCGATGAAGAACTCCCCGTTCTCCAGCGCCCCGGGCAGGCAGTTGGTCAGGCTGTGCCGGGCGATGACCCGCGCGTCGGAGTCCGCGTCGGCGAGCTCGTAGCGGTTCCCGCCGGCGGCCTTGGCGCGGTACATGGTGATGTCGGCGCTGCGCAGCACCTCGGCGGGACCCAGCTCGCCGGTGCCGCCGTCGACGATGCCGATGCTGGCCCGTACGGACAGGTCCCGGTTCTCGACGTGGACGGGCTCGGCGAGCGCGGTCAGCATCCGGCGGGCGAGGGCGGTGGCGTCGCTGGGCGCGCGGGGGCCGGTGAGCAGGGCCACGAACTCGTCGCCGCCCAGCCGGGCGATGATCTCGTCGGGGCCGGTGGCGCAGGAGCGCAGCCGTTCGGCGACGGCGACGAGCAACTGGTCGCCCACGGCGTGCCCGAGGCTGTCGTTGACGGCCTTGAAGCCGTCGAGGTCGAGGTAGCACAGGCCGAAGCGGGCGGCGGCGCCGCGCTCCGGGTCGAGCGCCCGGTCGAGCGCCTCGAAGAACAGGGTGCGGTTGGGCAGGCCGGTGAGGGCGTCGTGGGTGGCCTCGTAGCGCAGCCGCTCGTGCAGCAGCCGGCGCTCGGTGATGTCCTCCATGAGCGCGAGCTGGTACTGGGGGCGGCCGTTGGCGTCCCGCAGCAGGGCGACGGAGAGGTCGGTCCACAGCACGCTGCCGTCGCTGCGGTAGTACGGCTTCTCGACGCGGTAGTAGTCGCGGTCGCCGCGGATCAGCTCGCGGTACAGGCCCCACACCTCGGGCGAGTCGTCGGGGTGGACCCATTCGCCGACGTTCCGGCCGGTCACGTCGTGGGCCATGCTGCCGAACATCCGGACGAGGGCGTCGTTGACGTCCATGATGCGGCCGTCGACATCGGCGATGCCGACGCCGATGGCCGCGCCCTCGAACACCGCGCGGAACCGGGCCTCGCTGGTGTGCAGGGCCTTCTCCGTCTCGGCCTGCGCGGCGAGCGCGGCGCGGGAGAGCGCCTCCTGTTCGACGAGGGTGCGCTCGCGCAGGGCGCGGGCGAAGCCGGCCGCGACGGCGTGCTGGAGGGACGTGCAGCGGGCGCGGGCCTCCTCGGCGGACAGGGCGTCGCCGGGCGGGCAGTGCGACACGAGGTGGGAGTCGATGGCGCCGAGGATCAGCGGCAGGGCGTCGGGGTCGGTGCAGTGGGCGCGGACCAGGGCGGCGCCGGTCTCCGCGGCGGGTGCGGGGTCGAAGGCGGGAGCCCGCAGCGCCCGGCCGAGCCGCTCGGCCAGCGGTACGAGGTAGCGCTCGAACTCGGCGCGCGTCATGGAGGTCGCTGTGGCCGGGTAGACCGCGCGGCTCCAGACGGCGGCGAACGCCTGGACGCACTCCTCGCCCAGGGGCGCGTCGGGGTCCGGGGCGCCGGCGGGCCCGGTCCGCGCCTCGCCCTGCCCGTCGGGGGCCCTTGGCTCCTCCCCCGCGCCGGTGTTCCGCCCCTCGCCGCACATGGGGCAGCCGGGGTTGTCGCGTCCACCCGTACGAGTGACGTCGCGTGCCCCTGCCGGTCGTTCGCGGCCGCTCGTACGGGCGTCCTCGCGCGCCGCCCGGCCGTGGTCCGTCCGGCTCTCCTCCGGCCCGCCGCCGTCCGGCAGCCCGTCGTCGCCCTCGTCCGGTGCGCCGGGCTGTGGGCTGCCATGTCGTACGCAGGAGCCCGCGGCCCTGCCCACCGTGGCGTCCACAGCCGGCGTCACCGGCGTCCCGCTCCCGATACCCACCCCGACCCCGGCTCCGCTTCCGATTCCGTTTCTGGTTCCGCTTGTCGTTCCGTTTGTACTGCCACCGGGCGCCCCGTCCCCCACGAGGTGCCCTGTGACTTCTGCCCTTGCCAGGTCTTCGGTAACCTGCCCCGCTGTTCCGCCCCCGGGTCCGCCCAGCGTTCTGCCGCTCGACGCGATGGTCACGGTTTGCGCCCCACACCGGCGAATCCGACGTACATGGCCGGGTCGTCGTCCACGGCCGCCGTGGGGGCCGCGTCGGGCCGCCAGGTGGGCATCGGCACGAGGCCCGGCTCGACCATCTCGAACCCGTCGAAGAAGCGCTCCACCTCCGGGCGCGAGCGCATGAGCAGCGGCGAGCCGACGTTGCGGTAGACGCCCTCCAGCTCTTCCCCCTCCTCGGGCTTGATCGGGCCGGTGTCGGTCGACGCGTGGGTGAGGATCAGCAGGCTCCCCGGGGCGAGTGCCTCGCGCAGCTGGGCCACCGCCTTCCAGGGGTCGTCGCCGTCCTGCATGAAGTGCAGGACGGCGACGAGGAGCAGCGCCACCGGCCGGTCCAGGTCGAGGAGTCCGGCCACCTCGTCGGCGGCCAGGATGTCATGCGGGGAGCGCAGGTCCGCGCTCACGATGGCGGCCCGCTCGTCGCCGGCGAGGACGGCCCGGCTGTGCGCGACGGCGACCGGGTCGTGGTCGACGTAGACGACGCGGGCCCGGGGATGCGCGGCCTGGGCCACCTCGTGGACGTTGCCGAAGGTCGGTATGCCGGAGCCGATGTCGAGGAACTGCGTCACGCCCCGGTCGACGGCGTAGCGGACGGCGCGCCGCATGAAGGCCCGGTTGGCCTGCATGATCTTCGGCAGACCCGGGAACGCCTCGATGGCGCGGCGCCCGGCCTCCCGGTCGACCTCGAAGTTGTGCGAGCCGCCCAGGTAGTAGTCGTAGATGCGGGACACGCTCGGCACGGAAAGATCGATGCCTTGGGGGGCCCAGGTGGGACGCTCCATCAGTTTGTCGCTCCAGCTCATCGCACGGGCATTTGAGCAGAGGCTACTGATCGTTCGTTCGAATGGAAGCGGCAAGCGGAAATCGGCGGTCCGCATCGAACGCACGGTCACCCCTCGCCTCCTGCGGGTGTGTCACCCCGGACATCGCGAAACCTCTCCCGTGTGTGAGATGCATCTCTCCCACGCTTCCCGCCAGCCACCTCCGTCACTCGCGAAAGCACCGCACGGCCGTCCGTGGCGACGCCCGCGTCGCCAATCATGTCAATTAATGATCATGAGGGGAAATATGCCCCGATCGCGCGCACCGGGCGGCGGCCGCGTGGCCGGCCGCCGCCCGTCCCGGCACCCGTACCGCGACAGGTGTCAGGAGCGGGGCTCGCGCCACATCGGCCACATGCGCGGCCCGTCGGGCAGGTCGACGGCCGTGCCGGTGAAGACGAAACCGAGCCGTTCGTACAGCGCCCTGCTCCGTTCGTTGCTCGCCTCCAGGTAGGCGGGCATGCCCTCCGCGTCGCAGCGGTCGAGCACCGTGGTGAGCAGCGCCCGGCCGCGGCCCTCGCCACGGCGGCCGGGGGCGGCGACGATGGTGGGCAGGTAGTAGTGCGACCGGTCCACGGGGTGGGCGCGCTCGGTCAGCTCGCCGACGATCCGGGCGCGTTCGTTGCCCGGATCCGCCTGGGCGAGGCGCTCGGCCATGTCGTCGTCGCCGTCGGCCGGTTCGCCGGCGCCGTCCGCCCGCACCGGCAGCCACAGCGCCGCCGCCGAGAGGTCGTCGGTCACGTCGACCCAGCCGTGGCGCAGCGCCGCGTCCAGGAAGACACCGAAGAAGCCGGGGTGCACGGCGCGCCGGTGGTCCTCGTCCGGGAAGACCCACCCGCTGACCGGGTCCTCCATGAACGCCTCGCCGATCAGCAGGCTGATCGCGTCGCGCTCCTCCTCCCTGGCGCGGCGGATTTCCGGTACGACAGCGGTCGTCTGATGCGCAGTCATGATCCCTTTCCCGTACGTACATGGAGCGTTACGAACAGTTCGCGCAACGATCGTACGTACGCGCGATTCGCGGGCGCGCGCCGCGGCACGGTAACAGCCTCCGGGTCCGGTGACGGCGGCTTTGTCAGAGCCCGCGAAGGCTCGTCCGCCGCGCCGCCGACGGGGCTAGCGTCCCTGGCCATCGGAGGAGACGTCGAGGAACGAGGGAGGCGGCGCCATGCGTCCGGTGCGCCCGTCGCAGGTCCTGAGAGCGCGCGGTACGAGAGCGCACAGCGTACGGTCGTGGGCCCGGTGGACCCGGGGCGGCCGGTCGGCGGGCGGCCGGGTGCTCGGCACCTGCCTCGTGGTCGGTGCGCTGGCCGCGACGCTGGTGGCGCTGCTGCTGCCCGTCTCCCTGTTCGGCGGCACCCGGCCGGCGGCGGCCGGCACCCCGGCGTTCAGCGACGACGGCGAGGGCGTGCGGAACACCGCGTCCGGTCCGCTGACGCCGCTGGACCGGGACTTCGTGCGCAAGGTCCGGCTCGCCGGGCTGTGGGAGAAACCGGCGGGCCGCCTGGCCCAGGAGCGGGGCACGGTCGAGAGCGTACGGATCGCGGGCGAGCACCTCGTGGGCGGGCACAGCGAGCTGGACCGCCGCTCCCTCGACGCGGGCAGGGACCTGGGCATCACGATGCCCGACCGGCCGAACGCGCAGCAGCAGGGGTGGCTCGACCGGATGGACGCCGCCCGCGGGACGGAGTTCGACCGCACGTTCGCGGAGCTCGTCCGGACCGCCCACGGCAAGGTCTTCGGCCTGGTCGCGCTCGTACGGGACCGGACCGGCAATTCCGTGGTCCGTGAGCTGGCGACGCGCGCCAACGCGGTCGTCCTCGACCACATCACCGTCCTGGAGAACACCGGGCTGTCCGGCGTCCCCCGCACGTCGCCGCAGCCCCCGGCGCAGGCCCCGGCCCCGCCGGAGTCCCCCATGCGACACGGATACGACGAAATGAAGTGATCCCATGACCCCCACGACACAACAGGGCCACCACAAACGCCGCTCGCAGATCAGGATCCGGGCGCTGGTGGCGGCCGGGGCGCTGCTGCTGGGCGGCGGCGGAACGGCCGTCATCGCCTCCCACGCCTCGGCCGGCGGGGAGCGTTCCGCGGCGCGGCCGGCGGCCGCCGCCACGGCGACGACCATCGCCTGTCCCGACGTCGGCGACCGGCTGAGCGAGGTGCCGGACCCGGCACGGGTGAAGGTCTCCGAGGGCCTGGCCGAGCTCGACGCGCAGGTGGCCCGGGCGTACGGGCAGGCGGCGGCGCCCGGCGGCGACCGCTCGGCCGTGCTCGACGAGCTCAAGCGGCAGCGCTCGGGCACGATCGGGCGGATGGCCGACGCCATCGGCGAGCAGGCCGCGCGACCGGCCGCTCTCACCGGGCTGAGCGGCTGCACGGCCCGGCAGGTCGGTACGGAATCGAAGGAATCGGACGGCCGCACCAACGTGCTGTCGCGCGCCATGCCCGGCGGGCCCGCCCCCGCCGACTTCGCCGACATCCGCACGGCGCCCGCCAAGGCCCGGCCCGCCAACCGCGCCGGCGGTTCGGCCGGTACCTTCACCTCGTCCTGCGGGCGCAACGAGAACGGCCACTTCAACTCCGACAACGTCATCGTCACGCCCGGCGTGAGCAACGGCGCCCACCACACGCACGACTACGTCGGCAACCTCTCGACGAACGCCTTCTCCAGCGACCGCAGCCTCGCCGCCGCGGGCACCACCTGCACCAACGGTGACCTGTCGACCCACTACTGGCCGGTCCTGCGGCTGCTGGACGGCAAGGCCGCACCGGACGCCAACGCCCCCGGCGGCGGGCACGACGGGAACATGGGCAAGATCCTGCGGCCCGCCTCGGCGACGATCCAGTTCCGCGGCAGCCCGGTGTCGAAGGTGTCCGCGATGCCGCGCTTCCTGCGGGTGATCACCGGTGACGCGAAGGCGTTCACCAGCGGTCCGGGCAACGCCAACGCCTCGTGGAGCTGCGTCGGGTTCGAGGACCGGCAGCTGACGGACAAGTACCCGGTCTGCCCCGACGGCGCCGACGTGGTCCGTACGCTCGCCTTCCAGAGCTGCTGGGACGGCCGGTCGACCGACAGCGCCAACCACCGTACGCACATGGCCTTCGCCCGCAAGGACGGGTCGTGCCCGCGCGGCTTCCGGGCCGTGCCGCAGCTCGTCCAGCGCATCACCTACGACGTGCCGGCCGGTACCGCCTTCGCCGTGGACAGCTTCCCCGAGCAGCTGCACAAGCCGGTCACCGACCACGGCGACTTCATCAACGTCATGCCGGACGCGCTGATGGCGAAGGCCGTGGCCTGCGTCAACGGCGGGCGCCGCTGCTGACCCCCCGGCCCCCGGCGCCGGGTGCTCCCCACCCACACCCTGCCACCCGGCGCCGGGCACGCGGCGGCCCCGGACCTCCCGTCCGGGGCCGCCGCTCGTGTGCCGGCCGGCTCACAGGCCGTTGACCCGCGCCTCCCGGGCGAGACCCAGCGGGTGCACGACCGCGCCGACGGCCCGCGCGCGACCGCCCGGCTGCGAGCGCAGCCGGCGGGCCTGGGCCAGCAGGCGACGGCTGCGCAGGGCCAGTTCCAGCTCGAAGCGCAGGCGCGGCTCCCGCAGCGCGGGGCCGAACAGCTTCTCGATCTGCCGCAGGCGGTAGCGGACCGTCTGCGGATGCACCTGGAGCGTACGGGCCGCCTCCGGCGCGCCGCCGCTCTCCAGCCAGGCCAGCAGGGTCACTTCGAGGCGCTCGCTCTGCCGCGGGGTCAGCCCCTCCAGCGGGCGCAGCCAGCGCGCGGACAGGGCGCGGGCGAGCGATTCGTCCTGCAGGAGCAGCAGGTCCGAGAGGTGGTCGTCGACGAAGACGAGCCGTTCCTTGGGGCTGCCGCCGGGCGGGGCCAGGGCCAGCAGTCGCCGCGCCCAGCGCAGTGAGGAGGCGGCGTCGGCGACCGGCACGGCGTGCCCGACGGCGGCGACGCGGCCGCACAGCACGGCCACCAGCGCGGCGCGCGTCTCGGGCCCGCCGTCCGGTATCAGCAGGCAGACATCGTTGTCGACCGTACCCAACAGCCCTTGCCCCAGCGAGGCTTGGAGCTGGAGGGCGAGGTGCGGGGCGTCGTTGGCGGAGGCGGCGGTGAGGGCGACGGCGCGGACCCGGGCGGGCAGCGGCCAGCCGGCCCGGCGGGCGAGGCCGGCCAGCACGTCGTCGGGGAGGCAGCGGTCCTCGGCGATCGCGGCGAACAGCGCCTGGCGCGCCCGCGCACCCGGCATGGCGGTGACCACCCGGCCGGACACCGCCCTGGATGCCGCGGCCGAACCGACCGAATGGACCGGGTCGACCGGTCCGAGGGCCACGGGCGCGTGGCCGCCACCGGCGTCGCCCCGAATCCCCAGGGACAGCAACAGGGCCTGCTCAACCGCTGTTCGCATCGCGTCCCGCCCGACCCGCTCCGTGATCGCCGCGAATGCGGGTGTATTACGCAGCAGTTCATCGACCAGCTTGGCCGCGACGGCGGGAAGTTCCTTTCTCAGGACCCGGGTCCATTCGCCGCGTGGCCGTGACCAGATGCGGTTCAGCATTTCGCACATCGTCTACCTCCGGACATCTGCACCGGACAAGGGGATCGGGACTGGCGTTCGGACCCTCTCGCCTGAGTGGGCATCATCAGCAGCCGCCCACCATCGTGGGGACCGCCGCACGTGAATTTGTCACAGCGCGATAAAGCTTATGAAGGACTTGCGAAATTCTAGGATCCTGCTGTTCATTCGACCGCCCGGCGAATTATGCCGATGCGCGGGATTTCCGGATTTCTCAGGAACAACGGGCGCCCGGCCGAGCCGCCGTGGGCCGCCCGTCGGGAGGCCACCTATGCCTGCGTCACCCATGTCCCCAGCGTCCTCGCAGCACCCACTGCCCCCGCTCTCCTCGTTCCCCCCGCTCCACCCTCCGGCCTCGCAGTCCTCACAGTCCCCGCCCACCACACCTCCCTCCTCCCCGCTCTCGCCGTTCCCGGCGCCCCACCTCGCCCGCCCCCGCTTCCGCTCGCGCCCCGCGACCCGCCCGTCGGCACGGCCCGCGTTGCCGGCGGCGATCCTGCTCGCCCTCGCCGTCGCGGCCCGCGCCGGCGTGGCCGAGGACGCCCAGCGCTTCCTCGACTTCGGTGCCGGGGTGCTCGCGCTCGTCTCACTCACCTCCACCGTGCTGTGGGGACTGGCCGCCACCGACCGGCTGCTGCTCGGCTCGGCCCACCGGCTGCTCGCCCAGGGCGTCCACCGCGGCCTGGCCGTGGCCGGGCTCGGCTTCCTCGCCCTGCACATCTGGGTCAAGGTGGCCGAGGGACACACGGGTACGGCCGCCGCGGCCGTACCGTTCACCGACGGGGCCCAGCCGCTGCTCATCGGGCTCGGCACCCTCTCCGGCTATCTCTTCCTCACGGTCGCCGTGACCGGCGCGGTGCGCAGCGCCTTCGCCGGCGTCGGCCGGTCGCGCGCCTGGCGGGCCCTGCACATGGGCGCGTACCCCGCTTGGGGCGCGGCGCTGGTGCACGGCCTGCACGCCGGGCGACCGGCCAGCGGCTGGGCGACGGCGTCGTACGCGCTGTGCCTGGCCGGCGTCGGCGCGGCGCTGGTGCTGCGGGCGCGATCCGGCGGCCGGGGCACACAGGGCGCGAAAGGGGGAACCGCGTGACGGCGGCCGTACCGACCCTGTCCACCGTCGGCCCGCCCCGGCTGCTGGCCGGGCTCGACGAGCGCCCGTGGGTGGACCGCGCGGCCCATCTGGCGCTGCACGGCACACCGCCGACGCCGTCCGCGGGCGAGCTGACCGGGCTGGCGGAGGGCATCGGGCTGCGCGGGCGGGGCGGCGCGGGGTTCCCCTTCGCCCGCAAGCTGCGCGCGGTCACCACGTCGCTGCGCCGTACGGGCGGCAGCGGTGCCGTCGTGGTCAACGGCAGTGAGGGCGAGCCGGGTTGCCTCAAGGACACGGCGCTGCTGCTGCACGTACCGCACCTGGTCCTCGACGGCGCGCTGCTGGCGGCCGGGGCGATCGGCGCGGACCGGGTGGCCGTCGGGGTGACGCGGCCGGACGTGGAGCGGTCGGTGCGCCGCGCGGTCGCCGAGCGCGGCACGGCGGGGCCCGAGGTGCGGGTGGTGCGGCTGCCCGAACGGTTCGTCACGGGTGAGGGGACGGCGCTCGTGCGCGGTATCGGCGGCGGCCCCGCGCTGCCGTCCGGGCGCAAGGTCCGTTCCAGCGAGAGTGGCCTGGACGGGGTGCCGACGCTGCTGTCGAACACCGAGACGTACGCGCAACTGGCCGTCGCCGCACGGCTCGGCGCCCGGGGCTTCGGCGAGCTGGGCCTGCCGGACGAACCGGGCACCGTCCTGCTGACCGTGGCCGGCGCGCACGTGGTCGAGACGCCGACCGGGCTGCCACTGCCGTACGCCCTGGAGCTGTGCGGCATCGGTACGGGCCAGGGCGTGCTGGTCGGCGGCTACCACGGCACCTGGCTCTCGGCGCCGGACGCCCGTACGGCGACGGTCTCGCGGGAGGCCATGGCGGCGGCCGGCGCCACCTTCGGGGCGGGCGCGGTGCTGCCGCTGCCGCACTCCACCTGCCCGGTCGGGGAAACCGCCCGGGTGACGCGGTGGCTGGCGGCGGAGTCGGCGGGGCAGTGCGGGCCGTGCTTCCAGGGACTGCCGGCGCTCGCCGAGTGCCTCCTCGACGCCGCGGGCGGTGGCGGTCAGGGCGCGCTGGACGCCGTACGGGCC
>NZ_JAGGOL010000121.1 GCF_018614525.1 Streptomyces sp. ISL-11
GCAGCGCCCGGTGCTCCCGGCGCCCCCGCCGGGCCCGGCGGCAACGTGCACCACGCGGCCACCATGCTCGCGGGCCCCGGGACCCCGGGCGCCCCCGCCGCACCCGCCGCACCCGCGTACGGCTATCCCCAGGCCCCCACCGGCCTGCCGACCGTCGGCCCCGGCTACATGGCCGTACTGCGCTACCGCGCGCCCGACGGTTCGGAGCAGCAGCTGATCCGGCGCAGCGCGCCGGGCACGCCGCACCCGGAGTGGCAGATCCTGCACGAGCTGCGGGCGATGAACGTGCCGCCGCAGCAGGTGCTGGAGCTGCACACGGAGCTGGAGTCGTGTGACCTGCCGGGCGGTTACTGCGCGCGCATGGTGCGCGAGACGTGGCCGCAGGTGAGGGTCAGTCATACGGCCGGGTACGGGCGGGATCATCTGACGCGGCAGCAGGGTGTGCGTCATCTGGTGGCGCATCAGGGTGAGCTGCACCAGGTCGCCGACGGGCCGGCGCGGCCGGCGCCGAACCGGGTGCCGTTGCCGCATCCGGGCCAGGTGCGGCAGGCGCCGCCGGTGGGTCCGGAGGCTGTCGCGCACGAGCTGGCGGAGTCGTTCGGTCCGCAGGGTGTGTTCCGGTTCGACCAGCGTGCGGTGTCGCGGCAGGGCGTGCCGGAGGTCGTGGCGCAGACGCTCGTGTGGGCGGGGCTGCCGGTGGACTTCGGGCCGTTCTTCTGGGGTCAGGCGCAGCCGGGCCGGCCGGTGCCGACGCTGGCGGAGCTGGCGGCGGAGCGGGGTGTGCGGCCGGCGCCGGACGCGGGTTCGTATCTGGTGATGGGCAGTGATTTCGGCCGTCAGCTGTGTGTGCAGTACGGGACGGCGCACATCGTGGCGGTGCCGCTGGAGGCGGGGCC
Source organism: Streptomyces sp. ISL-11 (assembly GCF_018614525.1). Taxonomy (GTDB): domain Bacteria; phylum Actinomycetota; class Actinomycetes; order Streptomycetales; family Streptomycetaceae; genus Streptomyces. Next base: position 897 of record NZ_JAGGOL010000121.1, read on the forward strand.
GGACGGTGGGCCGGTGCCGCCGCAGTTCGTCAACACGAGCCTTCCTCAGTTCGTACGCTCTTTGGCTCTGCTCGGGAAGATGTGGCGCTGGCGCTACGGGCTGACCCCGGAGCAGGCCGGGCGCTGGACCGTGGACTTCCAGGAGCAGCTGTTGGCGCTGGACGCGGCGGCGTTGTCGTCGCCGGAGAATTGGTGGGCCGTGCTGGTGGAGCAGATGTGGGACGGTCTGTTCTAGGGGGCCGGCCGATGTGTTGAGGACGCAGGGCGCTCGACCCTTGGTGGGGGGTCGGGCGCCCTGTGGTGTCGGCTGGCGCATTCTTGACAGAAGAAGCGGGCGGAGTGTCGCGTTTCGGACATTTCCGTTGTCCAGGAATGATGTGCGCCGGACCGCGTCACATACCGGTTATCCGGGATATAAGGGGCTTCAGGATGAGTGCATCGGTATCTCCCGACGGTTTCGCTGTGGTACGGGGCCGTGGTTACCGACCTGATCAGGTGGAGCGCGCTCTCGTCGATTTCGCGCGTCAGCGCGATGCCGCGTGGGAGCGGGCGGCGCGGCTGACGGTGCTGACGCGGGAGATGGAGGAGGAGGTCGCGCGGCTGGGCCGGGTGGTCGAGCAGCTCCCGCCGCAGACGTACGAGTCGCTCGGGCACCGGGCGCAGGGCCTGCTGTTCACGGCGCAGGCCGAGGCGGCGGGGCTGCGCGAGCGCGCGGAGGCGGCGGCCGCGGAGCTGATGGACGCGGTGAACGGCCACGGGCACGCGGTGCGCGAGGCGGCGCAGACGTACGCGACGACGCTGCGCGCCGAGGCCGACGAGTGGGCGCGGCAGGCGCTGGACGCGGCGCAGGCCGTGGCCGACGACGTGCGGGCGGTCGCGCGGCGCGAGGTGAAGGAGCAGCGGGGCGCGGCACTGGCGGCGCTGAAGGAGATGCGGCAGCGGACCGCGGCGGCGCTGGCGGAGCAGGAGCAGGACCACGCCGAGCGATGGGACGTGGCCGGGCGCGAGCTCGCCGAGCGGGAGGCGGCGGTGGAGGCGCGGATCGCGGCGATGGAGGAGTACGGGCGGCACGCCCTGGCCGAGGCGCAGCGCCGGTACGCGGAGGCCGAGGAGGCGGCGCGGCACGGTCAGGAGGACGCCGAGGCGCAGGGCGCGACGCTGATCTCGCACGCGCGGGTGCGCGAGGAGCGGGTGCACCGCGACACGGAGCGGATGCTGCGCGAGCACGAGGAACGGCGCGAGGAGCTGCGGGCGCACATGGCGCACGTGCGGCACAGCCTGGCGGCGCTGACGGGCAAGCCGGTCGCGGAGGACGCGGGCGCGGGAGACGTGTGAGGTGCCGTCCCGCCCCGGGTGGGGCGGGACGGCGGGTGGTGATCAGCCGGCCGGGGTGGCCGGGGTGGTGGGCGGCTTCTGCGGCTCGGGGGCCACGACGGTGAGGTGCAGGACGAGCGTCGTGCCGTCGGCGGTGGCCAGGCACAGGGTGTAGGCGCCGGTGTTCCCGTCGGTGAAGAGCTCGGGCAGGGTGAGCACGCCGTCCTCGCCGGTCGGGTCGAGGTCGAGGGTGCGTACGGGCTTGCCGTCGTCCTTGAAGTACGGGCCGTTCTTGGTGTCGGTCTTCCCGTCGGCCGCGGCCACGGTGGCGCTGACGCCGAGGCCCTTGACCGCCTTGTCCTTCTCCAGCGCCTTGATCTTGATGCGGCCGGTGAAGGAGCCGTTCGGGGTGGCCTTGAGGGGCTCGTCGCCGACGCGGAGCAGGGTGTCGGCGTGGACGGCCTTGGCGGCCTTGACGGTGGCGTAGAAGTCGACGGCCTTGATGCTGTCGCGGCCCTCGACGGTGGCGTGGAGCGTGAACTGGCCGGTCTTGTCGCCCGCGAGGATCTTCTGGGCGGGGGCGATGCCGTCGGCGCCGGTGCTGACGGTGATCCTGGTGCTTCCGTCGTGGAAGCGCGCCTGGGTGTCGCCGATGATCTCGAAGCGGACGCGGGTGCCGGCGGTCGGCTTGCCGGCCTTGTCCAGAGTCCGTACGAGCGCCCCTTCGAAGGTCCCGCCCGCCGTGGTCTCCCACGTGCCGGCGCCGAGGCGTTCGAGGCGGGTGACGGGGGCGGGCGGGGTGGGCTTGTCGCCGCCGTCGCCGGGCTTGCCCGGCTTGCCCGGCTTGCTGGGCTCGCTGGGCTTGCTCGGCTCACTGGGCTTGGTGGGCTTCTGTGTGCCGGGCTTGGCGGGCGTGCTCGGCGTGCTCGGGCTGCTCGGCCGGACCGGCGTGCTCGGCGTGGGGGTGGTGCCCGGGGTGCTCGGCGCGGGGCTCGTGCCCGGCGTGCTGTCCGAGGGGTTGCCGGGGGTGACCGGCAGCGGAGCCACGTTGCCGCTCTGGTACTTGCGCATCCAGGCGGTGACGGAAGTGACGTACTCGGAAGACGGGTTGTAGGCGAGGATCGCCTTGCGGAGGTCCTTGGGGTCGTTCAGGTCCCGGCCGCTCGCGCACAAGTACTTGGCGGTGCCGAGCGACGAGTCGAAGATGTTGTTGGGGTTCTTCTCGCCGTCGCCGTTGCCGTCGGAGGCGAACAGCTCCCACGTGGACGGTATGAACTGGGTGGGGCCGACGGCTCTGTCGTACTGGGCGTCGTCGTCCCAGCGGCCGCGGTCGGTGTCCTTCACCGTCGCGAACTGTCCGCCCGTCAGGCGGGGCCCTAGGATCTTCCGGTCGCTGAGCCCGCTGGAGAGCAGCTTTCTGCCCTCCATGGTGCCGTGCACCGACTCCACCTGGCCGATGCCCGCGATGAGCTCCCAGGGGATGTGACAGTTGGGCCGCTCCGCCTGCATGGCCTGCGCGGCCTTGCGGTACGCCTCCAGGGCCGTGGCCGGGATGCCCGTGGCGCCGTCCTGGCCGCTGGGCTTGGGCCGCCCGCCCGGCGAACGGGGCTTGAGGTCGGGCAGGGTGAGGTTGGGCGTGCCGTGCGGCAGCCCCTGCGGGTTGTCGGGGCCCGGGGCGGTGTCGTCGGCGTCGGCGGTGTTGTGCGGAGGGGCGACGCCGACCGCGGCGGTCAGGCTGGCGATGAGCAGGGCCGTGCACAGTCCCTGCCGGGAGACGCTGGCAGCGCGAGTCGGGAGAATCTTCACGGATGCTGCTTCCTTCGAGGCCGTCGGCCGGTGCGAAGGGGGTCGCACGATGCCCCCTCGGCCATGGAACCGAACACTAATTCCCGACGGCCCCAATTGTCTTGTCGCGGGGACTGCTTCACGTATTCTTCGCTCTTCGTTCCCCGGACGGAATGGATTCTTCGCCCGTTTCCCGGCTGTTTCCGGCGCCTGTCCGCTCCGAGGCGCGTTCCCTGTGCACGCATTTTCGGTCACTCCCCTCCACGCCCCGGCGCCCGGGCGCCAGGGGCCCGGCCGACCCTGAGACACGGACGCGGGCAACGCTTTTTCCCCTAGGGGTCGTTCCTCACTTTCTCCCCCGCGCGGTTCGTACCGCAGCAGGAGGAGCGCCGGGAAGACGCTGCCTAGCCTTTTCTGTGGGCGTCCGGAGGGGTGCTGGTAGGGCTAGCACCACCTCCGATAGACGGACGAGCACCATCGTGGCCGGCGCCCGGATCCCGCAGGCTGAGCAGGTGACCCGGTAGCGCGGGCGCAGTGGACATTGAAGACATAGGAGACTCACCGTGACTACCGCCGTATCGATTCCCAGGACCGGGGGCAGTGGAGGGCATGCGGCCGTCGCGGCGAGGGCCCGTCAGGTCGTCAAGGCGTACGGAGCGGGGGAGACCCGCGTCGTCGCCCTCGACAGCGTGGACGTGGACATCGCCCGCGGGCAGTTCACCGCGATCATGGGCCCGTCCGGCTCCGGCAAGTCGACGCTGATGCACTGCCTGGCCGGCCTCGACACCGTCACCTCCGGGCAGATATTCATCGACGACACCGAGATCACCGGGCTCAAGGACAAGAGGCTCACGCGGCTGCGCCGGGACCGGATCGGGTTCATCTTCCAGGCGTTCAACCTGCTGCCGACGCTCAACGCCCTGGAGAACATCACGCTCCCCATGGACATCGCCGGCCGCAAGCCCGACCGGGCCTGGCTGGATCGCGTCGTGGAGACCGTGGGCCTGGCGGGCCGGCTGAAGCACCGGCCCAACCAGCTCTCCGGCGGCCAGCAGCAGCGCGTCGCCGTGGCGCGCGCCCTCGCCGCCCGCCCCGAGATCATCTTCGGGGACGAGCCGACCGGAAACCTCGACTCGCGGGCCGGCGCCGAGGTGCTGGGCTTCCTGCGGCAGTCGGTCGACGAGCTGGGCCAGACCATCGTCATGGTCACCCACGACCCGGTCGCCGCCTCCTACGCGGACCGTGTGCTGTATCTGGCCGACGGCCGGATCGTCGACGAGATGTACGCCCCGACCGCGGACGCGGTCCTTGAACGCATGCTGCGATTCATGCCGGGGGGCGACCCCCGGACCCCCGGAGACTTCGACGCCCGCGGGCGGGTGTCGTGACCGTCCTCAAGACCTCCTTCCGCAACTTCCTGGCCCACAAGGGCCGGATGGCGCTCTCCGCCGTCGCGGTGCTGCTGTCGGTGGCGTTCGTCTGCGGCACGCTGGTGTTCACCGACACCATGACCGCCACGTTCGACAAGCTCTTCGCCTCCACCGCCGCCGACGTCAGCGTCAGCCCCCCGAAGAACGACGACGCCCAGGAGACCGGCAAGCCCCAGACCCTCCCGGCCTCGCTCCGCGACCGCCTCGCCAAGGTCCAGGGCGTCGGCAAGGTCGAACCGCACGCCACCAGCCGGCAGATCTCGGCGGCCGACGCCAAGAAGAAGAGCATCGGCCCCGACTCCGGTGCCCCCACGATCGGCACCAACTGGGACGAGAGCCAGAAGAAGTCCGTCGAGATCACCACCGGCCACGAGCCGCACGGCGCGAAGGAGGTCGTCCTCGACTCCGACACCGCCGACAAGCGCCACGTCAAGACGGGTGACGCGCTGCGCGTGTCCGCCGCTCCGGGCGACTTCACCGTGACGGTCGTCGGCCTCGCCACGTACAAGACGACCAACCCCGGCGCGGCCATCCTCTACTTCGACACCCCCACCGCGCAGGCCAGGCTGCTCGGCACCACCGGCGCGTACAGCTCCTACGGCCTGACCGCCGCCTCCGGCGTCAGCGACGAGCAGCTCAAGACCAGCGTCACCGCTGCCGTGGGCACCGGCTACACCGTGCACACCGCCGCCGAGACCAACGAAGAGAACAAGGACGAGATCGGCTCCGTCCTCGACGTCATGAAGTACGCGCTGCTCGGCTTCGCCGGCATCGCCCTCCTCGTCGGCATCTTCCTCATCGTCAACACCTTCTCCATGCTGGTCGCCCAGCGCACCCGCGAGATCGGCCTGATGCGGGCCATCGGCTCCAGCCGGAAGCAGATCAACCGCTCGGTGCTGGTGGAGGCGCTGCTGCTCGGCGTCGTCGGTTCGGTGCTCGGCATCGGCGGCGGCATCGCGCTCGCCGTCGGCCTGATGGAGCTCATGGGCTCGATGGGCATGAAGCTCGACACCTCCGAGCTGACCATCAAGCCCACCACCCCGGTCGTGGGCCTGCTCATCGGCGTCGTCGTCACCGTGCTCGCCGCCTACCTGCCCGCCCGCCGGGCCTCGAAGATCTCCCCGATGGCCGCCCTGCGCGACTCCGGCAACCCCGCCGACGCCAAGGCCGGCAAGGTCCGGGCCGCCCTCGGCCTGCTGATGACCGCCGCCGGCGCGGCCGCGCTGCTGGCCGGCGGGAACGCCGACGAGGCGGGCGCGGGCTCCTCGCTCCTGGGCCTGGGCGTGCTGCTGACCCTGCTCGGCTTCGTGGTCGTCGGACCGCTGCTGGCCGGCTTCGTCGTCCGCGCCCTCGGCGCGGTCGTCCTGCGGATCTTCGGACCCGTCGGCCGCCTCGCCGAGCGCAACGCGCTGCGCAACCCGCGCCGTACGGGCGCCACGGCCTCCGCGCTGATGATCGGCCTCGCGCTGGTCGCCGCCCTGTCGGTGGTGGGCTCCTCCATGGTCGCCTCGGCGACCGGCCAGCTCGACAAGTCGGTGGGCGCGGACTTCATCATCGGCGGCGACACCGGGCCGCTGACCCCGGCCATGGTCAAGGCCGTCAAGTCCGCCGGGCACGTCGAGCACGTCACCGAGACCGCGTCCGTCAGCGCCAGGCTCACCCTGCCCGACGGGAAGACGGACACCCAGCGGCTGACCGCCGCCAGCCCCACGTACGCCGACGACCTGCGCATCGAGACGGTCCGGGGCAAGCTGAAGGACGCCTACGCCAAGGACGCCATGTCGGTGCCCGAGGGCTACGCGAAGGACCACCGGATCAAGCTCGGCGACAAGCTGCCCGTCACCATGGTCGACGGCCGGCGCGCCGCGCTGAAGGTCACCGCGATCACCTCGGACGACACCGCCTTCGACAAGGGCGCGATGTACACGGACATCGCCACCGCCCGGCAGTACCTGCCCGCCGACAAGATGCCGCCGCCGGTGATGCTGTTCGCCAAGGCCGCCGACGGCCAGGCGAAGGAGGCGGCCGCCTCCCTCAAGGCGGCGGTCGAGGACTACCCGCAGATCAAGGTCCGTGACCAGGCCGACTACAAGGCGCTGATCAAGGACCAGGTCGGCCAGCTCCTCAACATGATCTACGGGCTGCTGGCCCTGGCGATCATCGTCGCGGTGCTCGGCGTCGTGAACACCCTCGCCCTGTCGGTCGTCGAGCGCACCCGCGAGATCGGCCTGCTGCGCGCCATCGGCCTCTCCCGCCGCCAGATGCGCCGCATGATCCGCCTGGAGTCGGTGGTCATCGCCCTCTTCGGCGCGCTGCTGGGCCTGGGCCTGGGCATGGCCTGGGGCGTCACGGCCCACAAGCTCCTGGCCCTCCAGGGCCTCGGTGTCCTGGAGATCCCCTGGCCGACGATCACCTGGGTGTTCCTCGGCTCCGCGGTGGTCGGCCTGCTCGCGGCCCTGGTCCCGGCGTTCCGGGCGGGCCGGATGAACGTCCTGAACGCGATCGCGACGGACTAGCAGCCTGCTGCCCCTCCGACGAAGTCCGGCCCGGACGCGCCACGGGGGTGCGCGTTCGAGCCGGGCTTCTCGCTCTCAGGGAGGACACCAGGTCGCCGTCCGGCGGAGGCGCGGGGCCGGCGATCCGCCCTCGGAGCGACGCCTCGGGCACGTCGCCACCGGCATTCTTGTGGCGGCCGCTCGGCCGGGCCGACCCGGACGCGCCACGGGGGTGCGCGTCCGGGCCGGGCGTTTTCCGGGTGCCCCCGGGTGTCACCGTCCGGCCCGTCCGGCCCGCCGGATTGCCGTACGGTGATCGGGCGACCTTGGGAGGACGTATGACCACGCAGCCGGTGCACGACGGTGGGGCGCTGATCCCCAGACCCGAGAAGACGTTCCCCGCGCTCCGGGCGGCGCTCGCACAGGTCGCGCCGTCCCGGCTGGCGGAGATGACGACCGAGCGCGACACGGTTTTCACGATGGCCACCCAGGCCAACAGCTTCGGGCCCATCGCCATGTTCCAGCTCAAGTGGGCCACCGTGATCGAGGTCGAGCGTTTCCCGGACACCGCCCGGCGCCTGCGCGGCGCCGAGCACGCCGCCCAGACGCTCGACAAGGAGGACCCGGCGTGGCGGGCCGCCATGGACGAGATCCGGGAGATCATGGACGCCGCCCGTGCGAGGGCCGCCGGTGAGTGACTGGGGCTGGGAGTACGACCCGGACGCCCGGCACGTGATCGGGGAGACCCCGAACCTCGCCTTCGTCGCCCTGGTGGAAGAGCGCGCCGACGAACTGGTCCGGGCGGCGGCCGCCCTCTACCTCGACGGCACCGCCTACCAGGGCCATTCGCCCGGCCTGCGGGAGGAGATCCTCCCGAACGGAATGTTCCAGTACCTCACTGCCGTGCGGCAGCAGCGCCTCTACATCGTCCACGTCACCCCCTGGCCGCTCTGACGGGCGGGCCCGGCCCGTTCGGCCCGGCCGCGGTTGTCGGCGCACCGTCGTACGCTGGGGTCACCCCGACCCGTATCGCACGTGTCGGGTCGTTCGCGTTGTCCACCCCCGGGACGGGAAAGCCTCCATGAGCCTGCACGGTCTGCTCGACGCCGTCGTCAATGATCCGGCGCTCGCCGAAGCGGTGAAGGCCGCGGCCGACGGCAACCGGCCGCACGTCGACCTGGTCGGCCCGCCCGCCGCGCGGCCCTTCGCCGTCGCCGCCCTCGCCCGGGAGGCCAAGCGCCCCGTGCTCGCGGTGACCGCCACCGGCCGGGAGGCCGAGGACCTCGCGGCGGCCCTGCGCTCGCTGCTGCCGCCCGACGGCATCGTGGAGTACCCGGCGTGGGAGACGCTGCCGCACGAACGCCTCTCCCCGCGCTCCGACACCGTCGGCCGCCGCCTGGCCGTGCTGCGCCGCCTCGCGCACCCGCGCGCCGACGATCCGGCCGCCGGGCCCGTCAGCGTGGTCGTCGCGCCCGTACGGTCCGTGCTCCAGCCGCAGGTCAAGGGGCTCGGCGAGCTGGAGCCGGTCTCCTTGCGCACCGGGCAGAGCGCCGACCTCGGCGAGGTCACCGAGGCGCTGGCCGCCGCCGCGTACGCCCGGGTCGAACTGGTCGAGAAGCGCGGCGAGTTCGCCGTCCGCGGCGGCATCCTCGATGTGTTCCCGCCGACGGAGGAGCACCCGCTGCGCGTCGAGTTCTGGGGCGACGACGTCGAGGAGATCCGTTACTTCAAGGTCGCCGACCAGCGGTCCCTGGAGGCCGCCGAGCACGGCCTGTGGGCGCCGCCCTGCCGTGAACTGCTGCTGACCGACAGCGTCCGCGGGCGCGCCGCGGCCCTCGCCGAGGAGCACCCGGAGCTGGGCGAGCTCCTCGGGAAGATCGCCGAGGGCATCGCGGTGGAGGGCATGGAGTCCCTCGCGCCCGTCCTGGTGGACGACATGGAGCTGCTGCTGGACGTGCTGCCGGCCGGTTCCATGGCGCTGGTCTGCGACCCCGAGCGGGTACGGACCCGGGCCGCGGACCTGGTGGCGACCTCGCAGGAGTTCCTCCAGGCGTCCTGGGCGGCCACCGCCGGCGGCGGCGAGGCCCCCATCGACGTGGACGCGGCCTCCCTGTGGGGCATCGCCGACGTCCGCGACCGCGCCCGCGAGCTGGGCATGATGTGGTGGTCGGTCAGCCCCTTCACGGCGGATGAGGACCTTGGGGGCGACACCCTCAAGCTCGGCATGCACGCCCCCGAGACCTACCGCGGCGACACCGCCCGCGCGCTGGCCGACACCAAGGGCTGGCTGGCCGACGGCTGGCGGACCGTGTTCGTCACCGAGGGGCACGGCCCCGCCGCCCGTACGGTGGAGGTCCTCGGCGGCGAGGGCATCGCCGCCCGCCTCGACGCGGACGTCGCCGAGCTGTCGCCGTCGGTCGTGCACGTCTCCTGCGCGAGCCTCGACAGCGGCTTCGTCGACCCCGGTCTGAGGATCGCGGTGCTGACCGAGACCGACCTCACCGGCCAGAAGTCCGCCAGCAAGGACCTGGGCCGGATGCCGGTCCGCCGCCGCAAGACCATCGACCCGCTCACCCTCCAGACGGGTGACTACATCGTCCACGAGCAGCACGGCGTCGGCCGCTACATCGAGATGGTGCAGCGCACCGTCCAGGGCGCCACCCGCGAGTACCTCCTCGTGGAGTACGCGCCCGCCAAGCGCGGCCAGCCCGGCGACCGCCTCTACATCCCCACCGACCAGCTGGAGCAGGTCACCAAGTACGTCGGTGGCGAGGCGCCCACCCTGCACCGGCTCGGCGGCGCGGACTGGACGAAGACCAAGGCGCGCGCGAAGAAGGCCGTCAAGGAGATCGCCGCCGACCTGATCAAGCTCTACTCCGCGCGGATGGCGGCCCCCGGCCACACCTTCGGCCCCGACACCCCCTGGCAGCGCGAGCTGGAGGACGCCTTCCCGTACGCGGAGACGCCCGACCAGCTGACCACCATCGCCGAGGTCAAGGAGGACATGGAGAAGTCTGTCCCCATGGACCGCCTGGTCTGCGGCGACGTCGGTTACGGCAAGACGGAGATCGCGGTGCGCGCCGCGTTCAAGGCGGTGCAGGACGGCAAGCAGGTGGCGGTGCTCGTGCCCACCACGCTGCTGGTCCAGCAGCACTTCGGGACGTTCTCCGAGCGGTACAGCCAGTTCCCCGTCGTGACGAAGGCGCTGTCCCGCTTCCAGACGGACACCGAGGCCAAGGCCGTGCTGGAGGGGCTGCGCGACGGCTCGGTCGACCTCGTCATCGGCACGCACCGGCTGTTCTCGTCCGAGACGAAGTTCAAGGACCTGGGCCTGGTCATCGTGGACGAGGAGCAGCGCTTCGGCGTCGAGCACAAGGAGCAGCTGAAGAAGCTGCGCGCCAACGTCGACGTCCTGACGATGTCCGCCACGCCCATTCCCCGCACGCTGGAGATGGCGGTGACCGGCATCCGCGAGATGTCGACGATCACCACCCCGCCGGAGGAGCGCCACCCGGTGCTGACCTTCGTCGGCCCGTACGACCAGAAGCAGATCGGCGCGGCCGTCCGCCGTGAGCTGCTGCGCGAGGGCCAGGTCTTCTACATCCACAACCGGGTGGAGTCGATCGATCGGGCGGCGGCGCGGCTGCGGGAGATCATTCCCGAGGCGCGGATCCGCACGGCGCACGGTCAGATGGGCGAGTCGGCGCTGGAGCAGGTCGTGGTCGACTTCTGGGAGAAGAAGTTCGACGTGCTGGTCTCCACGACGATCGTGGAGTCCGGCATCGACATCTCCAACGCCAACACCCTGATCGTCGAGCGCGGCGACAACTTCGGCCTCTCCCAGCTGCACCAGCTGCGCGGCCGGGTGGGGCGCAGCCGCGAGCGCGGGTACGCCTATTTCCTCTACCCGCCGGAGAAGCCGCTGACGGAGACGGCGCACGAGCGGCTCGCGACGATCGCCCAGCACACCGAGATGGGTGCGGGCATGTACGTGGCGATGAAGGACCTGGAGATCCGTGGCGCGGGCAATCTGCTCGGTGGCGAGCAGTCCGGTCACATCGCGGGCGTCGGCTTCGACCTCTACATCCGGATGGTCGGTGAGGCGGTGGCCGACTACCGGGCCTCGGTGGAGGGCGGTGTCGAGGAGGAGCCGCCGCTGGAGGTGAAGATCGAGCTGCCGGTGGACGCGCACGTCCCGCACGACTACGCGCCGGGTGAGCGGCTGCGTCTGCAGGCGTACCGCGCCATCGCCTCCGCCAACAGCGAGGAGGACATCCGCGCGGTCCGTGAGGAGCTCACCGACCGGTACGGCAAGCTGCCGGAGCCGGTGGAGAACCTGCTGCTGGTCGCGGGGCTGCGGATGCTGGCCCGCGCGTGCGGGGTCGCGGACATCACCCTCCAGGGTTCGAACGTGCGCTTCGGGCCGGTGGAGCTGCGCGAGTCGCAGGAGCTGCGGCTCAAGCGGCTGCATCCGCGGACGGTCATGAAGCCGGCCACCCGGCAGATCCTGGTGCCGCGCCCGGCGACCCGTCCCATCGGCGGCAAGCCGCTGGTCGGCCGGGAACTGCTGGCGTGGACCGGTGAGTTCCTGACGACGATCCTGGGCTAGGCGGTGTCCGGTGGGTCTCCGGCCGCGGGCCGTTTCTTTGCCGCCTGCGGCGGCGGGCGCCCTGCGGGCGCGTCCTCAATCGCCGGACAGGCTTGATTTTCGGCTGAGCTCAGCCGCTTTCAGCCTGTCTGGGGGCACCTCCCAGCGGTAGCTGGGGGAGATTGAGGGCACCACCGCGCAGCGGGGGTGCGCACGACACCGCCCGCGACACCCGCTCACATGATCCGCCGGGCACGGCCCAGGGCACCCGGAAGGGGCGGTTCCCGGCGCCCGCGGTCGTGTGCGTCCCCGGTCGGGGGGCGCGCCGCCGCGGGCGTCCGTGCGGTGAGCGGGTGTGCGCCTTTCGCGCCGTTTGTCGATGTCGTGACCAGGACAGCTTTCCCGTGTTCGGGTGGGGGCGGCCCCGGTGCCCGGCCCACGCCGCCGCTTCACAGACGGGACGCCTGCCTTGCCACGCTTCACGCCGCCCGCGCTTCGTACGCCCGCCACCCGCCGCGCCGCCGCTCTCGCCCTCGCCGCGCTGCTCGCCGCCGCCGGATGCTCCTCCGGTGGTGACGGGAAGAAGGACGGGGAGAAAGGGGACGGCGCCAAGGGCTCCGCCGGCAGCGCCCTGAAGGCCGTCTCCTCACTGGACGTCAAGAAGAACGCGTCCAAGGAGGGATACACCCGGAGCAAGTTCGGCCAGGCGTGGGCCGACACCGACGGCAACCGCTGCGGCACCCGCGACGACATACTCAAGCGCGACCTGACCGGGGTGGAGTTCGGCGACGGCCGCTGCCAGGTCACCTCCGGCACGCTCGCCAAGGACCCGTACACCGGCAAGTCCGTGAAGTTCGAGCGGGGCAGCAGCAAGATCGACATCGATCATGTGGTGGCGCTGTCCGACGCGTGGCAGAAGGGCGCGGCCCAGTGGCCCGATGCCAAGCGCGTCGCGCTGGCCAACGACCCGCTCAACCTCATAGCGGCCGACGCCTCCGCCAACCGCAGCAAGGGCGACGGCGACGCGGCGGCCTGGCTGCCGGACAACAAGGCGTACCGCTGCGACTACATCGCCCAGCAGGTCGCGGTGAAGAAGAAGTACGGCCTGTGGGTGACCGGCGCGGAGAAGGACGCGATGGTGAAGGTCCTCTCCTCGTGCCCCACCCGCAGGCTGCCCTCCGGCGGCAACCCGACCGAGGCGCCGGCCCGCTTCACGACCCGGTGACCCGCCTCACGGTGCGGTGCGCTTGAGCACGGTGTAGCCGCCCTCGGCGCCCACGAGGTCGTACCGGACGCCGGGGTGCAGGGTCCCCGCGTCGGTGATCAGGTCCTGGGCGGTCTTCCCGTCGGTGGCGTGCAGGGCTATGTAGTCGGGGGTGACGCCGCGGGTGTCGCCGATCCACAGCACCTGGCAGCGGCCGGCGAGGCGGCTTATGGGACCGATGTCGGATTCGACCGTGGCGCCGTCGGGGATGCGCGCCAGGAGGCGTTCGGCGGCGCGGACGCCCTCGGAGACGCGGTAGGTGTCCGGCTGGGTCAGCCCGTAGAGCGGCAGCGAGGCGGTCAGCGCGAGCGCCGCGGCCAGGACGGCGCCGGGCAGGTGGTGTGCGTACGAGCTCAGCCAGGGGCGGCGGCTGCGCCGGGCGCCGGTGAGCGCGTCGGTGAGGGCGATGAACACGATGGGCATGAGCACGGCGCTGTAGTGCCAGTCGGTGCCCCAGTAGTGATCGTCGTGGGAGGCGAACCGCCAGCCCAGGGTGGGCAGCGCGACGATCAGCAGCGGTGAGCGCAGCGCGAGGAGGCCGGTGGTCGGCAGCAGCACCCACAGCAGCGTGCGGACGGCGGTGTCCGGGGGGATCGTCGGGGCGGGGCCGTCACCGCCGCCGATCTTGTTCCAGTAGTCGTAGGCGCCGCCGGTGTTGAAGCCGGGGATGACCACGCCGAGGGCCAGGACGGTGGCGGCGAGGCCGAAGGAGACGAGGCCGACGGCGAGCGCCGCCGTGCGCGGGTCCCGGCGGGTGCCGCGCAGCCTGATCAGCAGGACCGCGCCGATCGCGGCCACCGTGACGCCGAGGTCCTCCTTGACGAGGACGAGCGGCAGCGCCCACCACATCGCGGCCCGCCAGCGCCCGCGCACCACCGCTTCCAGCGAGAAGGCCAGCAGCGGCATCGCGAAGGCGATCTCGTGGAAGTCGAAGTCGACGGCGCGCTGGACGCCCCAGGAGAGGCCGTAGGCGACGCCGATGGCCAGCCCGCGTTTGCGGCCCAGCAGTCCGGCGGCGAGCCGGGTGACCGGGAGGGCGGACAGCGCGAAGAGGGCGGCCTGCGCGACGAGCAGGGTGAGCGGGCCGGGGAAGAGCCGGTAGAGGGGTGCGAGGAGCGCCGTGACCGGGCTGAAGTGGTCGCCCAGGACGTTGGTGCCCGGCCCCTTCAGGTCGGCTATGGGCGCCTGGAGGTGGGCGTAGCCGCGTATGGCCTGCTCGAAGATGCCCAGGTCCCAGGACATCGTCAGCATGCGGCGGTGCCGGCACACCGACAGGGCGGTGAAGAGGAGGAAGAGGACGGCGGACACCCAGTACGGGTCGAGCCGCGGCGAGCGCAGGGCGAGGGTGCGCGCGCGGCCGCCGGTCGCCGTACCGGCCGTGTGCCGGCCCGGTGCCGGGGCGGTGGCGGCTGCGGCCGGGTCCATGCGGGGTCCTCTTCTTCCTGGGTTCGTCTTCGTTCAGGGTTCTTCGGGCTCGGGCGGGTTCGTCCGGAGTGCTTCCGGGGTTCGTCCGGGGTTCTCCCGGGGCCCGAGGAGTGACTGTCGGAAAAGATACGCGGAGCCCGTCGGTGCCCGGTCCCCCTTCCGGAGACGAGGTACGGCGGGAACCGGTTCAGTCCCCGTTCATCCCCTCTTCTCCCGGTCCTCCTGCCGGCCCCTCTCCCGGCCCGCGCATCCTCACGGCCCGCGAATCGTTGGTCGAACCGGTGGCCCGGATCACACCGACTCCCTAACATCGAGGGACCGTCGCACGATCTTTGCCGGGAGGCTTCATGATCCGCCGAAGGACCGCGCTCGCCCTCTCCGCCGTCGCCCTGCTCGCCGCGGCGCCCGCCCTCACCGCGTGCGGTGCGACGGCCCACCCCGGCGCCGCGGCCGTCGTGGGCCACGACCGGATCACCGTCTCCGAGGTCCAGCGCCAGGTCGCGGACGTCCGCGAGGCCCAGCGCTCCTCCCCGCAGGCGCAGCAGCCGGCGGCCAACGGCGCCCGGCTCGGCCAGGACACCCTGGTCCGCCTCATCCAGTACCGGATCGTGGAGAAGGCCGGCGAGGACAACGGCATCGGGACGGCCCGCCGCGAGCTCCAGGAGCAGCGCCTGCGAATCGACCGGGCCAACGGCGGCGCCGAGGCGGTCCAGGCCCGGTTCCTCGCGCTCGGCATCGCGCCCGACCAGATCGAACGCGCCCTGACCGTGGAGCTCGTCCGCACCAAGCTCGACGCCAAGTTCGGCGCCGAGCGCACCAACGCGATCCTGACGCGCACGTCCGAGAAGCTGCGCGTCGACGTCAACCCCCGCTACGGCACCTGGGACGCCCGGCGCGGCACGACCGGTCCCGCGCGGGAACCCTGGCTGCGGGCCACTCCGCCGTTGGGCGAGCGCCCGGCTTGAGCCGCGCTGCCCGCCGTCGGCGGGTCATGTGAGTGGGCGGCTGCGGGCCGTGTCGTCCGCACCACCGCTGCGCGGCGGTGTCCTCAATCGCCGGACGGGCTGAAGTGGGCTGAGCCCAGCCGCAATCGTGCCCGTACGGGGCTGAAGGGGCTGAGCCCAGCGCAATCAAGCCCGTCCGGCGATTGAGGACGCGCCCGCAGGGCGCCCGCCGCCGCAGGCGGCAAAGCAGCCCGCCCCGCCGCAGGCGGCCAGGCCCGCAGCCGAAGATCCGCCGCGCACCGCCTAGGCTCAAGGCGTGAACGACTCCGCACCCGGCCGCATCGTCCTGCTCACCACCAGCCACCGAGTCGCGCCCGGCCTGCTGTCCTGGCCCGCCTGGCAGGCGCTCCGCGCCGCCGACCGGGTGCTGTGCGCCGACGCCGACCACCCGCAGCTGCCCTATCTGCGGGAGGCGGGCATCGAGGTCGAACACGGCTCGGCGACCGCCCGCGAGCTGGTCGACTACTGCCTGACGGGCCGCGGTGCCGTGGTGCTGGCCTCCGCCGACGGGGAGCCGGCGCTCACCGACGGCCTGGCCCGGCTGGCCGGCTCCGGCCGCGAGACGATGCCGGCCCTGGAGCTGCTCCCCGGTTCGTACGACCTGCCGGGCGCCCGGCTGCTGGACCTGGTCCAGGTGATGGACCGGATCCGCGTGGCCTGCCCGTGGAGCGGTGTGCGCACCCACGAGGACCTGGCGAAGTACGGCCTGGAGGAGATGTACGAGCTCCTGGAGGCCATCGAGACGGGCGACCGGGAGGCCGTGCGCGAGGAGCTCGGCGACGTGCTGCTCCAGGTGGTCTTCCACGCCCGGATCGCGCAGGACGATCCGGACGAGCCGTTCTCCGTCGACGACGTGGCGGGCACCATCGTGGACAAGCTCATCCACCGCCACCCGCACGTCTTCGGAGAGGAGTCCGCCGAGACGCCCGAGGACGTCAAGGCGCACTGGATACAGAGGAAGGCGGTGGAGAAGGGCCGCGAGTCGGTCACCGAGGGCGTGCCCCTGGGCCAGCCGGCCCTGGCCCTCGCCGCGAAGCTGGCCTCCCGGGTCCGTACGGAGGGCATCGACGTGCCGCTCCCGCACGGGGACGGCGTGGGCTACGAACTGCTGGCGCTGGCGGTACGGGCCGAGGCGGCGGGCGTCGACCCGGAGACCGCGCTGCGGGCCGCGGCGCGCACCTTCCGCGACGCGATCCGCGCCGAGGAGGACCGGAACAGGGCCTGAGGCCGGCCGGGCCCCGGCGGCAGCCTACGGACGCGTCGGCCGGGACCTCGGGGAAGGCTTGCCGGCTTCGGGCACCCGTTCGGCCTAGGTGCCGACTTGTCCGGGCGGCCTCCGGGTACCCGAGACCCATGCGCATCGACAACATCGACCACACAGTGATCGCCGCCCCCCACTGGCTGGGGGGCATCGCGCCCTTCATCGTCGGCCTCTTCGTCGTCGCCCTGCTCATCGCGGCCGTCGCCAAGGGCCTGCGGAAGCGGGAGCAGGAGCCACCGCCGCCCAGCCAGCCGCAACGCCGGATGGGGTCCTGGCAGACGCGCGAGGAGCACGAGACCGGGCCGGAGTCGCCCGACCACGGGCCCGGCCACCAGGACGACGACGGCACGATCGGTTATGTGACCGAGCACCACGAATCGGACGAGCTGCACCCCGAAGCGGACGGCGAGCGCGTCCTGCCGCACGAGGTGAGGAACCCCGGCAGCCACCCCGAGGAGCCCACCGAGGAACGCAAGAAGTGGAACCCGGGCACCAGCGGCAGCTTCGGCAGCGGCGGCAGCGGTGGGCCCGGCGGCCACTGAGCCACGCCGTTACGGCCCTGGGCCGTGTCCGGCGGATCACGGGAGCGGGCGGCTGCGGGCCGTGTCGTGCGCACCACCGCTGCGCGGTGGTGTCCTCAAGCGCCGGACGGGCTTGATTGTGGCTGAGCTCAGCCGAAATCAAGCCCGTTGGGGGCACCTCTGGGGGCACCCCCGGACGGAGTCTGGGGGAGGTAGCTGGGGGAGCTTGAGGACGCGCCCGCAGGGCGCCCGCCGCCGCAGGCGGCAAAGACGGCCCGCCCGCCGCAGGCGGCCAGGCGGCAAAAACGGCCTGCAGCCGAACGACCCGCCGGGCACGGCCTAGTAGCGTCGGAGCGTGCCCGACAAGAACGCCACGCCCGCCGCCCCGCCCCTGTTCACCTGGGAATTCGCCGCCGACCCGTACCCGGCGTACGCCTGGCTGCGCGAGCACGCCCCCGTACACCGCACCACCCTGCCCAGCGGCGTCGAGGCGTGGCTCGTCACCCGCTACGCCGACGCCCGCCAGGCCCTCGCCGACCAGCGGCTCTCCAAGAACCCCGCGCACCACTCCGCGTCCGCCCACGGCAAGGGCAAGGTCGGCATCCCCGGCGAGCGCAGCGCCAACCTGATGACGCACCTGCTCAACATCGACCCGCCGGACCACACCCGGCTGCGCCGGCTGGTCTCCAAGGCGTTCACCCCGGGCCGGGTCGCGGAGTTCGCGCCCCGCGTGCAGGAGCTGACGGACCAGCTCATCGACACGATTCTCGACAAACACGGCGCGGAGAAGGGGAAGGCCGACCTCATCCACGAGTTCGCCTTCCCCCTCCCCATCTACGCCATCTGCGACCTGCTGGGCGTACCGCGCGAGGACCAGGACGACTTCCGGGACTGGGCGGGCATGATGATCCGCCACGGCGGCGGGCCGCGCGGCGGCGTGGCGCGCTCGGTGAAGAAGATGCGGGGCTATCTCACCGAACTGATCCACCGTAAGCGGGACGATCTCGGCGAAGACCTCATCTCCGGACTCATCCGGGCGAGCGACCACGGCGAGCACCTCACCGAGAACGAGGCCGCGGCCATGGCCTTCATCCTCTTGTTCGCCGGTTTTGAAACAACTGTGAACCTGATCGGTAACGGAACCTACGCGCTGCTGCGCCACCCCGAGCAGCGCGAGCGCCTCCAGCGCACCCTCGCCGAGGGCGACGAGAGCCTGCTGGCGACCGGCGTCGAGGAGCTGCTGCGCTACGACGGACCGGTGGAGCTGGCCACCTGGCGGTTCGCCACCCAGGACCTGACGATCGGCGGCCGGCGCGTGGCCGAGGGCGACCCCGTGCTCGTCGTCCTGGCCGCCGCCGACCGCGACCCCGAACGGTTCGCCGACCCCGACACCCTCGACCTCGCGCGCCGCGACAACCAGCACCTCGGCTACGGGCACGGCATCCACTACTGCCTGGGCGCGCCACTGGCCCGGCTGGAGGGACAGACCGCCCTGGCGACCCTGCTGCGCCGCCTCCCGGACCTGCGTCTGGCGGCCGATCCGGAGGACCTGCGCTGGCGCGGCGGGCTCATCATGCGTGGACTGCGCACGCTTCCCGTGGAGTTCGGTGTACCTACCAGATGACCGCTCGTCATATCACGTGACCTTCACGTGACCTGCGCTACATCAGCTTGTGACTCCGGGGGGCCGTCGCTATGTTCGACGACCACATCCGCCGCCACACACGAGAGGCCATCGCATGCGCTCCGGGAACGGTCGACATCGCAGACCCCGCCAGGTACCCGCCATCGTGGTCGCCGCGGGGGTGACGGGCTCCGCGCTGGCCATGCCGCTGCTCGCGGCCACCGGCGCGAACGCCGCCGACGCCCCGACGTGGGACCGGGTCGCGCAGTGCGAGAGCGGGGGGATGTGGAGCGCCAACGCGGGCAACGGTTCGTACGGCGGACTGCAGCTCACTCAGGAGCTTTGGGAGCAGTACGGCGGCCGGATGTACGCCCCGCGCCCCGACCTGGCGAGCCGCTCGCAGCAGATCGCCGTCTCGGAGAAGATCCTCCAGGGCGGTGGCGCGGACACCTGGCAGAACTGCGGCACGTCGGCCGGCCTGGCCAAGGACGGCAAGGCGCCCGAGGTGAACCCCGGAAGCACGAAGTCGCCGGAGCCCACGCAGGATCCGTCGGCCGAGGAGCCCGCGAAGGACGAGCCCGCGAAGGACGAGCCGGCGAAGGGGGCACCCGCCTCGCGCACGCCGGAGCACACACCCTCCGCGCCCACCTCGCCGAAGCCCGAGCCCTCCACCCCGACGAGCGGTCAGCCGGAGGGCGGCAAACACCGCAAGGACCCCGGCGGCACGCCCACCGGCGACCCCACGGCCGACCCTACGGCCGACCCCACCGAAATCCCGGCCCCCGACGGCTCGTCCACGCCGTCGCCCTCCGACTCCCCGTCGTCCCTGCCCTCGTTGCCCTCCCCGCCGCCCCTGCCCCCCTTGCCCCCCTCGCACCGCCCTGGTGGCTCCGGCGCGGACGGCTCGGACGGTACGGACGGCTCGGACGGTACGGGCAAGCACCGCGCGGAACCGCCGCGTTCGGACGACGGACGCCCGTCCCGCGGCGACACCCGTACGGAGCAGCCGAAGGCGGGCGACTACACCGTGCGCCCGGGTGACAACCTGTCAGTCATAGCGGAGGAGCACTCCGTCGACGGCGGATGGAACTCGCTGTACGAGCGCAACGCCAAGGTGGTCGGATCCGACCCGGATCTGATCCTTCCTGGTCAGCACCTTGAGATAGCCAAATAGTGCGGTAGTTCGGGGTGAATGTCCGTTCCAGTCGAAAGTGAGACATGGGTCTCGTCGTCTTTCGGCGGAACGGCGCCCTCCCGGAGATCGATCACCCAGCCCGACCTGCGGAAATATCGGGTTTCCCTGGGTAACTGGGGGCAACTGTGGCTGGAAAGAGGGGTTTGAACCCTCCGGCCGACTGTGTTTACCGTCGTGACCGCTCGCCACCGCGAGCACCACGGTCGCCACGCCGAATCCTGCCGGCGGCCGGCGGAGTCGTCGCGTTAAGCGCCGTAGGCAGGAGCGGGGGAACCAAGGTAGGCGCCGGAACGGTCCGTCGGTCAGCAACCGGCGGGGGCCGGAACGGCTTGGGGTGAAGCCGGATGTGCTCGCACGGCCGGCCGGGCGAACTCACAGCCCGAACCCGACAGCTCACCTCGTAGGCGTCGGTGAGGAAACGACTCATGTCCAAGGGCAAGCACCGTCGTCCGTCCAAGGCCGTCCGCATCGTCACGCTCGCCGGTGTCACCGGCGCCGCGGTCGCGGCCCCGCTGATGATCGCCTCGTCCGCGAACGCCGCCTCCGTCGACACCTGGGACAAGGTCGCCCAGTGCGAGTCGACCGGCAACTGGTCCATCAACACCGGTAACGGCTACTACGGCGGCCTCCAGTTCTCCAAGAGCTCCTGGGACGCCGCGGGTGGCGGCAAGTACGCCGCGTACCCGCACCAGGCCACCAAGGGCCAGCAGATCGCCGTCGCCGAGAAGCTGCTCGCCATGCAGGGCCCGGGTGCCTGGCAGTGCGCCCCGGGGACCGGCCTGACCGCCGGTGGTGCGAAGGCGAACGTCGACACCGGTTCCGGTTCGGCCAAGGCCGACCGCGGCACCGTCTCGGGCAAGTCCCACGCCGACCGGAGCGAGCGCCAGACGCCGCCGAAGAAGGCCGCCCCGAAGCACGCCGCCCCGCAGGCCGCCGAGGAGGACGAGGCCCCGGCCCCGGCCCCCCAGCAGGCCGCGCCGAAGCACGCCGCCCCGAAGTCCGTGAAGAAGGGCGACGGCGAGTACCAGGTCCAGGAAGGCGACACCCTCGGCAAGATCGCCGAGGCCAAGAAGGTCAAGGGCGGCTGGGAGAAGCTCTACGACCTGAACAAGGACGTCATCGAGGACGCCGACCTCATCTTCCCCGGCCAGCAGCTGCACCTGAGCTGAGCCGGCGGGCCGGCCACGCGCCGCGCCCCCCGCGCCACCACAGCGGACCGCCCCGCTCCGACGCGCCCCCGGGCGTGCGCCGGAGCGGGGCTCCGCCGTTCCCGGGGCGGTTCCCGCATTCCTTCCCCGCTCAGCGAACACTCCGTCCATTCGTCCCGTGATCTCGGCGTTTGTGCTGTTCTTTCCGCTTTCCCGGCCCCCGAAGGCGATCCGACGGCAGGGGGAGCCTCCAGGGCCCGTTAGGCTCGGGGTGCAGAACTCCAGACACACACGAAGGAGACCCTCGTGCCGTCCATCGACGTCGTCGTAGCTCGCGAGATCCTCGACTCGCGAGGCAACCCCACGGTCGAGGTCGAGGTCGGCCTCGACGACGGCTCCACGGGCCGTGCCGCCGTACCGTCCGGTGCCTCGACCGGTGCCTTCGAGGCCATCGAGCTCCGTGACGGTGACAAGAACCGTTACCTCGGCAAGGGCGTCGAGAAGGCCGTCCTGGCCGTCATCGAGCAGATCGGCCCGGAGCTCGTCGGCTACGACGCCACCGAGCAGCGCCTGATCGACCAGGCCATGTTCGACCTGGACGCCACCGACAACAAGGGCTCGCTCGGCGCCAACGCCATCCTCGGCGTCTCCCTCGCCGTCGCGCACGCCGCGTCCGAGGCCAGCGACCTCCCGCTGTTCCGCTACCTGGGCGGCCCGAACGCGCACCTGCTGCCCGTTCCGATGATGAACATCCTGAACGGCGGCTCGCACGCCGACTCCAACGTGGACATCCAGGAGTTCATGATCGCGCCGATCGGCGCGGAGTCCTTCTCCGAGGCCCTGCGCTGGGGCGCCGAGGTCTACCACACCCTCAAGGCCGTCCTGAAGGCCAAGGGCCTGTCCACCGGCCTCGGCGACGAGGGCGGCTTCGCCCCGAACCTCGGCTCCAACCGTGAGGCACTCGACCTCATCCTGGAAGCCATCAAGCAGGCCGGCTACACCCCCGGCCAGGACATCGCGCTCGCGCTGGACGTCGCCGCCTCCGAGTTCCACAAGGACGGCGCGTACAACTTCGAGGGCAAGTCCCGCACCGCCTCCGAGATGACCGACTACTACGCCGAGCTCGTCGAGGCGTACCCGCTGGTCTCCATCGAGGACCCGCTGTTCGAGGACGACTGGGACGGCTGGAAGACCCTCACCGAGCGCCTCGGCGACCAGGTGCAGATCGTCGGTGACGACCTGTTCGTCACCAACCCCGAGCGCCTCGGCCGTGGCATCGAGGAGGGCGCCGCCAACGCCCTCCTGGTCAAGGTCAACCAGATCGGCTCGCTGACCGAGACCCTCGACGCCGTCGAGCTGGCCCAGCGCAACGGCTTCAAGTGCATGATGTCGCACCGCTCCGGCGAGACCGAGGACGTCACCATCGCCGACCTGGCCGTCGCCACCAACTGCGGCCAGATCAAGACCGGCGCCCCGGCCCGCTCCGAGCGCGTCGCCAAGTACAACCAGCTGCTGCGCATCGAGGAGATCCTCGACGACGCCGCGGTGTACGCCGGTCGTAGCGCCTTCCCCCGCTTCAAGGGCTGAAGGGCTTAGCCTCACCCCGTCCCCGGTCCCGGTCCCGTACCGTGGCCGGGGACGTACGTTCGTAACGGGGAGGCGACATTGGCGGCTGACCGGTTTCCCACCGCGATCAGGCTCAAGGCGCTCGGCACCGCGCTCGTGCACGGGCCCACCGCCCGGGTCTACCGCGCCAAGGGGCCCCGCCGCAGCCGGCTCACCGGCCGCGCGGCGCTCCTCGCGCTCGTCGTCTGCTCCCTGGTCGTCGCGCTCGCCTACCCCATGCGCCAGTGGGTCACCCAGCGCTCGGACATCGCCGACCAGCGGCGCCAGACCGAGCGGGCGCGCCAGGAGGTCCAGCTGCTGCTGGACCGCAAGGCGCGCCTGGAGGACCCCGCCTACGTCGAGCAGCAGGCGCGCGAACACCTGCACTATGTGCGCCCGGGGGAGACCGGCTACAGCGTGGTCGACGGCAGCGCCGCCGCCGAGCGGCCCAGGGACCAGGGCACCGCGGACCGCCCCTGGTACAGCAACCTCTGGGACGGCGTGGACACCGCCGACGCCTCCTGAGCCGCCCACCGAACCCCGATCCGAGAACACCGAGTACGAGCGAGCCTGAGCGAGCACATGGACACCCCTCCTCCGAAGACCGAGCCCACCGAGCCCACCGACGCGGACATCGCGGCGTTCAAGCAGCAGCTCGGCCGCCCGCCGCGCGGTCTGCGCACCATCGCCCACCGCTGCCCCTGCGGCAACCCCGACGTCGTCGAGACCCAGCCGCGGCTGGAGGACGGCACGCCGTTCCCGACGCTGTACTACCTCACCTGCCCGCGCGCGGCCTCCGCCATCGGCACGCTGGAGGCGGACGGCGTGATGAAGGAGATGTCGGAGCGGCTCAAGACCGACCCCGAGCTCGCCGCCGCCTACCGCGCCGCGCACGAGGACTACATCACGCGCCGCGACGCCATCGAGGTGCTGGAGGGCTTCCCGAGCGCCGGCGGCATGCCGGACCGCGTGAAGTGCCTGCACGTGCTGGTCGGGCACTCCCTGGCCGCCGGCCCGGGCGTCAACCCGCTGGGCGACGAGGCCATCGCGATGCTGCCCGAGTGGTGGGCGAAGGGCCCGTGCGTGAACCCCTGCGGGGGTGACGAGCAGTGACCCGTGTCGCCGCGATCGACTGCGGTACGAACTCCATCCGCCTCCTGGTCGCCGACCTCGACCCCGGCACCGGCGAGCTCGTCGAGCTCGACCGGCGGATGCGGATCGTCCGGCTGGGCCAGGGCGTGGACCGCACCGGCCGGCTGGCGGACGAGGCGCTGGAGCGCACGTTCGCCGCGTGCCGGGAGTACGCCGAGGTCATCCGCGAGCTGAAGGCCGAGCGCACCCGCTTCGTGGCGACCTCCGCGTCCCGCGACGCGGAGAACCGCGCGGACTTCGTGCGCGGCGTCGTGGAGATCCTGGGTGTCGAGCCCGAGGTGATCAGCGGCGATCAGGAGGCCGAGTTCTCCTTCACCGGCGCCACCAAGGAACTGACGGGCCGTGACGACCTGGCCAAGCCCTATCTGGTGGTGGACATCGGCGGCGGCTCCACCGAGTTCGTCGTCGGCGACGACCACGTACGGGCCGCCCGCAGCGTCGACGTGGGCTGCGTGCGGATGACCGAGCGTCACCTCGTCGCGGACGGCGAGGTCGAGGACCCGCCGACGCCCGAGCGGATCGCGGCGATACGGGCGGACGTCGAGGCGGCCCTGGACCTGGCCGAGGAGACGGTCCCGCTGCGCGAGGCCCGCACGCTCGTCGGCCTGGCCGGATCGGTCACCACGGTCGCGGCGATCGCGCTGGGGCTCCAGGAGTACGACTGGTCGGTCATCCACCACTCGCGGATCCCCCTGGACCGGGTCCGCGAGATCACCGCGACGCTGCTGGCCTCGACGCACGAACAGCGCGCCGCGATCCCCGTGATGCACCCGGGCCGGGTCGACGTGATCTGCGCCGGGGCGCTCGTCCTGCAGTGCGTGATGGAGCGGACGGGGGCCGAGGAGGTCGTCGTCAGCGAGCACGACATCCTGGACGGCATCGCCTGGAGCGCGGCACTCGCCGACGCGTGACCCACCCGCCGAGCAGCCGCCCGGAGACCGCGGACCCGGGCGGCCCGCTCGTCAGAGGCTGCGGTAGACGTCGCGCCGGTCGCCCACCTTGACGACAAGGATGACGAGTTCGCCGTCCTCGACCTGGTAGGCGACCCGGTAGTTGCCCACCCGGAGCCGGTAGAGCCCCGACGGGCCCGTCAGCTTCTTGACGTCGGCGTCCTCGCGGTACGGGTCCTCGCCGAGCGCGGTCAGCGCGGCCAGGATGCGCATGGCGGCGGGCCGGTCGATGGCCCGGAGCTGCCGCTGGGCCGCCGCGGTGAACCGGAACGCGTACTTCACGCCGCGTCGCTGTTGCGCTCGGCGAACAGGTCCGCCAGCAGCTCGGCCATCGTCACGGTCGGCCCGCCCTCGGCCAGGACCGCTTCCGCCTCCCGGGCCAGCAGCACATCGGCCGCTTCTTCCAGCGCGTCGAAGTCCGCGATCGGCACCACGGCCGCCACGGGCACGCCATTGCGGGTGATCACCGTAGGGGTGCCCTGCTCGGCGCGGTTGATGTGATCCGCGAGGTGCGCCCGGGCTTCCCGTACGGTCACGGTGCTCTCAGCCATGGAGTCAGTGTACGCGTGTTTGTGTACACGCGGGCGCCGGTGGTGGGGCCTGAGCGTGCCCTACAGCCTGGCGGACCAATGTCCGCGGGCGAGGTGCGTCGTGCCGTTTCGGCTTCATGCTCCAGTGCGTCACGGAACGCACCGGGCCCGCGAGGTGGTCGGGAGCGAGCACGGCATCCTCGACGGCATTGCCTACAAAATGGCCCCGGCCCGCTGTACGGGGACCGGGGCTACCTCGTTGATTCACACCGGCCAGGAGTCGCCCGGTGTGTCGAGCCACGCCTCTTGTCCGTCCGGGGTCACGGTGAGCCCGAACCGGTCATGCGTGGGTCTGCCCTGCTTCTGCCACCACCGGAAGGCCGCTTCCACGTCATCCCACAGCCGGCGCGGGCCCGACTGCCAGACGCGCGTCTCCTCGCCGTCGCGGAACATCACGCAGGCCCAGGAACGGTCACCCAGCCCGTAGAACCACACGGGCCGTGCGCCGCCGCGTGCGTCCGCCACGGCCTGAACGCAGTGCCGCACTTGCAGCCCCAGAGCGAATGGCAGGGCGGTGTACCGCCCGGTGACGAATTCGGACTCCTTGACTGCCGTGGTCGAGGTGTCCGCGTCGTCGAACGCGCCGGCCGGAACGTATTCCGCGTGCGGTCGCCGGGGCGAACGCTGGGCCCGGACCTTCATGAACTCCACCGGCCGGGTGAAGCGGCCGAGCGCGGTTCCGCCGTTCGCCCGCAGACGGACTACGGCGTCCGCGTTGCTGTAGTGCGTGCCCCATGGCGCGACGATGACCCCACCCTTACGGATCTGCGGCAGCCACGCCCCCGGGGACTCGCGGAGCCCCACCGTGGCGAGGATGCGGTCGTACGGTCCGTGGTCCGCGTAGCCCTTGAACCCATCGCCTTCGACCACGTCCGGGTACAGCCCAGCCGCACAGAGCCGCTCGCGGGCCCGCATCGACACGGAGCGGTCGATCTCAAGAGTGGTGACGCGCCCGCGCCCGCGTGAGGCCACACAGCGGTGGTACAGGGCCCCGGCGGTCTCACCCGTCCCGGTGGCCACGTCCAGCACGTTCATGCCCTCGTCCGCGCCCAGATCCTGAAACAGCCCGTAGTTCACGGACGGCGCGGACGACGAGCTTGTCGACACGCGTCCCGGCGCGGTGCCGGAGTGCTCGCCGTCGTCCCACTGGGTCACGATGGGCTGGTCGCTGTCCACGGCGGCGTACCAGCGTTCGGGGTGGGTGACCCGGTCCACGGCGACACTCGTGCCCGTTTCCATGTCCCAGGGCCAGATCAGCTCGGGCAGGAAGTGCGCCCGGTCCACCGCCGCGAAGGTCGGCGCCCAGTCCGACGACATCGCTTTCGTCTCAAAGAGGACGCGCCCCAGCTCATTTCGGCTGGGACGCTCCACCTGCGGGTTGAACGTCACTTGCGGCGGTCCCCGTCTCCCCCGGGACTACCGCCGTCGGGGGACGGGGGCTCGGACGGCGGTGTCCAGGGCTGCCCGGGGTGTCCGTCCCCTTGTCCCTCGTCCTTGCCGCGCCCGCCGTCGACGGCGGTGACGGATGGAATGGCGGTCATGTCGTACCCCTTTGTTCGTTCGGGTGGGCCCTCGCGGAGGTATGGGTGCGGGGCGGCGCGGGAGCGTAGTAGGCCCGGGTCGCGGCGGGCATGTCGGTGGTCGGCATGGCGGGTGGTCCGCTGCTGTGAGGAAGAGCCACCATGGCGCCGGCGATGACCCAGGAGGTGTCTGCCTCGCCGGCCAACAGTCGTACGGAAGAGTCGGGCCTCCCGCGCCCTGCCCGGTGATCCCGGCACTCGCATCGCGGAAAACGCATGGTGCCGGGCTGGAGGTCGCTACCGAGTGAGGCGGTCATCCGTGGGCCTCCCGCTGGTGTACCCCCATGCGGATGGTCATGGCCTTCATCGTGTCGAGGTCGCCCTGGTCGGCCGCATCACGGCGGGTGCTCTTGATTTCAGCGCATACCGAACAACCGGTGGTTTTCTGCTCGTTGGTCATCGCGCGGTCCTCGTGGGTAGGGGATGCCTGGGAGCGATGCGTTGGCGTGAGTGTGTTCGCGTGGTCGCTCTGCGCGACTACGCTTGTGCTGCGCACGCCGTGAGCTCGCATCCACGAAGCTACGGTGCCCGGTGCGGTCCAAAAACTGACCCGTCGTACCAGTTGTTCGAAGCCCCGTCATCGGAGAGCAGGCAATGGCTCCTACCCGTTCCAACCCCTCCAAGGGAACACTGACCAGTGGTCAGCGTTCCCGGAATCGGGCCGGTGAAGGGCGGGTGACCGGGCACCTCTTCAAGGTCATCAGGGAGCGGTTGCCGTGCACCCAACGTGAGATCGCGGAGCGGTTGGGCGTGGACGCGACCACGGTGCAGGGCTGGGAAAGTGGGCGCCGCGCGCTGACCGCGATGGCAGCCGGGCAACTCTTGACGCTCCGGCGCCGTCTCCTTGGCTACGGCGCGGACCCTCACTCGATCGCCCTGCTCGGCGCCGCCATGGATGCCGACGGGGTGATCGCGCACGCGCTGGACGAGAGCCTTCCCGACCGCGATCCGCGCAGCCACCCTCTGGCGGGGTGGGTATTCACCCGGGCGTCCACGCACATGATCGCCTGGGCGCTGACAGGAAGTGCTCCCGCCGCTCTGCCACCCGCGCCCACCGCGACACCGCGTCGTCGCGGACCTTCCCCGGAAACTCCCCTGCTCGCGGAGCCTGATCGCCGGCGTTTCTACGACCACATGCGGAGGTATGCGGAGATCGCTGACCGGTCGGGCGAAGGGGGCGCCCTGCTCCGCCGCCAGGCCTTGTACTTGTGCAGCTATGACATGGCTCCGGACACGCACGCCTGGCTCGCCGACATGCGGGCGCGCCGTCCTGTGCGTCTCACTCACTCGACATGGTCACCGGAGTGGGCGGACGCCAGATCCCTGGCCACATCCTTGACCCGGTACGGGGAATTCGACGTGCTGCACCGCTTCATCGAACGAGGGATGGGCGGTGATGCGGGCGAGATCGCGAACCTGAACTACTGGGCCCACTGGCTCGGTATGGACCGGGTTCCGCGACCCGACGACTCGTTCATGGCCGACCGGTCTTCAGGACTCTGGGACGCGGGCGCCCTGCTGCGCAGCTTCGCGGACCGGCTGGACCCCGATTTGGGGTGCGTTGACCTGAACGTTCACTCGGTGTGGTCGTTGATGGCGTCCCGGCCCGGTGTCCTCGCTGCCGACCCACGGCTTGCGGACGAACTCCGACGCCGGGTCGTTCTGCTCCTGGACAGTGGCTCAGTCTCGCAGCAGGCCCGGCGAGAACTCGATGCCGTGCACTACGGTCTGAGGCTGAGCAGCCCGTGATCCATTCGAGAGGACAGGCCGTATGACTGATGATCAGTACGCCAAGGGGTCCGTCAGCTATCTGATGGAAATGGGCGCTCTGAAGCGCGCAAAGCGGTCCGGCTGGTGGATCGCGGGAGTCAAGGACCCCGAGACGATCGCGGAGCACAGCTTCCGTACTGCCGTCATCGGGTCGGTGCTGGCGATGATGGAGGGAGCCGACCCGGCGAGGGTGGCGCTGCTGTGCACCTTCCACGACACCCAGGAGACCCGCGTCGGCGACATCCCTTGGATCGGGCGCCGCTACCTCAGGGCCGCCAAGAATGAGGAGGTCACGGCCGACCAGGTCGCACAGGCGCATCCGGCCGTCGCGGCCGGCATTCAGGCAGTCGTCGAGGAGTACGAGAACGGCGATTCGCTGGAGGTCGCGGTCGCGCGCGACGCGGACAAGCTGGAGTGCATGATCCAGGGCCTGGAGTACCTGGAGCAGGGGTACAGCAATGCCCGGGAGTGGGTCGACAGCACGCGGGCGAAGCTCAAGACGGCGTCGGCCATCGCGCTTGCCGACGCCGCACAGGACATGTCGTCGATCGAGTGGCAGCGCGTCTACCTGCCGTGATCCATGCCCCTGCCTCCTGGCCGTACTGCCCCAACTCCGGGTGCCCCTAGGGGCCCATGCCCCGGGCGGAACCGCCTGGAACGCCCCCCGGAACGCCGTCCGAAGGCCCCCGTCCGAGAAAGTTCGTGAAATCCTTCACATGAAAAAATGCCCTGCCGGGCACGCGAGGGGGCCCCAGGGCCCCCTTTGTCGTCCTCCGGGCCGCCGGACAGGCGAAAGAGGCCGGTATCCGGCAGGTTAAAGAGACGTTTATGCGGACCCCGTGAACGGCAGTGGTCCACCCGGCCGCGAGGCCCCAAGCCCAGTTCAGCGGGGGTGAACAACGCCCGCCCGGAGCCAGTGGTTCCCTTTCCAAGACATGACATGAGTCACGAAGGCGGCGGAGTGTAGCAGACAGGTCCCCGTACCTTGTGAAGGGGCTCACGAGCACCCCTGTCCGGAGTGCTGGATACTCGAATCATGAGCACCACGGAGCGTCCACGGATCCTCGTAGTAGGCGGCGGGTACGTCGGCCTGTACGCGGCGCGCCGCATCCTGAAGAAGATGCGGTACGCGGAGGCGACCGTCACAGTCGTCGACCCGCGCTCGTACATGACCTACCAGCCCTTCCTGCCCGAAGCAGCTGCCGGCAGCATCTCCCCCCGCCACGTCGTGGTGCCGCTGCGACGCGTGCTCCCCAAGGCGGAGGTCCTCACCGGCCGCGTCACCACCATCGACCAGGACCGTAAGGTCGCCACGATCGCGCCGCTCGTCGGCGAGGCGTACGAGCTGCCCTTCGACTACCTGGTCATCGCGCTCGGCGCGGTCTCCCGCACCTTCCCGATCCCCGGCCTGGCCGAGAACGGCATCGGTATGAAGGGCATCGAGGAGGCCATCGGCCTGCGCAACCACGTCCTCGAGCAGCTCGACAAGGCCGACTCGACCACCGACGAGGAGATCCGCCGCAAGGCGCTCACCTTCGTCTTCGTCGGCGGCGGCTTCGCCGGCGCCGAGACGGTCGGCGAGGTCGAGGACATGGCCCGCGACGCCGCGAAGTACTACCCGAATGTCAAGCGCGAGGACATGCGCTTCATTCTGGTCGACGCCGCCGACAAGATCCTTCCCGAGGTCGGGCCGAAGCTCGGCACGTACGGCAAGGAGCACCTGGAGAGCCGCGGGGTCGAGATCCACCTCTCCACCTCCATGGACTCCTGCGTCGACGGCCACGTCGTGCTGAAGAACGGCCTGGAGGTCGACTCCAACACGATCGTGTGGACCGCCGGCGTCAAGCCCAACCCGGCCCTGGCCCGCTTCGGCCTGCCGCTGGGCCCGCGCGGCCACGTCGACACCTCCGAGACCCTCCAGGTCCAGGGCACCGACTACATCTGGGCCGCCGGCGACAACGCCCAGGTCCCGGACATGGTCGGCCGCAAGGCCGGCAACCCCAACGCCTGGTGCCCGCCGAACGCCCAGCACGCGTTGCGGCAGGCCAAGGTCCTCGGCGACAACGTCATCTCGGGCATGCGCGGCTTCCCGCAGAAGACGTACGAGCACGCCAACAAGGGTGCGGTGGCGGGCCTCGGCCTCCACAAGGGCGTCGCGATGATCGTCATGGGCAAGGTGAAGATCAAGCTCAAGGGCCGTCTCGCCTGGTACATGCACCGTGGCTACCACGGCATGGCCATGCCGACCTGGAACCGTAAGATCCGCGTCTTCGCGGACTGGACCCTCGGCATGTTCCTCAAGCGCGAGGTCGTCTCGCTCGGCGCCATGGAGAACCCCCGCGAGGAGTTCTACGAGGCCGCCAAGCCGGCGCCGCAGGCCGCCAAGGCCGACTCGGCGCAGAAGGCCAAGGCTTCCTAGCGGACGCCGCGATACCGCGGTCAACGTAGCCGAAAGGCGTCCACCAATCCGTGGGGTGGGCGCCTTTCGGCATGTCCGGACGCGGAGAGTTGATCTACTCTGACGGAACGGGACTACCGAGCCGACTCTGGGTGTTTAGGTGTCAGTTGAACGTTTCTCCTGACCTTGCATCATGGAGGTGTGCGACATGGCCGACGCCGCTCGACGGCTCACCGCGCTCGCGGAACAGGTACTGGGGGCACCGCTCCCCGTCCGCATCCGCGCCTGGGACCGCAGCGAGTACGGCCCGCCGGGCGCGCCCGAGAGCCCCGTCCTGGTCGTCCGCCACCGCCGGGCCCTGCGCCGCCTGCTGTGGAAGCCCGGCGAGCTCGGCATCGCCCGGGCCTGGGTCGCGGGGGACCTCGACGTCGACGGCGACCTCTACGAAGCCCTCGGGCTGCTCGCCGGCTCGCTGTGGGAGCGCGGCGAGGGCGAGGGCCGCACCTCCCGCCTCGCCGCCCTGCTCTCCGCCGTGCGCGACCCCCGGGCGCGTGACGCGGCCCGCGAACTGATCAGCCTGGCCGGCCCCGGGCTGCCGCCCCGGCCCCCGCGCGAGGAGGCGCGCAAGCACGGCGGGCTGCACTCGCTGCGCCGCGACCGCGAGGCCATCAGCCACCACTACGACGTCGGCAACACCTTCTACGAGCGCGTGCTCGGCCCCTCGATGGTCTACTCCTGCGCCTACTGGGAGAGCCCGGAGAGCACCCTGGAGGAGGCGCAGTCCGCCAAACTCGACCTGGTCTGCCGGAAGCTGGCGCTCCGGCCGGGTGAGCGGCTGCTGGACGTCGGCTGCGGCTGGGGCTCGATGGTGCTGCACGCGGCCCGCGAGTACGGCGTGAGCGCGGTGGGCATCACGCTCTCCGAGGAGCAGGCCGCGTACGCCCGCAAGCGCGTCGCCGAGGCCGGTCTGACGGACCGTGTGGAGATCCGGGTGCAGGACTACCGCGAGATCGCCGACGGCCCGTTCGACGCCATCTCCTCCATCGGCATGGCCGAGCACGTCGGCTCCGACCTCTACGCCGAGTACGCCGCCGACCTCCACGCCCTGCTGAAGCCCGGCGGCCGGCTGCTCAACCACCAGATCGCACGCCGCCCGCTGCTGGACGAGGAGGCGTACGAGATCGACGAGTTCATCGACCGCTACGTCTTCCCCGACGGCGAACTGGCCCCCGTCGGGCGCACCGTGGCGCAGCTGGAGGAGGCGGGCTTCGAGGTCCGGGACGTGGAGGCGCTGCGCGAGCACTACGCGCTGACCCTCCGCCGCTGGGTCGCGAACCTGGAGGCCCACTGGGACGAGGCCGTCGCCCTCACCTCGCCGGGGCGTGCGCGCGTCTGGCGGCTGTACATGGCCGCGTGCGCGCTGGCCTTCGAGCGCAACCGCATCGGCGTCAACCAGGTGCTGGCGGTCCGTACGCCGGAGTCGGGCGGGTCGGGGATGCCGTTGCGCACGCGCGACTGGCTCTGACATTTCCCGGCCCCTCCGACACCTCCCGGACACGGGTCCGGCCCCGCGGCGGGTGCCGCGGGGCCGGACGGTGTGCGAGAGGGGACGGCCGGCTATTCGGCCTTGATGGCCGAGAGCATGTTCAGCTTCGCCGCGCGGCGGGCGGGCCACAGGGCGGCCAGGACGCCGACCACGGCCGCGAGGCCGAGGAAGAGCGCCATCCGGCCCCACGGGAGCGCGAGCTCGTAGGTGGCGAGGCTGGAGGCGATCTGCTCGCCGGCGGCCCAGCCGAAGAAGACACCGAGGCCGATGCCGAGGACGCCGCCGAAGAGCGAGATGACCAGCGACTCCAGGCGCACCATCCGCTTGATGCCCTTGCGGTCCAGGCCGATGGCGCGCAGCATCCCGATCTCCTGGGACCGCTCGAAGACCGACATCGCCAGGGTGTTGACGACACCGAGGACCGCGACGATCACGGCCATGGCGAGCAGCCCGTAGAGCATGTTCAGCATCAGGCTGATCATCTTGGCGATGCTCTCGGAGATGTCCTTCTTGTCCTGGACCTGGATGGCCGGGTTGTCGCCGAGCGCCTTCTCCAGGGTGTCCTTGGTGGCGTCGCTCGTGCCGGCCTTGGTCTTGACCATCACCTGCATGTCGGTGATCTCGGTCTGGTGCGGGGCGAGCGTGGCCTTGTCGAGCAGGATGCCCTTCATCAGCTCGTTGCCCTCGTAGACGCCCGAGACGGTCAGCTTGCCCTGCTTGCCGTCCTCGTAGGTGGCGGTGAAGGAGGAGCCGGGCTTCCAGCCGTGCCGCTTGGCGGTGTCGTCGTCGACGACGGCCTTGCCGCCGGACAGGCCGGCGAGGGAACCGGTCGTGAAGTCGAGCTTGGTGAGGCTGCCGATGGTCTTGCCGTTGACGCCGGTCAGGTACTCGCTGTCGCCGTCGATCCGCGAGGGGGAGTTGCGCAGCGGGCTGGTGGCGGTGACGTCCGGGAGGGCGGCGAGCTTCTTCTCGACGTCCGGGGAGAGCGGGGTCCGGGTCGCCATGGAGATGACGTAGTCGGCCTTGATGGCGTCGGTGGCCATCTTGTCGATGGCCTGCTGGACGCTGCCCGCGATCACGGTCAGGCCCGTGATCAGCGTGAGGCCGATCATCAGGGCGGAGGCGGTCGCGGCGGTGCGGCGCGGGTTGCGGACCGCGTTCTGCCGGGCGAGCTTGCCGGATATCCCGAAGACGCGCAGCACGGGGGCCGCGGCGGCGATCAGGGGGCGGGAGAGCAGCGGGGTCAGCACGAAGACGCCGATGAGCAGCAGGCCCGCGCCCAGGCCCAGCATGGACTCGTTGTCGGCGACGACGGTGAGCAGGGCGCCGGCGGCGGACAGGACGCCGCCGATGCTGTTGCGGACGACCAGCGACCGGGTGGTGGCCACGGCGTGGACGCTGTTCATCGCGGCGACCGGCGGGATCTTCGCGGCGCGGCGGCCGGGCAGCCAGGCGGCGAGCACGGTCACCACGACGCCGACGACGAGCGAGGTGAGGATCGTGTTCGGGGAGATCACCAGCGGCCCGTCGGGGACGGTGGCCCCGGTGCCGTTCATCAGGGCGCGCAGCCCGGCGCCGATGCCGATGCCGGCCAGCAGACCGGCGACGGCGGCGATCGCGCCGACGACGAGCGCCTCGATGAGGACGGAGCGGGTGACCTGGCGGCGGCTGGCGCCGACCGCGCGCATCAGTGCCAGTTCCTTGGTGCGCTGGGAGACCAGCATGGTGAAGGTGTTGGCGATGATGAAGATGCCGACGAAGAGGGAGATGCCGGCGAAGGTCAGCATGCCGGTCTTCATGCCGTCCATGCCCCGGGCGATGGCCGCGGCCTGGTCGTCGGCGAGCTTCTTGCCGGTGGTGGCCTCGGCGTCGCGCGGCAGGATCTTGTCCAGGCGCTCCTTGAGCGCGGTCTGGGTGGTGCCGGCCGCGGCCTGCATGTCGATCTGGCTGAACTCGCCGGGCTTGGCGTAGAGCTTCTGCGCGGTGGCGGTGTCGAAGAGGGCGAGGCTGCCGCCGGCGGCGACGTTGCCGTCGTCGGTGGCGAAGACGCCGGTGACCTTCTGCTCCAGGACCGGGCCGTCGACGGATATCCGGACGGTGTCGCCGACCTTGTAGCCCGCGCGGTCGGCGGACCTGGTGTCGAGGGCGATCTCGCCGGCGGCCTTGGGCGCGCGGCCGGACGTCATCGGGTAGCGGGTGTCCTTGCCGTCCGCGCCCGGGTAGTAGTTGGCGCCGGAGGAGTTGAAGCCCTCGCCGACGAGCTTGCCGTGCTTGTCGGAGATCGCGGCGAAGCCGCTGACGGAGCCGGTGGCGCGGGCGGCGCCGGGCACCTTGGCGACCTTGTCGAGCAGGCCCTGGGTGAGCTTGGGGGCCTCGCCGGGCTTGCCCTTGTCGTCGGAGTCCCCGTCCCGGTGGGGCTGGATGGCGATGTCGACGCCGGTGAAGCCCTTCTCGGAGCTCTTCTGGAAGGCGTCCGAGATGGTGTTGGTGAACACCAGGGTGCCGGAGACGAAGGCCACGCCGAGCATCACGGCGAGGACGGTCATCAGCAGCCTGGCCTTGTGCGCGAGCACATTGCGCAGGGCGGTACGGAACATGGTCAGTCAGTCCTGGGGGAGTGGGCTGTGGTGAGCTGGCTGTCGGCTGCGGGAAGTCAGCTCGTGCGGCCCTTGGCGTCGAAGCGCTTCATGCGGTCGAGCACGCCGTCGGCGGTGGGGCCGTGCAGCTCGTCGACGATGCGGCCGTCGGCGAGGAAGACCACCCGGTCGGCGTAGGAGGCGGCGACGGGGTCGTGGGTGACCATGACGACGGTCTGGCCGAGCTCGCGCACGCTGTTCCGCAGGAAGCCGAGGACCTCGGCGCCGGAGCGGGAGTCGAGGTTGCCGGTGGGTTCGTCGGCGAACATGATCTCGGGCTTGCCGGCCAGGGCGCGGGCGACGGCGACGCGCTGCTGCTGGCCGCCGGAGAGCTGGCTGGGGCGGTGCTTGAGGCGCCCGGAGAGGCCGACGGTGTCCACGACCATGTCCAGCCACTGCTTGTCGGGCTTGCGGCCGGCTATGTCCATCGGCAGGGTGATGTTCTCCAGCGCCGTCAGGGTCGGCAGCAGGTTGAACGCCTGGAAGATGAAGCCGATCTTGTCGCGCCGCAGGCGGGTGAGCTTCTTGTCGTTGAGCGAGGTCAGCTCGGTGTCGCCGATGCGGGCGGAGCCGCCGGAGACGGAGTCCAGGCCCGCCATGCAGTGCATGAGCGTGGACTTGCCGGAGCCGGACGGGCCCATGATCGCGGTGAACTCGGCCTGCCGGAACTCCACGGAGACGGCGTCCAGGGCGACCACCTGGGTCTCACCCTGGCCGTACACCTTGGAGAGATCCGTGGCGCGGGCCGCCACCGCGGTGGGACGGACGGCGGTCTGCACGCCGAAGGGGGAGCCGGAAGGGACGGACACGGTGGAGCACTCCTGTCGGGACGACGGACGAAGGGGACTGTGTCCATCGTTCCGTGCTCCAAGGGCCCGGGGATCAGCCCCAGCTCTCGTTCCCGGGGCAGACTCGGGAGGTATCCCGGGGCCCGTTCCTCCTCCTTGGGTATGAGGGGGACCCCCTCGGAACCCCGACTGTCCGCGACGGCCGAAGGCGCGAGATTGCGACAATTCCGGGCCCCGCCGAGGGTGGGGCGGTGAACGGTGGGTATCGGCCCGTGGCATGTGCCTTTGGCGTCCTCCCTGCACTGATGCACCCTCAGTTGCCAATAAAATAAGACAACCTCGGGGTCTCGTTCCGCTGTTTGGGGGGCGCCGCCCGGCTAGGCTCGTCCTGCTCTCCTTCGAAGGTGAGGCTCGCGCGCCTCTCCCTGCCTGTGCGCCCGAGAGCCCTGCCCGGATGGTGGAATGCAGACACGGCGAGCTTAAACCTCGCTGGCCCTTCGGGCCGTGCCGGTTCAAGTCCGGCTCCGGGCACTCTTCTGCTTTCTGGCACTCACTCTCCGCAGGGAACCGACTGCCGCCGGTTCACGTTCTCCTCCCGGGGTACGGAGAAAAGATCGTCCCCAAGCACGAGCGCATTCTTTTGCCTACCTATTACCCTGGTCGCAAGGCCGCGCAGGGTGGCCATGGAGGAGTGAGATGAGGAGCAGCAACCCGGTCTTCTCGCGTCGGTTCCGCGACAATGGCTACGCGGGCTTCAACGCGGGGTCGCAGGGGCCGCAGGCCGGGACCGCGGCCCAGGGCAACCCCTACGCGAGCAACCCTTACGCCGAGCCGGCCAACCCGTACGCGGCGAACCCGTACGCCCAGGGCGGCCCGGACCTTCAGCAGGGCGCCCCGTACGCCCCGCCGCAGCCGAGCCGGATGACGATGGACGACGTCGTCATGCGCACCGGCATGACGCTGGGCACGGTCATCCTGCTGGCGGCCGTCGGCTGGGCGGCGAACGTCCCCGTCGGCGTCGGCTTCGGCGCGGCGATCGTCGCGATGGTGCTCGGCCTGATCCAGTCGTTCAAGGCGAAGCCGGTCCCCGCGCTGATCCTGGGCTACGCCGCCTTCGAGGGCCTGTTCCTCGGCGTGATCAGCAAGGCGTACAACCAGTACGCGGACGGCGCCCCCGTGCAGGCGGTGCTCGGCACGATGGCGGTCTCCGTCGGTGTGCTCATCGCCTACAAGACCCGCCTGATCCGTGTCGACCGGCGCTTCATCCGCTTCGTGACGGCCGCCGCGATCGGCTTCGTCCTGCTGATGATGGTCAACATGCTGTTCGCCGTCTTCGGCGGCGGTGACGGCCTCGGCCTGCGGTCGGGCTGGCTCGGCATCGGCGTCGGTGTCCTCGGTGTGCTGATCGGCGCGGCGTTCCTCGCGATCGACTTCAAGGAGATCGAGGACGGCGTCCGCTACGGCGCCCCCCGCGACGCCTCCTGGCACGCGGCCTTCGGCCTGACCCTGTCGCTGGTGTGGATCTACGTCCAGATGCTCCAGCTGGTCTCGGCCATCGCCGGCAACGACTAGGCCGTGTCCGGCGGATCATTGTGAGCGGGCGGCTGCGGGCCGTGTCGTGTGCACCACCGCTGCGCGGTGGTGTCCTCAAACGCCGGACAGGCTGAAAGCGGCTGAGCTCAGCCGCAATCCAGCCCGTCCGGCGTTTGAGGACGTGCCCGCAGGGCGCTCGCCGCCGCAGGCGGCAAAGCCGGCCCGCAGCCGAAGATCGGCCGGACACGGCTAGGACCTGTCCCGCCGATCATGTAGTTGGCCCGTCTGCCGCCGCCCGCTGTTCCTGGTCATTGCCCCAGGTCAGCGGGCGGACTGCGCTCAGTTCACGCCGGTGCTGGAGAAGATCCGCGTCCCGCAGATCGCGTCGTTGCAGCCGTGGGCGGCCCACTGATACGCCGTGGTCAGGACAGAGCGTCCTCAAGCGTGGTCAGCCAGTACGTGACGCGCAGCGAGTCGTCGATGTGCACGCCCTTGGCCTGGAGGGCGGCTTCGGCCATCTTGTCGCTGCCCTGGAAGCCGATCTCCAGACTCTGGGCCGTGTAGCCCTCGCCACCCCGGCCATCACCGGCGGACAGGATCACGCCCGCGTAGCCCTTCTTGCCGGGCCGGAGCGAGGTGACCGCTTGCGGCTTGGTGTGCCCCATGACCGGCGGGACGGACTGGGCGCCCTCGAACTTGACGATGGGGTAGCCCGTCAGGTCGCACAGGGTG
The DNA here is from genome assembly GCF_018614525.1 of Streptomyces sp. ISL-11. Lineage (GTDB taxonomy): Bacteria > Actinomycetota > Actinomycetes > Streptomycetales > Streptomycetaceae > Streptomyces. The sequence continues at coordinate 39,231 of NZ_JAGGOL010000121.1, forward strand.
GAGCCCGTGTTGGTGATCGTGAGCAGCATGTGGTTGAGCGGGCGGGAGACCTGGGTGGCCACGACCTCGGTGTTGTCGGCGGTGCAGGGCACGCGGTTCGCCGGGGCGTCCGGGTCGGCGTCAGCGTCCGGGTCGGCGTCAGCGGCCGGCGCCGACGCGCGGCCCCCTCCCTTGCCGGTGCCCGTACCGCCCGTACCGCCCGTGCCCGTACCGCCCGTCCCCTTCGCGGCGGGGGCCTTGGCGGTGGCCGTCCCGCCAGGCGTGGTGGCCGGCTTGTCCTGGGCCGGCGACTGTGGGGTCTCGGCGGGCTGCGAGGCGGCGCCCTCCTCGCGGGTTCCCTCTCCCTTGTCGCACGCCGTCAGGGCGAGCGCGGCGATCGCGAGGGAGGCGACGGCGAGCAGACGGGGTCGGCGGACGGAGGCGCGCATGGCGGATCTCTTTCTTCACGGGCGGGCAGCGGAGCGCCACTCGACCGGAGCCGGGAGCGGCGTGCTTGGATGACGAAAGCTTGTGCGACGCCGTGTCCTGGGCGCCAGCTCCGCTGGCCGGTTAGGGACGCTGGAACGTTGGCACCGGCTCTGACCTGGGGGAATGGGTGTTCTCTGGAACGAGGACATGGGACGGAGGAGTGGCGTGGGGGCAAGCGATCTCGCGGAGTTGCTGCGATCGCTGAAGGAGCGGTCCGGCCTGAGTTACGGAGTGCTGGCCAAGCGGCTGCACGTCAGTACGTCGACCCTGCACCGGTACTGCAACGGGTCCACCGTGCCGACGGAGTTCGCTCCGGTCGAGCGGTTGGCGCGCCTGTGCAAGGCCACTCCGGAAGAGCTGATCCAGGTCCACCGGCAGTGGATCCTCGCGGACGCGGCGCGCGGCCGTAAGCCGCAGGCGGACGGAGCGTCAGCCGACGCCGCCCAGCCGGAGCCCACGGCTCCGGCAGAGGAGGCGGCGATGACACCGATACCCGACGTGGCGGCCGCCCCTCCCGGTCCCGCCGGCACGCCGTCGAGCGGGCCGACTCCTCCGGCTTCGTCGAACGGCCGCCCACAGCGGGCATGGCGGCCCCGGAAGGCCGTGCTGGCCGCCCTGGCCGTCACCTGTGTGATGGGCTCCGCCGCGCTCGCCGTCGGCCTCGCCGGCGGCGGTGACGACGGCAAAGGGCCCCGGCCCCCGGGAGCCTCCTCTTCCAGGGGTACCGAGGTGACCGGGCCCGGCAAGCCCGGAAAGTCCGGGACGAGCCCGGTCGCCACGCCGTCCTCCCCGAAGGAGAAACAGGAGAAGGAGAGCGGCGAGCCCGCCGCCTCCGCCGGGCCGGACGGCACCGTGTCCCCTTCCCCCGCCGGCAAGCAGGACGGCGGTGACGACAAGGGCGGCGACGACCAGGGCGACGCTCCGCTGACCGTCCACACCCGGCCCTACGCCTACGAGAGCCCCTGCTCCCAGAGCTTCCTGGTCAACCGGCCCCCCGACCAGATGCCGAAACCTCCCATCGAGCAGGACGCGCCCGCCTGGGTGTCCGAGCTCGGAGCCGTCACCGCCGACCACCAGTTCGTCAAGGTCACCTTGCAGGGGACCGGCACGCACACGGTCGTGCTCGAAGAACTGCACGTCCGGGTGGACGGCACGAACGCGCCGCTCGCCTGGAACACCTACGCCGCGGGCGTCGGCTGCGGCGGTGACGTGGCGACGCGGTCCTTCGGCGTCGACCTCGACGCCGGGTCACCCGCCCTCACCCCGATGGCCGGCCAGCGCGCTTTCCCGTACAAGGTCAGCCGGACCGACCCCGAGGTCTTCTACGTCAAGGCCGACGTCAAGCAGCATGATGTCCGATGGCATCTGGAAGTGCAGTGGTCCAGCGGCAGCCGGCGCGGGGTGCTCAGGATCGACGACCAGGGCAGGCCCTTCCACACCAGCGGTTCCACGGGCAGGCCCTCGTATCAGCAGCCGCCGGGGGACACCCGGTGGTCGCCCGCCCCCCAGGGCTGACCGTCCCTGTTCCACCAAGGCGTTCCACGGCCTGGCATGTGCGCAGGTCAGGCCGTGTGTGGCCGTCCCGGAATGCCGGGCGGGCCTTGAAGCGGGGACAGGTGGCGCCGCAGGCTGATCAGGCCTCGCGGAACACCGGGGAGACCACCGGTCACTGACCTCCCATCAGGAGGAGCCTCATGCGCTTCGCACGTCTCATCACTTCCGCCGCCCTGTCCGGCGCCGCCCTTCTGGCGACGGCGGCCGTTCCCGCCCAGGCCGCCCCGCAGGCGGACCGGGGCCCGGTCCGGGCGCTCTGCTCCACCTCGTCCGCCGACTTCACCGTGCGGAACGTGAGCCGCCCGGTCAACCACCAGCTGCTGACCGTCACCAACACCGGCTCCGAGTCCTGCACCCTCGTCAAGGCCCCGCTCCTGGGCTTCGACAACGACACGTACGTCGGCGCCCAGGCGATCGAGGAGTCGGCGCCGCAGTCGGTCGTGACGCTCGAGCCGGGCCGGTCCGCCTACGCGGGCATCCGGCTGTCGTCCGCCGACGGCTCCGGGGAGAACGGGCGTGACGTCCGCACCGTGCACGTCTTCCTCGACAGCGGTGACGGCTCCGAGGGCGGACCCGACTCGATCGCCCTCCCGAAGGGCACGTGGATCGACGACAGCGCGGCCGTCACCTACTGGCAGTCCCATGCCTCCGACGCCTTGGTGTGGTGACGGCGCTGCCGCAGGGCTTGTCCGGCGGATCATGTGAGCGCCTGTTGGGGGACACCCCCAGCTGACGAAGGGCCCGGGAAGACCTCGTCTTCCCGGGCCCTTCGCCGTGGAATGCCCCGTTGCGCGCCGTGGTGTCGGGCAGGGTCGGGGGGAGCCGGACGTACCGGCTAGCGGAGCTTCCGCGCGGCCCTGCGGAGGTCGTACTCGTGGACGATCGCTTTGGCGTGGCCATAGGCGAGGTCGTGCTCGCCCCGCAGCCAGCTGACCTTCTCCTCGAAGCGGAAGAGGGAGGGGCCTTCGTCGACCGTACGCAGCCAGTCGGCGACTTCTCGGCCGGTGCAATGGGGGATTCGGGAGAGCAGGTTCCGGTGGGTTTCGTCGGAGAAGACGTGGGACATCGGCGCCTCCGGACGCGTCGGCTGAGGGTCCTTCCTGTCACCGTGCCTGAGTGTTCAGGCATTGGCAACAGTCCGTCCACGGCGCATAGGCTCACGCTGTGGATGATGTGACGCCTCTTCTGGCCGCCGTGGACGCCTTCGCCGACCGGCTGCGCACCCTGCCGCAGTCCCGTCTGAGCAGGGGGGCCGCGGCGGAAGCGCTGACGCTGGCCCGTGAGTTGTCCGCGTGGACCCAGCGGATCGAGCAACCGGGGACCGCCGAGCCGAGGGAAATGCCGGAAGCGGGCATGTTCGCGGTCGCCGACCAAGTGGCGGTGGCCGGTCACGATTTGGCCGAGGCGCTCGCCGCGATGGCCCCCGAGGGGGCCGGAGTGGCCGAGGCGGTGGCGCTCGTCGAGGAGGCCGCGCGGCGCTGCGGGGTCTAGGCGGTGCGGGTCTTCGGCTGCGGGCTGTTGTTGCCGCCTGCGGCGGCGGGCGCCCTGCGGGCGCGTCCTCAAACGCCGGACAGGCTTGATTTTCGGCTGAGCTCAGCCGTTGTCAGCCCGTCCGGCGCTTGAGGACACCACCGCGCAGCGGTGCCGCGCACGGCGCGATGCCGGGTCAGGGCGAGGCGATGACGCGGTCGGCGAGGACGTAGACGCTCTCCTCGGCGCAGCGGAACGTCAGGGCGAACGCGCCGGACACCCCGGAGCCGCCCAGCAGGACGGGCGTCTCGCCGGCGCGCAGGGCGTCCTCCAGGCGCTCCGCGGTCTCACGGTGGCCCGGGGTCATACAGACGGTGGTGCCGTCGGCGAACACGTACACGTCGAGGGTGCCCAGCGGCCCGGGGCGCACATCGGTCAGGGGAACGCGGGCGTCCGCGAGCTCGGTGAGGCGCTCGACGGTGCTCTCGTGGTCCCCGACGAGGGCGGCCGGAGTGAAGTCCGGGTGCGAGGGGTGGCGGCGCCGGGCGGCGGCCAGCTCAGGGGAGTCCGCGGCCTCGGCCTCGGCGGCCTCGCTCAGCGGCTCCAGGCCCACGAGGTCGGCCTGGCGGGGCAGGTAGAGGCCGCTGTACGGGCCCTCGGCGCCCAGGTCGTCGCCGAAGCCCGGCAGGCCGCCCAGCAGCGAGGGGGTGTCCAGGGAGCCGGGCTCCCGTGCCTCCTGCGCGGCCCAGAACGCGCGGGCCTCGGCCAGCTCCCGCTCCCGCTCCTCGGCGAGGGCGTCGGCGACCGCCGCCCGTATCTCCGCGATCTCGGCCCCGGGGGCGGGCCGGGCGGCGGG
>NZ_JAGGOL010000122.1 GCF_018614525.1 Streptomyces sp. ISL-11
CGCCGAGCCCGTCGCCCTCGTCGCGGCCGCGGCCTCCCTCGGGCTGCGGGCCTGCGTCGCCGTGCACGGTGAGGACTGCAGGCGGCGGGCGGGCGCCGAGGCCGTGACCGTCGCCGCGCTGCTGTCCGGGCAGCAGGGGCCGGGCCGGGACACGGACGGTGCCCTCGCGCTCGACGTCCTCGCCGTGCTCGACGCGCCGCAACTGGACGTCGAGACGGCGGCGATGCTGGTGGAGTCGCTGGCGGACGGCACCCGGCTGGTGCTCGGCGGCGACCCGGCGGTGCTCTGGTCGGCGGGGCCCGGCCGCGTCTTCGCGGACGTCGTGGCCGCCCGGACCTGCCCCGTGGTCGTCTCGCGCACCCCGGACACCGGGCCGATCGGCGAGCTGGTGTCGGGCATCGGCGTCGGCGAGCTGGGCGAGGCCGCCGCGCCCGGCAAGGAGGTCGTGATCGTCCCCGTCCGCGAGCCGGCCGAGGCCGTGCACCGCACGGTGCAGCTGGTCGCGGACTCCATTCCCCGCGCGATCGGCGTGCCGGCCGAGCAGACGCAGGTCATCACCCCGGGCCACGGCGGCCCCGCCGGCACCCGGGCGCTCAACGCGGCGCTCAAGGAGCGGCTGAATCCGGGCCCGGGCCGGTTCGGCGGCTTCGATCCGGGCGACCGGGTGGCGTACGTACCGGCTCCGGGCCGGATGGTCCCGGGCACCGTCATCGGCGCGGACGCGGAAGGGCTGCGCCTGGACTGCGCGGGTACGCCCGTCGTCGTGCCGAAGGAGCACGTGGGCGAAGCGGTGCGGCACGGCTGGGCCGTCACCGCGCACCAGGCGGCCGGTACGCGCTGGCCGGCGGCCGTGGTGGTGCTGCCGGGCGACGCGGCCCGGACGCTGACGAGGTCGTGGATCTACACGGCGTTCGGCAGGGCCGAGCGGCACCTGTCGGTCGTGCACGGCGTCGACCAGGCGCTGCCGCGCGCCGTCGCGGAGGTCCCCGCAAAGGAGCGGAGCACCCGGCTCCGGTCCCTGCTGCGGGCGCAGGGCCGCCCCGGGGAGTGAGCACGCGGCCGCGCCGGGACGGACCCGGCGCGGCCCGCGGGGATCAGCGCCGGGACGGCACGCCCGCGCCCGGGCCGTCGTCCCCGGGGCCGTCCTCGTCGAGGAGCCCGTCCTCGCCGTCGTCACCGTCGTCGAGGTCCAGCTCCTCGTCGAAGACGGCGCTGACGTCGAAGCGGCAGATCACCCGCTGCGGATCGGCCTGGTCGAACGGCGCGGCCAGCCACTCCCCCGGCTCCGCCGGGTCGTCGGCCGCGGCCACCCAGAGCGTGGAGTCCCCCTCCTCCAGGCCGAACTCCTTGTGCCGGGAGGCGATCTCGTCCGGTTCGTACTCACCGAAGAGCACCCCGAGCGCGGCGTGCACGCTGCTGCCGACGATGCTCGCCGCGCCGGCCGGCGCCCCCGTGCCCGGCGGCGTGTCGATGTCGGGATCGAGGTCGGCGACGCGCTGCGCCTGGGCGAGGAGCCGCTGCGGCTCGACGACCGCGTAGTCCCGGCGGATCAGCACGCTCAGCGCGCTGGGTTCCTCCGGCCCCGCGTAGGCGGGCAGGGTGTCGTCGCCGGGGATCTCGAAGGGGGTGACCTCGTCGTAGACGTCGTACAGCAGCTCGTCGTACGCCTCGGCTGTCGCGGCCAGGTCGTTGAACGCGGCGTAGACGGCCGGGTCGTCCTCCCCGGACCGGCGTTCGACGGCGTCGAGGTGGCGGTCCAGCGCGGCTTTGACCGCCTCGGCGGCGGCGCGTACCTCGGCAGCGGTTGGCTGCGCAGCATCAGACATAGTGCAGACGCTATCCGCACCGGGCCCGTTCCCGCACAATAGATGCGATGCCGGAATACGAATTCTGTGATGTGTATGTGCCGAGGGGGGTCTCCCGAGGTGCCGCCACACGCTTGCTGACCGACCATGCCGAGTACGGACACTGGGAGTTGGACCGACTGCGTCTCCATCCCGACGGCAGCCGCAGAGTTCGGCTGCGCCGTCGGATCATTCGCCAGGTGCGTGCCACGTGGTGAACACGTACGGAGCGATCCGGTCAGTTCTGCGCGGCGCGCGCGCGGCGGTAGATGACCGCACCGCCCAGCAGCAGACCGGCGCTGGCGGCGCCGGCCATGCCGAGCTGACCCGCGCCGGTGTGCGCGAGCTCGACGGCCTTCTCCGCCGGGGCGGCGAGCGGCGCGTCACGGTGCTCGGCCTTGACCTCCGCGGCCGGCATGTGGCCGCCCTTGGGGGTGTGTGCCGGGCTCACGGCGGTCGGCTTGTGGCCTGCCGGGTGCTCGGCGTGGTGACCGGCGGGCGGGGTGTGGTCCGCCGGCTTATGGTGACCGGTGGGCGGCTTGTGGCCGTGGTCCTCACCGGGAGGGTTGTGACCCGTGGGGGGCTTGTGGTGTCCCGGCTTGCCGGGCTTGTCGTGCCCACCGTGGTGGTCGCCGTGGCCGTGGTCACTGCCGTTGACGCAGTGGTTACCGGTGGCGGGGTTGCCCACGCCGACCACGTTCACGCTGTTGCCGCACGCGTTGACCGGCACGCTCACCGGTGCCTGCACGGTGTTGCCGGCGACCACGCCGGGCGAGTTGTGGCTGGAGCCGTACGCGCCCGAGCCGCCGGTGTGGCCATGCCCGCCGTGCCCGTGACCGCTCGATCCGTTGACGCAGCGATTGCCCGAGGCGGGGTTGAGCGCCCCGACCACGTTCACGGTGTTGCCACAGGCGTTCACCGGGATGCTGACGGGGACCTGGACGGTGTTGCCGGACGCCACGCCCGGGGAGTTGGACGCCACGCCGTAGGCGCCCGAGTCGGCGAACGCGTAGGCGCCGGTCATGGCGATCACGCCACTCGCGGCCGCCACCGTGATCAGGCTCTTCTTGCCGACCTGTCGCATGGAAGTTCTGCCTCTCTACCTTCTGCACATCGGAATAACGCCCGGACAGATGGGCCCGCGCGTCGAAAGCCCGGCGGCCCCGGAGGCTCGCGCATCGCGCGCTCCGGAGCCGCCCTTCATACCCTTACGGGCAGAGGCACAACGTCAGCTGTTGACGCACGTATTGCCGAAGGTGGGGTTCAGCAGCCCGACGATGTTGATCGTGTTGCCGCAGGCGTTCACGGGGACCGACACGGGAACCTGGACGACATTGCCGGAGACAACGCCCGGCGAGTTCACCGCGGCACCCTGGGCACCCGAGCTCGCCACGGCCAGACCCGCACCGGCGATGACGACACCACCGGAGACGGCCGCAGCAGCGACAACCTTCTTGAGCATGTGATTCCTCCTCGTTGGCAAACGGTCCCAGCCGCGGACCGCACACCTGTAACGACGAGGAGGTAATCGGGCTACGCCAACCCTCGTTCCATTCACTCTTTCCGGTTAAGAGGAAACGAACTTCCGAGGTTTCAGCACTGGTCGAGGAATCGATCGAGCACCCGTGCGCCGAACTTCAGACCATCTACGGGCACACGTTCGTCAACACCGTGGAACATTCCGGCGAAGTCCAGCTCCTGCGGAAGCTTCAGCGGCGCGAAGCCGAAGCACCGGATCCCGAGGTCGTCGAAGGACTTGGCGTCGGTGCCGCCGGAGAGCATGTACGGCACGGCGCGCGCGATCGGGTCCTCGGCCCTGAGCGCCGACTGCATCGCGTCGACCAGGCCGCCGTCGAAGCTGGTCTCCAGCGCCTTGTCCGCGTGCACGTCCTCCCGCCTGACCCGCGGCCCGAGGATCCGGTCGAGGTCGGCGAGGAACTCCTCCTCGTACCCCGGCAGGAACCGGCCGTCGACGTGCGCCGTGGCCTGCCCGGGGATCACGTTGACCTTGTAGCCCGCGCCGAGCATGGTCGGTGCGGCGGTGTTGCGCAGGGTCGTGCCGATCATCTTGGCGATGCCGCCGAGCTTGGCGAGGGTCGTCTCCATGTCCTCGGGGTCGAGCGGGGTGCCGAGCGCGTCGGAGAGCTCGTCGAGGAAGGACCGTACGGTCTTGGTCATCCGGACCGGGAACTCGTGCCGCCCCAGCCGGCCGACCGCCTCGCACAGCTCCGTGATCGCGTTGTCCTTGTTGGTCATCGAGCCGTGCCCGGCGGTGCCGTCCACGGTGAGCCGCATCCAGTGCATGCCCTTCTGGGCGGTCTCGATCAGATAGAGCCGCAGGTTCTCGTTGACCGTGAAGGAGAAGCCGCCGACCTCGCCGATCGCCTCGGTGACGCCCTCGAAGAGGCCGGGGTGCTTGTCGACCAGGTGCCGGGCGCCGTAGACGCCGCCGGCCTCCTCGTCGGCGAGGAAGGCCAGCACGACGTCGCGCGGGGGCTTGCGGCCGGTGCGCATCCGGTCCCGGACGACCGCGAGGGTCATCGCGTCCATGTCCTTCATATCCACGGCGCCGCGCCCCCACAGGCACCCGTCCGCGATCTCCCCGGCGAAGGGGTGGTGGGTCCAGTCGTCGGCGTTGGCGGGCACGACGTCGGTGTGGCCGTGGATGAGCAGGGCGGGCCGGGAGGGGTCCTCGCCCTCGATCCTCGCCACCGTCGAGGCGCGGCCCTTGTGGGACTCGAAGATCTTCGGCTCCAGGCCGACCTCGGCGAGCTTCTCGGCCACGTACTCGGCGGCGGCGCGCTCCCCCGGTCCGGAGTGGTCGCCGTAGTTGCTGGTGTCGATCCGGATCAGATCACGGCAGAGGTCGACCACTTCCTCCTCCGCCCCGGTGCTCCTGCCCGTCGCGTTGCCGGCGGACTTCGACTCGCTCACGCTGCCTCCTCCTGGTTCGCTGCCGTGCGCCGCCCGGGTCGCGGGCGGCCCCGCGGCGTGGGTCCTCAGCCATCCTCCCTCTCCGATCTTCGGAGCCCAAGGCCGCAATGCGCCCGTCACACGCCCGTCACGGGGGCGGCGGTCCGGCCGCGTGATCGAGCACCGCCAGATCTTTGGTATTGTTTTCCACGTCGGAAGGGGCACGGCCCCGAAAGACAGACACCTTGTCCGGGTGGCGGAATGGCAGACGCGCTAGCTTGAGGTGCTAGTGCCCTTTATCGGGCGTGGGGGTTCAAGTCCCCCCTCGGACACAACGAAAAACCCCAGCGAAGCTGGGGTTTTTCTGTGTGCTCGCTCCCAGAGATCCACGAGGCATGAACGTTTCCCCCACCCCCACCGCCCGTATCGCCGATGACCGGCCCGGCACCGCGACGGGCCGCCCGGTCCGCGTGGGCGTGCTGATCACGGCACTGCTCACGGCCTGTATCGCCTTCCAGCTCAACGCCAGCATGCTCAGCCCCGCGCTGAAGAGCATCGAGGACAGCCTCGGCGCGAGCTCCGCCGAGATCGGGCTCACCCAGACGGCGTTCTTCACGTCCGCGGCCCTGTTCTCGCTCTTCCTGCCCCGGCTCGGCGATGTCGTCGGCCGCCGCAAGGTGCTGGCCGGAATGCTGGCCCTGATGGCCGTCGGCTGCGTCGTCGCGGCGCTGGCGACGAGCGTGCCCATGCTGTTCGTCGGGCGCGTCATCCAGGGCGCGTCCGGCCCGGTCGTCCCGCTGTGTCTGATCATGCTGCGGATCGAGGTCACCGAGCCCAAGCGGTACGGCACCCTGCTGGGCGTGATCACGGCGGTCAATGGCGGCATCGCCGGTGTCGACTCCCTGGCCGGCGGCTTCCTCGCCGACCACCACGGCTTCCAGTCCGTCTTCTGGGCCATGGCCGGCGTGGCGGTCGTCGCGACCGCCCTCGTCGCCGTGCTGACCCCGGAGTCCAAGGTCGCCGCCGCGAACCGGATGGACTGGCCGGGGGTCGCCCTCCTGGTCGTCTCGGTCGGGTCGCTGCTCATCGCGCTCAACGAGGCCGGCAAGCTCGGCGCCGCGAACTGGCTCCTGGTCGGCGGTCTCACCGCCGTCGCCGCCGTCGCCTTCGCCCTGTTCTGGCGGACGGAGAACCGCACCGGCCACCCGCTGGTCGCCACCCGGCACCTGCGCCGGCGCTCCACGTGGGCGACGCTGCTGACCACCGTGCTGACCATGACGGGTGTGTTCGCCGTCATGAACGGGCTGATCCCGGCCTTCGCGCAGGATGCCCAGGCGGGTCTGGGCATGACCGCCGAGGAATCGGCGTGGTGGACCCTGACGCCGTACGCGCTCGCCGGACTCGCCATGGGCCCGGCCGCCGGCCGGCTCGCCGCGACCTTCGGGTACGGGCGCGTGCTGCGGTGCGGGCTCGTCGGGGCGGCGGCCTCCGTCGTCCTGATGATCCTGACCATGCCCTCGCACTCCCGCGTGATGCTGCTGGTGGCCTCGGTCCTGGTGGGCATCACGTACGCAGGCGTGGCGAACATCGTCCTCAACGGGCTCGGCATCGTCCTGTCCCCCGACGAGAACCCGGGCTTCCTGCCCGGCCTCAACGCGGGCGCGTTCAACCTCGGTGCCGGTCTCAGCTTCGCGCTGCTCTACGCGGTCAGGACGGCGGCGCTGCCGGGCGACCCGGCCTCGTCCACCGGCTACACCTCCGGAATGATCGCCGGAGTGGTGATCCTCGGCGCCGCCCTGGCGACGTCGTTCCTGATCCCGAAGCCGGTGGCGGCCGAGGCGCACGCCTGACGGCCCCCGCTCTCCGTACGAAGAACCCCCGGCCGACCGGCCGGGGGTTCTTCGTCGGGCGCGTCAGCCGGTGGGGGCCTTCGCCCGCGCGATCCGTCCGTTCACGAAGATCGGTGCGCCGTCGTCGGCGTGGTCGATGGTGTTGTTCGGCACGGTGAAGTGATCGATGGCGCCCTTCTCGAACACCAGGCACATGCTGGAGCCGCCGTAGCTGAAGTAGCCGAGCTCGTCGCCGCGGGTGACCTTGTCGCCTGCCTTCAGCGTGGGCGTGAACCGCACCGAGGAGATCTCGGTGATGCCGACCGGGACGACGCAGACCATGCCGATCCTGGGGGCGGTGCTCTCGATGAAGACCAGGCCCCGGGTGTTGACCGATGCCTGGTAGCCCTGCGAGAGGGTGCCGGCGGTGTCGTCCTCCTTGTCCATCTGCAGCTCGCTGAACATCAGGCCGGGGACGCGCTCGATGTGCTTGATCACGCCGTCGACCGGTGCGTGCCAGCGGTGGTAGTTCGCGCCGGAGAGGAACGACTGGAAGACCGTGCCTCCGACGAACCGCTCCACGTACTCGCTGCCGTTGAGCATCTTCTGGAGCGAGTACGGCTGCCCCTTCATCATGATGTCGTCGTCCTTCTTGACGCCTTCCAGCCACCTGACGACGGAGCCGTCGTTCGGCGAGATGACGGCCAGTTCGTCCTGCCGGGCGCCGTTGGGGCGGAACTCCGGCTTGATCCGCCGGTGGAAGAAGTCGTTGTACGACGTGAAGCCGCCGTAGAGGGCGTCGGGGTCCGGGATGACGAACTCGTAGAGCTTGTTCTGCTCGTAGGCGGCCTGGCACAGCCAGCCGGTCTCGTCCTCGGTCAGGACGTGGCGGCTCTCGGGGCTGTCCAGGTAGGCGCACCACTCCGTGAGGATGTTCAGGAGGGCGGCGTTGAACTCCTGGTTGCGGAACGCGTCCACGCCCGCGTCCGTGTTCATCATGTGGACGAACAAGGTCGACATCGGGAAGAAGACCCGCTCGGCGGGGTCCAGCCGGTACTCCGGCGCGGTGGTGGTGATCCTGTCGAGACACTTCAGCAGCTCGGGGATGTCCTTGACCCGGCCCTTCCCGGCGGCCTGCTTGATCATTTCGGCCACCAGGTCGTGCACCGTCTTGTTGTCGTTCAGCAGCTTCTCCAGCGCCGCCACGGACGGGACGTGGTCGTCCGTCCGCGCCTTGGCCTTGGCCACGAAGTCGGCGTGCCACTGCTCGGCGGCCCGACGGTTCCGGGGCAGGTAGCCCGCTATCCGCCCGAACGACGTCTGGTAGCGCGCTTCGATCGCCTTCGACGTGCTCTTGCCGCCCATGGTTCGCCCCTCCGGTCGTCGCCTCGCGCCAACTGCCTTGCGCGCGCGGAGTGATGACCGTACTGCGGGCGATCAGCGGGACGCATCACCGCAATTCGGCCATGGCCGGGCCCGGTGCCGCCTGCGTATCATCGGGCTGATGATCACCCCTCGTGGCCGCCGTGCCGTGCCCTCCCCCGCCTCCGCCCCTTGCCGGATAACGGTCTGCCGGGGGTGCTGCTGCGGTGATCCGCGGAAGGTGCCCGGTGTGGACCACGCCGGGCAGATCCCTCGGTTGCGCGCGGCGGTGGACGGCGCCGCGCAGGTCCGCGCGTCGGAGTGTCTGGACGTGTGCGACCAGGCCAATGTGATCGTGGTGCAGCCGTCCGCCGCCGGCCGGGCCGCGGGGGGCCGGCCGGTGTGGCTGGGACTGGTCAACGACGACGACGCGCTGGCGGACATCGCCGCGTGGGTACGGGCCGGCGGGCCGGGGCTGGCGGAGCCGCCGGGGGTGCTGGACCTGTACGCGTTCACGGCGTCGCGACGGGTGGGCAAGGCCCTGGAGGGCTGAGGGAGCGCGGCCCCGCGGACGGGGCCGCTCCTCAGCTCGCCGCGCGGGGGCGGGGGATGTTGGCCGCGGCCGCCTTCTCCAGCTGGAACGCCTCGTTGCCCAGGCCGATGTTGGCGTGCACTTCGGGGCGCAGGTACTTCAGTACGAGCCCGTAGGCGAGGCCGGCGACGACCGCCAGGCCGATGAGGCCGGGCAGGATCCAGCGCAGGGCGGAGCCGGGGTCGGCGCCGAGCAGCACGTCGAAGTCCCGGACGGCGTAGACGGCGATGACCACGAGGGCGACGCCGGCGAGACCGGAGGCGACGAGCCGGGGCGCTTGGACGCGGGCGGCGCCGCGCCGTACGAAGAAGGCGATGACGGCGGCCGAGGCGGCGGCCATCAGCACGATGACGCCCAGGGCACCGACGTTGCCGCTCCAGGTGAACAGGCGCTGGATGGGGGCCGTCGGATCGCCCTTGGGCTTGTTGTCGGTGATCGCGAAGAGCAGGACGGCCAGGAGCGAGACGACGCTCTGCAGCAGGGAGCCGTAGGCGGGGGCGCCGCTGGCCTTGGCGGTGCGGCCGACGGCGGCGGGCAGGAGCCCTTCGCGGCCCATGGCGAAGGCGTAGCGGGCGACGACGTTGTGGAAGCTGAGCATGGCGGCGAACATGCCGGTCACGTAGAAGACGTGCATGACGTCGGCGAAGGCGCCGCCGAGCCGGTTCTCGGTGAGGGCGAAGAGGAGGTTGGGGCCCTGTTCCTGGGAGAGGCCGATGATGTCGCCGGGCCCGGCGGCCACGCTGAGGGCCCAGGAGCTGACGGCGAAGAAGAGGGCGACGAAGCCGACGGCGATGAAGGTGACGCGGGCGACGACGACCTGGGGGCGGCTGGTCTCCTCGGCGTAGACGGCGGCCTGTTCGAAGCCGACGAAGGCGGCGATGGTGAAGCAGAGGGCGGTGCCGAGGCCGCCGCCACTGAGGGTCTCGGGGTTGAAGGAGTGGAAGGAGACGCCTTCCGGGCCGGGGCTGCCGACGCCGGCGACGTCGAAGACGACGACCATGACGCACTCGATGAGCAGCAGGACTCCGAGGACCTTGGCGCTGAGGTCTATCTTCAGCCAGCCGAGGACGCCGACGACCAGGACGGCGGCGAGGGCGGGCAGCCACCAGGCGACGGAGAGGTGGAGGTGTTTGTCGAGCAGGCCCGCGAGTTCGAAGCCGAAGATGCCGTAGATGGCGAACTGCATGGCGCTGTAGGCGACGAGGGCGACGACGGAGGCGGCGGCGCCCGCGGTGCCTCCGAGGCCGCGGGCGATGTAGGCGTAGAAGGCGCCGGCGTTGTGGACGTGGCGGCTCATCTCGGCGTAACCGCAGCTGAAGAGGGTCAGCACCACGCCGAGGATGACGAAGAGCAGGGGCTGGCCGACGATGGCCATCGTGCCGTACGTGGTGGGCATGACGCCTGCCGTCACCATCAGCGGTGCGCTGGCGGCGACGACGGAGAGCAGCAGTCCGGCCACCCCTATCCGGTCGGCGCGGAGGCGTCTTTCCTGGCCCTTGAAGGTGCTGATCTCGCTCGTCGTGCCCGTCGGCATGGCGGGTCGTCCTTCCCATGGGGTGAGCGGGGGGCGTGGTGCGGAGGAGGTGCGGGCGGGCCTCAGGCCGCGCCGAGGGCGGCGCGGCGGGCGGCCTGGAACGCCTTCCTGGGGTCCTGGTCGGGGTAGGACCAGGGGGCGTGGGTGGCGTGCGGTCCGATGCGGGTGAGGAGGGCGGCCGCTTCGGCGACGCGTCCCTCGTGGAGCTTGGCGTGGGCGAGGTAGTTGAGGTCGACCTTGCGGCGGGGGTGGGCCGTGCCGTCGTCGACGTCCCATTCGAGCCACCAGTCGAAGGCGGCCTTCATCACCTGGCGGGCGCGGCGGGTGGCCCAGTGGCCGGAGCGCGCGGGGTCGGGGGGTTCGACTCCGGCGCGGGCGAGGACGCGGTAGCGCTCGGCGTGGGCGACGACGGGCAGGACCGCCAGGGGCGAGTCGGCGGGTGCCTGCTCGGCGGCCCAGGCGGCGAAGTCGTAGACCTCGTGCAGGGGGTCATCGCGGTCGCCCTTCTGGTGTTCGGCCAGGCAGGCGGCCATCAGGTGGTGGGCGTGGTGGTGGTCCCGGTGGCGGGCGCGGACCTGGTCGAAGGCGCGTACGCGCTCGTCGTCGGTGCCGGTGCGGTGGGCGAGGATGAGGACGCCGAGCCAGGGCGAGGGGTCGGCGGGCGCCATCCGGGCGGCGGCCAGGCAGGCCGCGCGGGCCACGTCGGGGATCTCCTTGCCGCTGACGGCCCGGCAGACGGTGGCGCACGCGAGGAGCGCGGCGGCGTCGGGGCTGTCGGGCTCGGCGAGCTGCCATTCACGGGCCCAGGCGGCGCTGGTGGGGCCGTCGGCGAGGACGACCAGGCGGTGGCCGCGGCGGTCCCAGTCGTCGCCGGTCTCGGCGAGGAGGTTGCGGGCGTCGGCCCAGCGGCCGCGGGCCAGGGCATCACGGACGGTGGCCAGTTCGGTGTCGTCCAGGGCGGGGTCGAAGGCAGATCCGTCCTTGTTCCGCGGTCGGCCCAAGGGTGGGGGCGTCATTTGCGGGCTTCCTCCACGGCGTACGTCCCCTCCGGGCGCCGGGTCGAGGCGTCCGCAAACCATCCACTTCAGTCACGCACAGCAAAGCGGTAGTCACGGCTCCGAGTCAAGACCGATCATGGAACTGACGGTTCATCAACTCACGGTCTGTCAGATCTGGTTGCGAGGGGGCTCGGGGCGGGCCGGTGCGCGCGTCGCGGCGCGCGCGTCACGCCCGTCATTCGCACGCTTGCTTGGCGCACTCTAGTTCGACATCGCCGGAGAGGGCGCGTCCGCCTCCCGTACCGGCTTTCCCGGCCGTTCCCGGCGCATCGCCCGTTGGAGGGGATGGACGGCCGAAAGGGGGGTACTCGGCCGTCACTCCGCCACCGTGGCGGCTATCGTCTTTATGTCAAGTCCCCTACGGCCGGTCGGCCTTGAGGTGCGCGACGTGATGGTCTTCGCCTTCGCCATGGGTGCGGCGTGCTGCCTGGGCATCGGCTTCGTGCTCCAGCAGAGCGCTGCCCAGCGGGCCCCGATGAGCGACTTCCTCTCCCTGCGGCTGCTGCTCGACCTCGCCCGGATGCCGCGCTGGCTGGCCGGTATCGGGCTGATGATCGCGGGCATGGTGCTCGGCGCGGTCGCGCTCGGGTACGGCGAGGTGTCGCTGGTGGAACCGCTGATGGCGACGAACCTGCTGTTCGCGATGGCCCTCTCCCGCTGGCTGACCCGGCAGCCGCTGGGCCGGACGGGCTGGTGCGGGCTGTGGCTGCTGGCGGGCGGCGTGACGGCCTTCGTCGTCGCGGGCCGCCCACGCGGCGGCGACTCCGTGACCGACCCGCTGCGGCACTGGCTGATCCTGGGCCTGATGATCGGCGCGGCCCTGTGCCTGACGGCGGTCGCCAAACGGCTGCGGATGAGCGCGGAGGCGGCGCTGCTCGCGGTGGCGGGCGGACTGCTCTACGGCGTGCAGGACGCCCTCACCCGCGTCAGCGGCGAGCGGCTCGGCCAGGACGGCTGGACGGGGCTCGTCACCAGCTGGCAGCCGTACGGGGTGCTCGTACTCGGCGTCACGGCGCTGGTGCTGGTGCAGAGCGCCTTCGAGACGGCACCGCTGCGGATGTCGCTGCCCGCGCTGACCGCGGCGCAGCCGCTGGCGGGGATCGCCTGTGGGGTGGGCTTCCTCGGCGACCGGCTGCGGATGACGACCGGGGCACTGGCCTGGGAGGCGGCGGGGCTGGCGGCGATCGTGGTCGGCATCGTGCTCATCGGCCGCCATCCGGCGATGCCGTCCGGGCCGGCGGAGGCGGCGCGCGTCCGCGACCTCCAGCCGCATTGACGGCGGCTGCCCGCACCCTGCTTGGATGGGCGGCATGACCGAGCGAGGAACGCCGCCCGCGGACGAGGTACTGGACATCGTGGACGAGCGGGACCGGGTGGTGGGCCGGGCGCGGCGCGGCGAGGTGTACGGGCGGGGGCTGCGCCACCGGTGCGTCTTCGTCCTGGCGCGGGATCCGGAGGGCCGGATCTTCGTCCACCGGCGCACGGCGGACAAGCTCGTGTTCCCCTCGCGCTACGACATGTTCGTGGGCGGCGTGGTCGGTGCGGGCGAGTCCTACGACGAGGCGGCCCTGCGGGAGGCGGAGGAGGAGCTCGGCGTCCACGGGCTGCCGGCGCCGACGCCGCTCTTCCGCTTCCTCTACGAGGGGGACGGGCAGTCGTGGTGGTCGGCGGTGTACGGGGTCGTCTGCGACGTGGCGGTGTCGCCTCAGGTGTCGGAGGTGGCCTGGTACGGGTTTCTCTCCGAGGGGGAGCTGCTGGGGCTGCTCGGGGAGTGGGAGTGGGTGCCGGACGGGTTCGAGGCGTTCCGGTTGCTGCGGGAGCGGGGTGGGTGGCGGGGTTGAGGGTTGTCCTCAAGCGCCGGACGGGCTGATGCGGCGCCCCCGACCGATGGCCGTACCCGGCGCCGTGCGCACTGGCTCGCTGCGGCCGACCGAATCGGACGGCCCCGACGGCGCGGCGCCGGTGCCCTCAATCGCCGGGCGGGCTTGATTTGCGCGCCCGTGCGGCCAAACGCCGGGCGGGCTGATTTCTCAGCCCGCCCGGCGTTCGACGGACTCGTCAGTCCATCGTCACCACGATCTTGCCCCGCGTGTGTCCCTCCGCGTTCGCGCGCTGCGCGTCCGCCGTCTTTTCCAGGGGGAAGGTGCGGGCCACCTCCACCGTCAGCGCGCCGCTCTCCGCCAGCTCGGTGAGGGCTGCCAGGTCCGCCGCGTCGGGGCGGACGAAGACGTAGCGGCCGCCGAGGCCGAGGACGGCCGGGTCGGCGACGGAGGCGAGGCGGCCGCCGTCGGCCAGCAGGGCCGGGGAGACCGTGAGGGCCTCCCCGCCGACCAGGTCGAGCACGGCGTCGACGCCGCCGGGGACCAGGGCCCGTACGCGGTCGGCGAGCCCGTCCCCGTAGACGACCGGCTCGGCGCCGAGGCCGCGCAGGTAGTCGTGATTGCGCTCACTGGCGGTGCCGATGACCCGCGCGCCCAGGTGCTTGGCGATCTGGACGGCCATCGAGCCGACGCCGCCGGCCGCGGCGTGGACCAGGACGGTGTCGCCCTGGCTCACCCGCAGGGCCTTGATCAGCGACTGGTAGGCGGTCAGGCCCGCCAGCGGCAGTCCCGCGGCCTGCTCGAAGGTGAGGTTGCGCGGCTTGCGGGCGAGGGTCCGCGCGGGGGCCGCGACGTACTCGGCGAAGGTGCCGCGGGAGAGGAAGTCCTCACGGACGTAGCCGATGACCTCGTCGCCGACCGCGAACTCCTGGGCGTCCGCCCCGGGCCGGACCACCACGCCGGAGACGTCCCAGCCGGGGACGACCGGGAACACGGCGTCCAGGAAGCCGTCGAGGTAGCCGGCCTGGGCCTTCCAGTCGACGGGGTTGACCGCCGCGGCCCTGACCTTGATCAGGACGGAGTCGGGGCCGACCTTGGGGTCGGGGCGCTCGCCGTACTCCAGGACCTCGGGGCCGCCGTAGCTCCGGTAGCTGATGGCCTTCATGGTGGTGCTCCTTGTGGGGGTGGGCCGAGAGGTCAGGCGTTGGCGGGTGCGGTCCCAGCGTCCGCCGTGGTGGCGTGGTCCGCCACTTCGGCGGCGCGCGGGCCGAAGACCTTGCGCAGTCCCAGCGAGGCGACGAACGCGACCAGCAGGAACGCCGTGCCCGCGATGACGAACGTCAGCGTGAACTGGCTCTCGGCCGGCAGCTTGGGCGCGCCCGGCGGCAGGTGCTCGATGCTCTTGGAGGCCAGCACCGTGGTGATCATGGCGCTGCCGATGGCGCTGCCGGTCGAGCGGGAGATGGAGTTGATGCCGTTGGCGATGCCGGTCTGGTGGTGCGGCACGCTGGAGACGATCACGGCGGGCATGGCGGCGTAGCCGAAGCTGATGGCCGCGCCGACGAACATGCCGGCGGCGATGACGGAGAAGGCGTGCTCGTGGTCGAGCGCGATCCACACGAAGCCGGCGGTGCCGATGAGCGAGGCGAGCAGCAGGACCAGGCGCGGGCCCTTGTGCCGGACGAGTTGGCCGCCGATGGGCGCGGCGAGCAGGGAGACGATGGTGCTGGGCAGCAGGAACTCGACGGAGGCGCGCAGCACGCTGGCGTCGAAGCCGTAGCCCGTGATCTTCGACGGCATCTGTACGAGGTAGGAGACGCCGATGAAGAGGGCGAAGGACCCGAAGCCGACGAGCAGGCCGGCGACGTTGGAGAAGAGCACCGGGCGGTGGGCGAACATCTTCATGTCGACGAGCGGCTCGCTGACCTTGCGCTCGATCAGCGTCCAGACCGCGGCCATGACGACGGCGCCGGCGAAGCAGCCGATCGTACGGGCGGAGGACCAGCCCCACTCGTGGCCCTGGGTGATGGGCAGCAGGAGCAGGACGAGCGTGGCGGCGAGGCTGAGGGCGCCGAGGACGTCGGTGCGGCCGCCGGTGGTCTGCTTGGTGGCGGGGACCAGCGTGGCGACGGCTATGAGGGCGAGCGCGGCGAGGCCGGTGGCCAGCCAGAAGGCGCTGCGGTAGTCGGGGTTGTCACCGGAGGTGAGCAGGCCGGTGGCGACGAGCGCGAGGCCGCTGCCGAAGGCGAGGGTGCCGCTGACCATGGCCATGGCGCCGGGCAGCTTGGCGGGGCGCACCTCCTCGCGCAGGACGGAGAGCGCGAGCGGGAAGATCGCGGTGGCGGCGCCCTGGAGGATGCGGCCGACGATCAGCCACAGCAGGGAGTGGGTCACGGCGGCGAGGACGGAGCCCGCGACCATCACGACCAGCACGCCGACGAGGGTCTTCTTCTTGCCGTGCTGGTCGCCGAAGCGGCCGAGCAGCGGGGTGAAGACGGCGGCGGAGAGCAGGGTGGCGGTGGTGACCCAGCTCACGTTGGCGGAGGTGGTCTCCAGGTCGTTCTGGATGAGGCCGAGGATCGGCACGACCAGGGTCTGCATCATCGAGACGACCATGGCGGCGAGGCTCAGGGCGAAGACGATGACCGTCTCGTTGCCCTGCTTGCCTTCGGACCGGCCCTGGAGGGTGGCGGCTGGGGAACTCATGGGTGGCGGGGTCCTTCGAGTTGCTTCATGACCGAAGTGATTCATGACTAAGTGATTCATCACGTTGATGCTTGATGAGGTCAAGCAACTCGACATAGGTTAGGTCGAAATACTTCAGGTAGTCAAGTTAATGTTTTAAGGCTTCAAGCTCTTGAGTACACTTCAACCATGACCGCCACCCCCGCGCACACCCCGACCAAGGCTCAGCTCCTGGAGCTGGTGGCGGCGCTCGGCACCGCCCAGTGGCAGGACTTCGCGGCCGCCGCCGCCCGCCACGGCCTCACCTCCGTGCAGGCCAAGCTGCTCGCCCAGCTCAAGGGCCCGGTCCCCATGCGCGGCCTCGCCACGCTGCTCGTGTGCGACGCCTCCAACGTCACCGGCATCGTGGACCGCCTCGAAGCGCGCGGCCTGGTCCGCCGCGAGGCCGACCCGGCCGACCGCCGCGTGAAGAACGTGGTCGCCACCGACGAGGGCCGCGAGACCATCCGCCGCGTACGGGCCGAGATGCAGGCCACCCACACCGCGCTCGACACGCTGGACGAGGACGAGCGCGCCACGCTCTACCGGCTGCTGGAGCGGCTGCGCCCCGGCATGGAGCACCGCGCCTGACACCGCTGCGGCCCCTCCGCCGCGCGCCCGTATTCTGACGGGCAGTCCGATCCGCGCACCCCGCGTGGACGGCGAGGGGAGGCCATCGATGTCCACCACGACCAGCACCACGCCCGCCGGCGCGGAGGAGACGGAGCCGTACACCGTCGCCCTCGCCCCCGGCGTGCGAGCGTTCGTGCAGCCCGACGGCGGCTGGTGCCTGAACAACGCGGGCATCGTCACCGGCGGCGGCCGGACGGCGCTGATCGACACCGCCGCGACCGAACGGCGGGCGCGGCTGCTGCGCGAGGCCGCCGTGCGCGACGGCGCGCCCCTGCCCACCGCGATCGTCAACACCCATCACCACGGTGACCACACCTACGGCAACTGCGTCTTCCCCGAGGCCACGATCATCGGGCACGCCGACTGCCGCGAGCAGACCCTCGCGGTGGGCTTCCAGCTGCACGGCATCTGGCCGTGCGTCGACTACGGCGACGTCACGATCACCCCGCCGCAGGTCACCTACACCGACGCGCTGACCCTGCACCTCGGAGACACCGAGATGCGGCTGATCCACCCGGGCCCGGCGCACACCGTCGGCGACACCATCGCCTGGCTGCCCGAGCAGGGCGTCGTCTTCACCGGCGACCTCGTCTTCAACGGCGGCACGCCCTTCCTCATGATGGGCTCGCTCAGCGGGTCGCTGCGCTCCCTGGAGATCCTGCGCGGGCTCGACGCCGAGACGGTGGTGCCCGGCCACGGCCCGGTCACCGGCCCCGGGGTCTACGACGTCCTGGAGCGCTACTTCCGCTGGCTCCAGGAGTACGCCCGCACCGAGCACGCGGCCGGCCGCACCCCGCTGGAGGCGGCGCGCGCCGCCGACCTCGGCGAGTTCGCGACGCTGCGCGAGAGCGAGCGGCTGGTCGCCAACCTCCACCGCGCCTACGCCGAGCTGGACGGCCTGCCCCTGGCGTCCCCGCTGGACCTGCCGGCCGTCCTCGGCGACATGCAGACGATGAACGGCGGCCGGCCCATGGCCTGTCACGCCTGAGCCAGGAGAGATCCCGCGGCAGTTGGTGGCCGTCGCCCTCTGGACGGCATACCGACTGGTCGGCATGATGATCTCGAATCTTCTGTCCGCGGGCTCAATTCCCCATGGAGGAGCACTCGATGAGCAAGGGCACCCCCAGCACGCCCCCAGGGATCGATCCGGAGCGGCTGCGCGCGTATCTGGAGCGCGAGGCGCCCGGGCTGGTGCGAGGGCCGCTCACCGCCGAGCTGATCGAAGGGGGCCGCTCCAACCTCACCTACTCCGTCACCGACGGCACCGGCCGCTGGGTGGTGCGCCGGCCGCCGCTCGGGCACGTCCTGGCCACCGCGCACGACATGCGGCGCGAGCACCGGGTGATCAGCGCGCTGCACCCGACGGCGGTGCCGGTGCCCCGGGCGCTGCTGCTGTGCGAGGACGACAGTGTCCTCGGCGCGCCCTTTTACGTCATGGAGTTCGTCGAGGGTACGCCCTACCGCACGGCCGGGCAGCTCGCGGCGATCGGCCCGGAGCGCACCCGCCGGGTCGTGCTGGGCCTCGCCGACACGCTCGTACAACTGCACGCCGTGGACCCCGCGGCGGCCGGGCTCGGGGACTTCGGGCGGCCCGAGGGCTTCCTGGAGCGGCAGTTGCGGCGGTGGGGCAAGCAGCTGGACGCCTCGCGCAATCGTGAGCTGCCCGGCATCGACGACCTGCACACGGCGCTCGGCAAGGCGCTGCCCGCCTCCCCCGCGGCCACCGTCGTGCACGGCGACTTCCGGCTCGACAACGCCCTCGTCGGCGCCGACGACACCGTCCGGGCGATCCTGGACTGGGAGATGTCCACGCTGGGCGATCCGCTGACCGACCTCGGCCTGCTGGTGATGTACAGCGAGCAGCGGCCGGTGCCCGGCTCCCCGATCACCACCACGCGCGACGCCCCCGGCCACCCCGAGCCGGCCGAGATCGTCGAGCGCTACGCCGCCGGTTCCGGGCGCGACGTCTCGGCACTGCCGTGGTACACCGCCTTCGCCTACTTCAAGCTCGCCGTGATCCTCGAAGGCATCCACTACCGCTACACCCTGGGGCAGACGGTCGGCGCGGGCTTCGACCGCATCGGAGCGCTGGTCCCCCTCTTCATCGACAACGGACTCACCACCCTGCAGGAGGGCTGAGCGGATGGACTTCGCATTCGACGCGCGGACGGAAGAGCTGCGCGGCAGGCTGCTGGCCTTCCTGGACGAGCACGTGTACCCGGCGGAGGCGGTCGCCGAGGAGCAGCGGGCCGCCCTGGCCTCTCCCTGGGACACCCCGCCGGTGATCGAGGAGCTCAAGGCGGAGGCCCGGCGGCGGGGGCTGTGGAACCTCTTCCTGCCCGACACCGAGTACGGTGCCGGGCTGACCAACCTGCAGTACGCGCCCCTCGCCGAACTCACCGGCCGCAGCCCGCAGCTGGCTCCCACGGCCCTGAACTGCGCGGCGCCGGACACCGGGAACATGGAGCTGCTCGCGCAGTTCGGCAGCGAGGAGCAGAAGAAGCGGTGGCTGGAGCCACTGCTCGCCGGGGAGATCCGGTCCGCCTTCGCGATGACCGAGCCGGAGGTCGCCTCCTCCGACGCCACGAACATCGAGACGCGGATCGAGCGCGACGGCGACGACTATGTCGTCACCGGCCGCAAGTGGTACATCTCCGGGGCCATGAACCCCGACTGCCGGATCTTCATCGTCATGGGCAAGACCGACCCGGACGGCGCGGACCCCCGCCGCCAGCAGTCGATGGTCCTGGTCCCCCGCGACACCCCGGGCCTGGAGGTCCGGCGCGCCATGCGGGTCTACGGCTTCGAGGACCACTCCCACGGCGGCCACGCCGAGGTCGTGTTCGACGGTGTCCGGGTCCCGGCCGCGAACCTGGTCGGTGAGGAGGGCGGCGGCTTCGCCATCGCCCAGGCCCGCCTCGGCCCCGGCCGGATCCACCACTGCATGCGGCTGATCGGGATGGCCGAGCGGGCGATCGAGCTGATGTGCCGCCGGGCGGTGGCCCGTACGGCGTTCGGCAAGCCGCTCGCCCAGCAGGGCGTCGTCCAGCAGTGGATCGCGGACTCCCGGGTCGCGGTGGAACAACTGCGGCTGCTGGTGCTCAAGACGGCCTGGCTGATGGACACCGTGGGCAACCGGGGCGCGCACACGGAGATCCAGGCGATCAAGATCGCGACGCCGCGCACGGTCGTCGACATCATCGACAAGGCCGTGCAGTTGCACGGGGCGGCCGGGGTGAGCCAGGATTCCCCGCTGGCGGAGCTGTGGGCCGCGGCGCGGACGCTGCGGTTGGCGGACGGGCCGGACGAGGTGCATCAGCGGTCTCTGGCGCGGCGGGAGTTGAAGACCTACCGCTAGGAGCGTGTCTCAGTAACGGCACGTCCTCCTAGCGGTCAGCTGTCGTCGGCGACGCAGACGGCGTACACGGTGTGCTCAACGTTCTCCGTCGAGGCCCCCGCCTGATCCACACCTTCCACCCAGTCCCGTCGGCGGAGGGGTAGCTCTCCTGCACAATGTCGAATTTGTCAAGGTGGGCGTTATACCAGCCGCCGCCAGTGACGATGTACCCGGCAGGTGCTTTGGCCTCGACGGTCCCGGTGCCCGTGGCAGTGACGATTTGGTGCTTCAAGCCGGAGGCGTTCTTGCCGCCGAGCATGGCGTGGCCTGTGTCGCGAGCCTGCGCGGCGGCCTTGCCTGCGCTGTCGAGGATTCCCATGAGTTTCCGTCAGTAGTAAGTGTTGTCGTCGCGGCCCACTCTTGGAACGGGCCGAGGTGGTTGGAGCCGATCCTAAGACGTGGCAAAGAAGGCGAAGCGATTCTTCATGCGCGACCCGCGCGTTGCCACGTCGCCCCAGACCCACCAGCTGCGCCGCCATGGCGGCCGGTGCCGCGATCGTTAACGGCACCCCGTAACGGGCGACCCGCTAGGCCTCGTGATCTTTCGTGCGGGAGGATCCCGGAGTGCGTGGTGGGGATGGACTGTTCGAGGTCGAGCCGGTCGGAGTGAAGCGGCGGCAGGGTCGTGGGGTGGCGGTGGACAAGACGTTCCGGGCGTTCGACCCGCACCAGGTCCTGCTGCTGCCTCCGTCGCTGGATGGCTGGCTCCCCGAGGGCCACTTGGCCCGGTTCGTCGCGGACCTGGTCGATGAGGTCCTCGACCTCTCCCCGATCCTGGCCGACTACACCGAGAGCGCGGCTATCCGCCGTACGACCCCAGGCTGATGGTGCGTCTGCTGATCTACGGCTACACCACCGGGGTGCGCTCCTCGCGGGCGATCCAGCGCAAGTGCGTCGACGACGTCGCGTTCCGGTTCCTGGCCGCCGACCAGGCCCCGGACTTCCGCTCAATATCGCGATTCCGCCGCCGCCACCTCGACGCGCTCGCCGGCCTGTTCACCCAGTCCCTGCACCTCGCCATGAAGCTCGGCATGGTCAAGGTGGGCCGCGTCGCCCTGGACGGCACCAAGCTGGAAGCGAACGCCTCCAAGCACAAGGCGATGAGCTACGGCCGCCTGATCGACAAGGAAGAGCAGGTCGAGGCCGAGATTGCCCAGTTGGAGGCGAAGGCCGCCGCGCTGCTGGCCGACGCCGAGGCCATCGACAACGCCGAGGACGCCACCTTCGGAGTGGACGGCAAGGACGCAGACCTGCCCGCCGAACTGGACCGGCGCGAGAAGCGCCTCCCCCGGCTGCAGGCCGCCCGCGCCCAGATCGAGGCCGAAGCCGCCACCAAAGCCCGCCCGAAGCCGAAGGCCCAGGCCAACTTCACCGACCCCGACTCGCGGATCATGAAGAACAGCGACGGCGCCTACATCCAGGCATACAACGCCCAAGCCGTCGTCGACGAAGAACACCAGGTCGTCACTGCTGCCGACGTGACCACCTGCGCTTCCGACTCACCGAGCTACACCGCCATGCTCGACCAGTCCCACCAGAACACCGGAATCCCCCCCGACCGGGCACTCGTCGACGCCGGCTACTGCTCCGACACCAACCTCGAAGCCGCGCAGGAGCGCCGACTGGCCCGCGGAACCGACACGTTCATGGCCACCGGCCGCCTCGGCCACGACGAGCAGGTCCCGCCAGCACCCCGCGGACGCATCCCCAAGAACGCCACGCTCAAGGAACGCATGGCCCGCAAGCTGCGGACCAAGCCCGGCAAGGCCGCCTACAGCCGGCGCAAGGCCGTCGTCGAACCCGTCTTCGGTCAGGTCATGACCTGTCAGAACGGCCGACAGCTCCTCCTGCGCGGTGAGGACGGCGCCCGAGGAGAGTGGCGCCTGCTGGCCGCCTGCCACAACTTCCGCAAGGCCTTCCGACACGTCGGCACCGCCGGGCTCGCCACGGCGACCGCCTGACCGGCCCCGGCCACCGGCCCTTAGCCTGCTTCCCGGACCGGCAGGACCCGTCGTCCCGCCCAGCAGACGCCGGCCGGGCGACCGCAACCGACCCCGGCCACCGCCGTCACCCAGCCAATTGCCGGTTACCGAGACACACTCCTAGGACTCCGGACCCATGTACTGGGTTTGGCTTCCGAGCCGGAGCCTCAGCTGTTGGCCAGGGTGCGGTCGAGGAGGGGGAGCAGGCGGTCCCAGTGGCGCTGCAGCGCGGCGGGGTTGAAGGCGTCGGTGTCGGACATGGTGAAGCCGTGGACGGTGCCGGGGTAGATCTCGGAGGTGTAGCCGACCCCCGCGGCGTCCAGGGCCTGGTTGAGCTCACCGAGGGCCTCGGGCGTCATGTCGCCTTCGGCGTGGCCGAGGTGGACCTGGGCGGTGAGTTTGGAGAAGAGGTCGGGTCCGTCGACGCCCACGGGGCCGTGGAATGCGGCGAGGGCGGCCACTTGGCCGGGGCGGGCCGCGGCGGTGCGCGTCGCCAGGAGGCCGCCTATGCAGTAGCCGGTCACCGCGACCGGTCCGGCGCTGACCTCGGGCTGGGCGGCGAGGAAGCTGAGGTAGGCGTCGGCGTCGCTCAGGACACGTTCGGCGGTGTGCGCCTCGATCAAAGGCATCAGCTGGGCGAAGACCGCAGGCCGGACATCTTCTCCGATGTGCTCGGGAAGTTCGATCACCGGTGCCGGGCCGTGCCGGTAGAAGAGGTTGGGGACGAGCACGTAGTACCCGTGCCTGGCCAGTTCGCGGGCCATCTCCCGCAGCACGGACCGAATGCCGAAGCCGTCGGCGTACATCAGCACGCCCGGGTGCCGCTCGCCGTTGTCGGGGAAGGCGGCGAAAGCGTCGGCCTGGCCGTCCGCAGTGGGAATGTGCAGCATCTTGATGGGCATGAGTTCTCCTGTCGTGGTTGACGTGTCGAGCTGTGATCAACACGACAGGAGGCGGAGCCCGCGCAGCAGCGCCAGATCCTTGACCCAACAACGGGCCAACACCGGCCCGTACGGCGCTCAGAGGAGCGCCGGGTCACCAATCCGTGTGTGGCGCAATGCCGTCCCGGTAGTCATCGCCGCACAACGTAGCCCACCGGACAGGATCGATGCCAGCCCCTCAAGTCCACAGTGCTGTTCGCGGATCTCGGTCAGCACCTCTGATCCTGAACCCGGTCGACGCCGTGCCCGTGACAGTGATACCGATCTTGCTTCTACACAGTCCTCACCACACTTCGAAGGCCCCGTTCGAATTCTGAGCTGGGCAACCGCTCGCCAGGGATCGAAAACAGGCACTTAGAGGTCTTTTTCATCGATGAAATCCGTTTGATCCCAACTCGCCCCAGTGCCCAGAGGCGAGTTCTGGGGTGCTGGCACACCAACGTGATTAGTGAGACTCGCCGGGAGCCCGTATCGCCAGCCTCATCCCCGGAAGCCTGTCTCACTCCAAGGAGTGCCCCTATCGGCGAATGCTCCCGCCCTGTCGCGCACGAACCCGAAACGTGAGAGGCATAAGTGCAGCTCTGAGGCGTGCGAAGCGATGTAAACCAGATGAAACGACCTCTTAAGCCTGCTACGACTCCGTGTCCGGGCATCAGTGAGGATCGTTGCTCCGATCATGAACCGGACGTACACCACAAGCTGCCTCGCGCTCCTCACCGTCGGCCTGGCAGCCGCCCCCGCCTCCGCGGGCGGCATCTTGCCGATCGCCTCCCCCGCATTCGGAAACTCCTGCGCCAACCACGGCACACCCCACGCCAGCGGAACAACCACCCACGGCCCCGGCGCCGCCAACGGCAACCTCGCCGGCCTGCCCGTCAGCAACCCGGCCAACCAATGCGGCGGCGCCGACGCGACCCCTACCCCTCTGGCCTTCCTCTACCTGATCCGGCCGTAGCGAAGGGGCCCGAGGAGCCGGTGACCATCTACCTGGCCGGACTCCATGTCGCCCACACCAGCGCCCCCTGCCGAGGGGGTAGTCGCGGCGGTCGCCGCACCGCCGGCTCACGTACTGAAGCTCCCGGGCCCGGTCGAGCGCGGCGCGCTGTGCGGGCGAGCACCCGCGCTGGGGCACGGCGGCGCTCTCCTCGTACAGCGGGGCGTAGCAGTTCCGTGGTAGAGCACTTGGCCGACCGGGTCGGAGCCGGGCTTGAGGCCCTGCCGGTTCGGGGTTCAGACACAGGCACTGACTGAGCATTTGGTTCTGTTTC
>NZ_JAGGOL010000123.1 GCF_018614525.1 Streptomyces sp. ISL-11
CACCGCCGTGCGGCGCGTGCTGCGCGGCGGGCGGGAGCGGGGTGCCGGCGGGCGGTGTCATGGGCACCGGCGGCGGGAGGGGCGTCCCGTACGAAGGGGTCGCGCCGGGGTGCGGGGGCGGGCCCGGGGGAAGGTACGTGCCGTGCGCCGGGGTGACCGGACGCTGGACCGGCGGTGCGGGCGCCCAGGGGCCCGGACGCCCGTACGGAGGCGTGCCGTACGGGTCGGGGGCGTGCAGCGGCACCGGGGCGGCCGGCTCGGCCGCGGGTGCCGCGTCCCGAGGAGCCGGAGTGCCCGCCTCCGCCGCGTCGGGTGAAGGGTGCCGCGGTCGGCTCCACCACCGCGGCCCGGTCTCCTGGGCCCGCGCCTTCCCCTCGTCCATGTTCTCCCCACCGTTCGCCGGAGGGCGCACGGAATCGCCCGAGGGATCCGTGGCCCACCTGGAATTGAACCAGGTCCGTCAGGAAGGTGTCAGCGCGTGCCACCGGCGGCCGACGCACCCGGAGCCGGGAAGGCGGCGCTCAGCAGCGGGGCGAGCGGGGGCGCCACGGCGGGGCGCAGCAGGGAGACGCCCCGCGCGGGCGGCTCCGGCGGCGCACCGGGGGCGCGCGGCGCGTCCCGGGTGGCGGCGGTGAACCCCAGCGGCAGGCTGGTGTCCGTAAGGCCGCCGCCGCTCATCACCGTCGGGGTGGACGACGAGCGGGGGTCCTCGGCACGCGCGCCCGGCGACTCCACGACCGCGCCGAGCGGCTGGGCGCCACCGAGCGCGAACGCGGCCAGGGAGACGGCGCCGGCCGCCGCGAAGGCGAAGCGGCGCCCCCGCGAGCCGCTCCGGGCGGTGTCGGGCACGTCATGGATACGGAAGCCGCCGTCACGGTGCCGGGCGGTGACGGCCGGGAACATCGCGAACGCCTCCGCCCGGGCGTCGAAGCCGCCTTTTCCCGGCCCTCCGGGGCCCTGCCGGCCGTCCGGGCCGTCCTGGCCCCCGGCGCCCTCCCCGTCGCCGTCCGGGCCCCTGGCGGGCAGCCCCTGAAGGCGCGCCAAGAGCGCGTCGGAGAGCGGCGGGAGCGCCGACTCGGCGAATACGCTCTTGAGCCGGCGCTGGGCGTCGGCTTCCGCTTTGCACTTCCAACAGGTCGCGAGGTGCGCCAGCACCCGCTCCCGGGAATCGTGTCCCAACTCCCCGTCGACCAGGGCCGCGAGGCGGTCGCCGAGATGGTGCTCGGCGGGGGACTGACCGCCTGAACCGCTCACGCGATCCCTACCTCCCCACCAAGAGGAACGCCGGAGGCCACGCCCGCCACGGCGCGCTGCTCGGCCCGGGCGGCGGGCGAGCGGTGCTGGAGCGCCTTGCGCAGGTGGGAGCGGCCGCGGTGGATCCGGCTGCGGACGGTGCCGAGCTTCACGCCGAGCGTCGCGGCGATCTCCTCGTAGGACAGGCCCTCGATGTCGCACAGGACGACCGCGGCGCGGAACTCCGGGGCGAGGGTGTCCAGGGCCTGCTGGACGTCCGCGTCGAAGTGGGTGTCGTTGAAGTGCTGCTGGGGGGAGGGCTCACGGCTGGGGAGCCGCTCGGCCGCGTCGTCGCCGAGGGCGTCGAAGCGGATCCGCTGACGACGCCGGACCATGTCGAGGAAGAGGTTGGTGGTGATGCGGTGCAGCCACCCCTCGAAGGTGCCCGGGGTGTACGTGGACAGCGACCGGAAGACGCGCACGAACACCTCCTGGGTGAGGTCCTCGGCGTCGTGCTGATTGCCGGTGAGGCGATAGGCCAGTCGGTAGACCCGGGCACTGTGCGTGCTGACGATCTCCTCCCAGGTGGGGGGAGTCCACGCCTGCGCATCCGCATCGGTGGCGAAAGTCGCGGTCTGTGCGGAGTCGGCTTTGCGGGCGTCAGCGGTCTTGGTCACGGATTTCGGCTCGCCGGCGGACCCGCGAAGGCGCCTCAGCACTCCCCGACGGTCTCCGGCCGCAGCCGCACCTCCCCTGTCGGCTCTGGTGGTGTCCAGTAGAGCCCCTACCATATCCATCCCGCCCGTTAGCTCCGGATAAGGAATTTTGACCTTCATTTGGTCTTGGTCCCGAGAATCCACGGACCGCCCTCCGTTCTTCCTCAACGCGCGGTCCCATCTGCGGGTTCCCGTGGTCAGCGGATACAGTCACGGGTGCGTCGACTACGGGGACAGGAGAGGACCATTACCGGCAACCGGCAGACGAGCTGGGCGTTCGCCGATGCGTTCGTCGCCGAGGACGAGGCACTGCGCTGGGCCCGGGACCGGGCTCACGAGGCAGGCCTCCGCTCGGTGTCGTCCGGCACCGGCGCCGCGCTGCGCCTGCTCGCCGCGGCGGTGGACGCCAAGGCGGTGGCCGAGATCGGCACGGGCACCGGCGTCTCCGGCATCCACCTCCTGCACGGCATGCGCCCCGACGGTGTGCTGACGACCGTGGACAGCGACCCGGAGTGCCAGCAGTTCGCCCGTCAGGCGTTCCGCGCCGCGGGCTTCGCCGGCAACCGCGCCCGCTTCATCCCCGGCCGCGCGCTGGAGGTGCTGCCGCGCCTCGCCGACGGCGGGTACGACCTGGTCTTCTGCGACGGCGACCGGCTGGAGTGCCTCGACTACCTAGCCGAATCGTTGCGCCTGCTGCGGCCCGGCGGGCTCGTCTGTTTCGAGGGCGTCTTCGCCGACGGGCGCACGGTGGACTCCGCCGTGCAGCCCGCCGAGGTGCAGCGCCTGCGCGAGCTGCTGCGGGCGGTCCGCGAGTCCACGGTGCTGCTGCCCTCGCTGCTGCCGGTCGGCGACGGGCTGCTGTGCGCGGCCCGGCGCGGCTGACCCTCCCCGGGGCGTTCGCGGGGCGCGGGAGCACCCGGCCCGGTCCGCGGGGTCGCGGTCCGCACCCCGGATACACCACCGCCCCGGAGCCGGCGTGAGCCGACTGCCGGGGCAGTGGGAAAATTGCGGGCCGGTGCGTCAGCCGACAACCTTCTTCAGGGCGTCTCCGAGGGCCTCGGCCTCATCCGGCGTCAGCTCGACGACGAGTCGACCGCCGCCTTCGAGCGGAACCCGCATGACGATGCCCCGCCCCTCCTTGGTCACCTCGAGCGGGCCATCGCCCGTCCGCGGCTTCATGGCCGCCATGCTCGTTCCCCTTCCTGAAACCAGCTCATCGCAGCCGACAACCCAGGTGTCACCGGCATCGAACACATTGCTTCCAGGCCATTATCCCGCATCGCGTGACCCGATGACCAACATCGGTCCGCATCCCTTCGGCAACGCGATCGCGCAAAACCACTCAATTCGGCGATCGGACTGCGATACTGCGCCACCCCCACGCCGCTGCAGAGGCCGAATTCTTTGACGCAGGTCACATATCCGCTCCCGGTGATCTCCGGCATGCTGAGCGCTGACGGCTGCCGCTGCGGGCGGCCGACCAGGGAGGGAGCGGCACCATGGCCGACACCGTGCTGTACGAGGTCAAGGACGGACTGGCGACGATCACGCTGAATCGTCCCGACGCGATGAACGCGCTGAACACCGCGACGAAGATCGCCCTCCGGGACGCGCTGCGGGACGCCGGCGCGGACGAGGACGTACGCGCCGTCCTGCTGACGGCCACCGGACGGGCCTTCTGCGTCGGGCAGGACCTCAAGGAGCACGTCGAGCTGCTCGGCGGGGCCGGCAACGTGATGAGCACCGTCAAGGAGCACTACAACCCCGTCGTCACCGCGATCGCCGAGATGCCCAAGCCGGTCGTGGCCGGGGTCAACGGCGTCGCGGCGGGCGCCGGCGCCGGGTTCGCCTTCGCCGCGGACTACCGCGTGGTCGCCGACACGGCCGCCTTCAACACCTCCTTCGCCGGGGTGGCCCTCACCGCCGACTCGGGCGTCTCCTGGACGCTGCCCCGCCTCATCGGCCGCGGCCGCGCCGCCGACCTGCTGCTCTTCCCGCGCAATGTGAGCGCCCAGGAGGCGTACGAGCTGGGCATCGCGAACAAGGTGGTGCCGACCGCGGAGCTGGCCGCCGAGGCGGAGGCCGTGGCCCGCCGGCTCGCCGAGGGCCCGACCGTCGCCTACGCGGCGATCAAGGAGTCGCTGGCCTACGCGGCGGACCACTCCCTGACCGACGCCCTGGCCCGGGAGGACGAGCTCCAGACGCGCGCCGGAGCCTCGGAGGACCACCGCATCGCGGTCGACGCCTTCCTCAAGAAGGAGAAGCCGCGCTACGTGGGCCGCTGATCAGCGCCCGGCGGCCGGCAGCCCCGCCGCACGTGGCAGTCCGCCACATGGTCGTCGACCAGGCCGCACGCCTGCATCAAGGCGTAGGCCGTGGTCGGCCCGACGAAGCGGAAACCACGCTTCTTGAGCTCCTTGGCCAGGGCTATGGACTCGGGGGTCGTCGCGGGAACGTCCGCCGCCGTGCGCGGGGCGCGGCGGCCGGCCGGGTCGGGGGCGTACGACCAGATGAGCGCGTCCAGGTCACCGGGCGCCCACTCCGCCGCCACCTTGGCGTTGCCGATCGCGGCGGTGATCTTCGCGCGGTTGCGGATGATGCCCGGGTCGGCCAGCAGTCGCTCGGCGTCCTCCGCCGTGAAGGCCGCCACCTTCGCGATGGAGAAACCGGCGAAGGCGGCACGGAAGCCCTCGCGGCGGCGCAGGATCGTCAGCCACGAGAGGCCCGACTGGAACGCCTCCAGGCACATCCGCTCGTACAGGGCGTCGTCGCCGCGCACCGGCCGGCCCCACTCGGTGTCGTGGTAGCGGCGGTAGTCGGCCCGGGACTCCGCCTCCAGGCCCCACGGACAGCGCGCCAGCCCGTCCGGCCCGGGGATCGCTCCGCCGCTCACGCGCCCGCACCGCCGTTCCGCCCGTCCCGCGCCTCGGGGTTCTCGGGCGCCGCCTCGGCGGGCCCCTCCCCCGGCTTCCTCAGCAGCTCGGGGCCGCTGACGGCCGCGGCCAGCGCGCCGGCGAGGGCCGCCTCCAGCTCGGCGATCCGCGCGTCGCGCTCGGCCAGCTCGGCACCCAGCCGGTCCAGGACGTCGTCGGTCTCGGTCATGCGATAGCCGCGCAGGGCGACCGGCAGCCGCAGCGCCTCCACATCCGCCCGTCCCATGGCCCGGTCGGCCGGCGGCGGCCAGGCGATCCGGTCCGGCACCGCCTCGGGCAGCGGGGCGCCGCTTCCGCCGGCGACGAAGAGCGTGACCGCGGCGACCACCACGACCAGCGCGATGAGCAAGAACCAGAACACGACCATCTCCCTGGTGTCCCCGTCGCGCGGTGCGCCGGTACTCCGTCGGTAAGGACTGTCAATCCGTCCACCCCGATCGTGCCATGCCCCACTGACAGTTAAGGTCGCTGGCGGACCACGGAGAAGGAGTACGGAAATGCTGCGGCTGGGACGACGCGAGTTCGACGCTCACGAGCCGGTGATCATGGCGATCGTCAACCGGACACCGGACTCCTTCTACGACCGGGGCTCCACGTTCCAGGACGAGCCCGCGCTCGCCCGGGTGGAGCAGGCGGTGGCGGAGGGCGCCGCCATCATCGACATCGGCGGGGTGAAGGCCGGCCCCGGCGAGGAGGTGACCGCCGAGGAGGAGGCGCGGCGCACGGTCGGCTTCGTGGCCGAGGTCCGCAGGCGCCACCCGGACGTGGTGATCAGCGTCGACACCTGGCGGCACGAGGTCGGCGAGGCCGTGTGCGAGGCGGGCGCCGACCTGCTCAACGACGCCTGGGGCGGGGTCGACCCGAAACTGGCCGAGGTCGCCGCCCGCCACGGCGCCGGTCTGGTGTGCACCCACGCGGGCGGCGTCGAACCGCGCACCCGCCCGCACCGGACCACCTACGACGACGTGATGGCGGACATCCTGCGGGTGACGCTGGGCCTGGCCGAGCGGGCCGCCGCGCTCGGCGTCCGGCGCGACGGCATCATGATCGACCCGGGGCACGACTTCGGGAAGAACACCCGGCACTCGCTGGAGGCGACCCGGCGGCTGGGCGAGATGGCCGCCACCGGCTGGCCCGTGCTCGTATCTCTGTCGAACAAGGACTTCGTCGGCGAGACGCTCGACAAGCCGGTAAAGGAACGCCTGCTGGGCACGCTGGCGACGACGGCCGTCTCCGCGTGGCTGGGCGCCCGGGTCTACCGGGTGCACGAAGTGGCGGAGACGAAGCAGGTGCTGGACATGGTCGCCTCCATCGCCGGCCACCGCCCTCCGGCCGTCGCCCGCCGCGGGCTCGCCTAGGGGGTGTCCGGCGAATCTTCACCCGCGGGCTGTCCTTGCCGCCTGCGGCGGCGAGCGCCCTGCGGGCGCGTCCTCAAGCGCCGGACGGGCTTAATTCGGCCGGGCTCAGCTCGGCCGCTTTCAGCCCGTTGGGGGCACCCCCAGCGGTAGCTGGGGGAGCTTGAGGACACCGCCGCGCAACGGTGGTGCGGACGAAACGGCCCGCAGCACCCGCTCACATGATCCGCCGGACACGGCGTAGGGATCGTCCTCAATCGCCGGACGGGCTGAAAGCGGCCGAGCCCGGCCGTGATCAAGCCCGTCCGGCGATTGAGGAGCGGGGTTCACGCCCCCGCTTCCTTCGTGACCAGGCCGATCGCCTCGTCCACGTCGTCCGTGATGTGGAAGAGGCGGAGGTCGTGCGGCCCCGCCTTGCCCTGCGCGATCAGCGTATCGCGCACCCAGTCGACCAGCCCCTGCCAGTACGCGCTGCCGAAGAGCACGATCGGGAAGCGGGTCACCTTCTTGGTCTGCACGAGCGTCAGCGCCTCGAACAGTTCGTCGAGCGTGCCGAGCCCGCCCGGCAGCACCACGAACCCGCTCGCGTACTTCACGAACATCGTCTTCCGCACGAAGAAGTAGCGGAAGTCCACCCCGAGGTTGACGTAGGAGTTGAGCCCCTGTTCGAAGGGCAGCTCGATGCCGAGCCCGACCGAGACGCCGCCCGCCTCCGAGGCCCCCCTGTTGGCGGCCTCCATGGCGCCGGGCCCGCCGCCGGTGATGACCGCGAAGCCCGCCTCGACGAGGCCGCGCCCGATGGCCACGCCCGCCTCGTACTCCGGCGAGTCCCTGGGCGTACGGGCCGAGCCGAACACGCTGATGGCCGGGGGCAGTTCGGCGAGCGCGCCGAAGCCCTCGACGAACTCGGACTGGATGCGCATCACCCGGAAGGGGTCCTCGTGCACCCAGTCCGCTGTCCCTCTGGTGTCCAGCAGATGCTGGTCGGTGGTGCCCTGCTGCATCTGGCCGTGCCGGCGCACGACCGGCCCCCGGCGCTGCTCCCGCTGAGTGCGGGCCCCATCGGAATTTGCCATTCCGCGCTCCCTCCGCTGCAGATCGTTGCTGCTCAGCGTAGGCCCACGCGGCGCCGGACAGGGCCTGGTCAGCGAGTGAGCCAGGCCCGCAGCCGCTCCTCGCAGTCCGTGATCAGCGAGGCGCGCACCCGCTCGTCGCGCTTGTGGGCGAGAAGCGGGTTGCCCGGACCGTAGTTGACGGCGGGCACGCCGAGCGCGCTGAAGCGCGAGACGTCCGTCCAGCCGAACTTGGGCCGGGGGACGGCCCCGACGGCCTCGATGAAGGCCGCGGCGGCCGGGTGGGACAGGCCGGGCAGCGCGCCGGGCGAGTGGTCGTCGACGACGAACTCGGCGACCCCGCAGTCCGCGAAGACCTCGCGGACGTGGGCCAGGGCCTCCTGCTCGTCGCGGTCGGGCGCGTAGCGGAAGTTGACGGTCACCGTGCAGGCGTCGGGGATGACGTTGCCGGCGACACCGCCCTCGATCCGGACGGCGTTGAGGCCCTCGTGGTACTCCAGCCCGTCGATGACCGGCCGGCGCGGCTCGTACGCGGCCAGCCGCGCCAGGATCGGCGCCGCGGCGTGGATGGCGTTGCTGCCCATCCAGCTGCGGGCCGAATGGGCGCGCTCGCCGGTCGTGCGCAGCAGTACCCGAAGGGTGCCCTGGCAGCCGCCCTCGACCTGGGCGTCGGTGGGTTCGAGGAGGACGGCGAAGTCGGCGGTGAGCCAGTCGGGGTGGGCGGCGGCGACGTGGCCGAGGCCGTTGAGGTGGGCGGCGACCTCTTCGTTGTCGTAGAAGACGAACGTCAGGTCGCGGTTGGGCTCGGGCACGGTCGCGGCGATGCGCAACTGCACGGCGACGCCGGACTTCATGTCGCTGGTGCCGCAGCCCCACAGGAAGCCGTCCTCGTCCAGGCGGGAGGGGACGTTCCCGGCGATCGGGACAGTGTCGATGTGCCCGGCCAGCAGGACGCGCTCGGCGCGGTCGAGGCGGGTCCTGGCCACGACGTTGTTGCCGTACCGGTCGACCGTCAGGTGCGGCAGCGCGCGCAGCGCGGATTCCACGGCATCGGCGAGAGGCCCCTCGCTCCCGCTCTCGGACGGGAAGTCGACGAGCCGGGCGGTGAGGGCGGCGGCGTCGAGGGACAGGTCGAGTGCGGCGTCATCCATGACGGCGACTCTAACTCGCCCGCGCGCGGCGGAACCGGGCGGTCAGCACGCCGGGGTCGGCCCCGCTGATTCACGGGTCTCTCCAGTAACGTGGGCCGCATGTCCCGCATCTCCGTCACCCACCGTGGCCGACTGCTGCGCATCGCGGCCGCCTGCGCCGTGCTGCTGGCGCTGATCGGATATGGGATCGCCCAGCTGGTGACGGGCGGCCCCGGAGCTCCGCGCTGCACGGTGCGGGCCGACGGCGAGTCGTACTCCCTCTCGCCCGAACAGGCCGTCAACGCGGCCACCATCTCGGCCGTGGGGTCCGGACGCGGCCTGCCCGAGCGGGCGGTGACGATCGCGCTGGCCACGGCCATGCAGGAGTCGGGGCTGCGCAACATCCACCACGGCGACCGCGATTCGCTGGGTCTGTTCCAGCAGCGGCCGACACAGGGCTGGGGCACGGCGGCGCAGATCACCGATCCCGTGTACGCGGCGGGGAAGTTCTACACCCACCTGGTGGAGGTGCCCGGGTACTCGCGGCTGCCGCTGACGGTGGCCGCGCAGAAGGTGCAGCGCAGCGGCTTCCCGCAGGCGTACGCCAAGCACGAGCCGGACGCCTCGCTGCTGGCGGCGGGGCTCACGGGCCGGGCCCGGGCGTCCTTCAGCTGCACGACGAGCCCGGGTGACGGCCGGCCGGGCGACCCGGCGGCGGTGCGGGCGAAGCTGCGGCGCGAGTTCGGCACCGAGATGGCGCCGGCGACGGCGATGACGGGCCGCACCGGGGTGGGGGCGAGCGGGACGGCCGTCGGTGCGGCGGCACGCACGGTGACCGTCCCGGTGCGGGCGACGGAGGCCGACGGCGGCCCGGAACGGCAGGGCTGGCAGCTGGCGTCGTGGGCGGTGGCCCACGCCTCCGAGCTGCGGATCGAGCGGGTGTCGTTCGGCGGCCGGGCGTGGACGTCGAAGGACTCCCGGGACGGCTGGCAGCCGGCCGTGGGCACGTCCGACGAGGTCCGGATCACCACCGTTCAGTAGTACGACCCTCCCCCCGTCAGGAGGACGCGGGGCGGGGTCGGGGTGGCCTCGGGCGCGGAATTCCTCGCACCGGGCCGGGACTCGCCCGCGACGCCGAATTCCTTGCGAATAAAGGCTCGTCGGTCTTTCGAAGCCTTCATGTGCTTGTCGTATTTGCCCGGGTTGGCGGGAAACACATAATGCGATGCATTGCCAAGTCTTTACCTTGGCGCACCGCAACCTTCACGGCATTCACGCGGTAGTCACTGCGTCCGGTCGCCGGACGACCAACGTCCTCAACTCCGTCAAAGGAGCATCATGTCCCTCCCCCTTTCGCGTCGTATCGCCCGCGTTGCGCTGCTGGTAGCCGCCGGTGCGGCCCCCGTCATCGGTGCGGCCGGAGCGGCGAGCGCCGCGGACCTCAAGGCCCCCGAGCTGACGAGCGGGCTGAGCACGGTGGACGGCGCGAACCTGGGCAACAACATCGACGCGACCTCGCACAAGGCCGGGGCCGTGACCTCCGAGGTCGGCCACAAGGCCGTGAACACCGCCGTGCCCGCCACCACGGACACGCTCGGCAAGGCCGCCAAGACCACCACCCCGGCCGCCCAGAAGGTCGCGGGCGACCTCGGCGCCTCCGCCGCCGGTGTCGTCGGCGACACCGCGAAGGCCGCCCCCAAGGGCGGCGCCGGCCTGCCCTCGCTGCCCACCAAGGGCCTGCCGATCGGCGGCTGATCCGGTCCAACCGACTCAGGCACCGCAGCGCGAGAGGGCCCGGGAGTTCATCCCGGGCCCTCTCGCACGTCCTGCCGCCGTCCCCTAGACGGCGTACGACCGGTCGGCCAGGCGACGGACCGCCGCCTCGACGCGTTCGTCACTCGCGGTGAAGGCGATGCGAACGAACCGCTCCCCCGCCGCACCGTAGAAGTCACCCGGCGCGACGAGAATGCCCCGCTTGGAGAGATCCGCGACCGTGTCCCAGCACGGCTCGTCACGCGTGGCCCAGAGATACAGCGACGCCTCGCTGTGCTCGATCCGGAAGCCCGCGCCCTCGAAGGCGGCGCGCAGCGCGGCCCGGCGGGCGGCGTAGCGCTCGCGCTGCTCGGCGACGTGGACGGTGTCGCCCAGGGCCGCGACGGTGGCGGCCTGGACGGGCGCGGCGACCATCATCCCGCCGTGCTTGCGGATCTGCAGCAGCTCGCCCAGGACGGCGGCGTCACCGGCGATGAAGGCGGCGCGGTAGCCGGCCAGGTTGGAGCGCTTGGAGAGCGAGTGGACGGCGACGATGCCCTCGTACGAGCCGCCACAGATGTCCGGGTGCAGGACCGAGACCGGGTCGGCCTCCCAGCCGAGCTCCAGGTAGCACTCGTCGCTGAAGAGCAGCACCCCGTGCTCGCGCGCCCAGGCGACCGTACGGCGCAGCTCCAGCGGCGACAGCACCCGGCCCGTCGGGTTCGACGGGGAGTTCAACCACAGCAGCTTCAGGCCGCTCGGGTCCAGCTCGGTCGGGTCGTCGTAGACGACGGGTTCCGCGCCCGCGAGCCGCGCGCCGACCTCGTAGGTCGGGTAGGCCAGCCGCGGGTAGGCGACCTTGTCCCCGGCGCCGAGCCCGAGCTGGGTCGGCAGCCAGGCCACCAGCTCCTTGGAGCCGACGAC
Organism: Streptomyces sp. ISL-11; assembly: GCF_018614525.1. GTDB lineage: Bacteria > Actinomycetota > Actinomycetes > Streptomycetales > Streptomycetaceae > Streptomyces. Next base: position 11,117 of record NZ_JAGGOL010000123.1, read on the forward strand.
CGGCAGGACGTTGGCGTGCGTCATGCCGCGCGCGCCCAGCCGACGCTCCGCCCAGCCGGTCAGCGCGTCGCGCAGCGCGGCCGTACCCCACACCGTGGGATAGCCGGGGCTGTCGGCGGCGTCCGTGAGCGCGCGCCGGACCAGCTCCGGGACGGGGTCGACGGGGGTGCCGACGGACAGGTCGACGATGCCGTCGGGGTGGGCGGCGGCCGTCGCCTTGTAGGGGTCGAGCCGGTCCCACGGAAAGGCGGGGAGGCGGGAGGAGACTGGGCCCACGAGTGCGCTCGCTCTCTTGCGTCAGGTGGTCTCGGCCGCGCCGGGCGGTCCCGTCCGGGCACGGTCCCCATGCGGCGGCCCCGTACGGCGCTGGGCCGTACGGGGCCGGGGCTGCGCCGAGCCGGAGATCAGTGGCTTTCGTTCTGGGTCGGCAGCGCCGCGATGAAGGGGTGGTCGCGCTCGATCAGGCCGAGCTTGGAGGCGCCACCGGGCGAACCGAGCTCGTCGAAGAACTCGACGTTCGCCTTGTAGTAGTCCTTCCACTCCTCAGGAGTGTCGTCCTCGTAGAAAATGGCCTCGACCGGGCAGACCGGTTCACAGGCACCACAGTCGACGCATTCGTCCGGGTGGATGTACAAGGACCGGGAGCCCTCGTAGATGCAGTCGACGGGGCACTCCTCGATGCACGCCTTGTCCTTCACGTCGACACAAGGCTGCGCGATGACGTAGGTCACGCTGTCGTTCCTCCTCGGTAGGGCGTATCTCGCGCGGGAGCGCGGCGTCGTCGATGCCCACACCTAGTATCTCCGTTCCCGGGCACTTGACGAACAAGAGGGGCGAGGAGAGCTGTGGAATTCACCACGGGCGGACGGCTGGAAGTCCGGATCGGTACCGCTGATGTGGGAAAAAGGGTATCTGTACGGCGGCTGAACGACCCCGGCGGATCTCCCGAGCGCTACACGGACACGGTGGGCGTCCTCACCTCCTGGGACCACGGTGTGCTGCGGATCACACGACGGTCCGGTGAGACGGTGGAGATCCAGGAGACCTCTCTGGTGGCCGGCAAGGTCGTGCCGGCGGCCCCGGCCCGGCGCCGCGGGCCCGCCGCGAGCGCGCGCGAGCTCCAGGAGGTCGCGGCGCGGGGGTGGCCCGCGCGGGAGACGGCCCGGCTGGGCGAGTGGACCCTGCGCGCGGCGGGCGGCTTCACCGCCCGGGCCAATTCCGCCCTTCCCCTCGGCGAATCCGGCCTGCCGCTGCCGGAGGCCCTGGACCGGGTCGTCCGGTGGTACCGCGAGCGCGGTCTGCCCGCGAGGGTGCAGGTCACCACCGGTGACGCCGGCCGGGACGCGCTGCTGGACGCGGAGCTGGCGGGGCGTGGCTGGACCGAGGAGCGCCATGCCCTGATACGGGCCGCCGCGCTGGCGCCCCTCGCCGACACCGGTGCCGACACCGGCCGGGTGCTGCTCTCCCGGCAGCCTGACGAGGCGTGGCTGCGCGTGTACGGGCGGACGTCCGCCTCCGGAGCCGACGCGCTGGGCGTCCTGACGGGCGGGCCCTCCGTGTGGTTCGCGACCGTGCCCGGCGCACCGGGCGAGGACCGTCCGGCGGCGATCGGCCGGTGCGTGGTCGACGGGCGGTGGGCGGGGTTCGCCGCCCTGACGGTGAGCCCGGCGCACCGCCGGCAGGGCCTGGCCACGCTGGTCATGACGGGGCTGGCCGAGCGGGCGCTGAGCGAGGGCGCCTCGGCCGCGTACCTCCAGGTGGAGACGGACAACGGCGGCGCCGCGGCGCTCTACGACGAGCTCGGCTTCACCACGCACCACGCCTACCATTACCGCCGCGAGCCGCAGCAGTGACCGCAGTCGCGACCGCATCATGGACATTGGCGATGGGTCCGTCCCCATCGCCCCGAGCGGGTACGAGGCAGCCATGGACGACACCACTGGCCGGCGGCGGCGCTTCGCGGAGGCGGCGCGGGAGGAGCGGCCCGACCTCGCGCTGCTCTGCCTGCTGATCGCCGCCGAGGCGGACCCGGAGGCGGGCGAGGCCGCGGTCGACGCCGCCCAGATCGAGCTGGACCGGCTGGCGGGGCTGCTGCCCGCGCTGGGGCGGCACGCCGAGCCGCGGCAGTGGGCCGAGGCCCTCGCAGGGCTGCTCGGCGAGCGGTGCGGCTTCCACGGCTCGCCGGTCGACTACCGGCGGCTGGAGTCGTCGCTGCTGGGCGAGGTGCTGCGGCGGCGCCGCGGGCTGCCGATCCTGCTGTCCGTGGTGTGGATGGAGGTCGCCCGGCGGGCGGGGGCTCCGGTGTACGGGGTGGCGCTGCCCGGCCACTTCGTCGTCGGCTTCGGCAACCCCTTCGGGCGCCACCTGCTCGCCGACCCCTTCGAGGGCGGGCGGCCGCTGTCCGACGAGGACGCCGGGCTGCTGGTCGCCGGGGCGACCGGGACGCCGCTGGCGCCGTCGATGTTCTCCCCGGCCGAGACTCTGGAGATCGTGCTGCGGGTGCTGAACAACATCCGCGCCTGGGCCGCCGCGCGCCCCGAGCGCAGCGACGTCCAGCTGTGGGCGGTCGAGCTCTCGCTGCTCCTGCCCACCCATCCGGCGCGGCTGCGCTACGAGCGGGCGGAGCTGCTGGTGGAGCGCGGGGACTTCGTGGGCGGCGCGCACGAGATGGAGGAGTACGCGGAGGTGCTGGAGTCGGTGGAACCGGCCGTCGCCGAATCCGTGCGCCGCCAGGCGCGGGCGGCGCGGGCGATGCTGAACTGACGGCCGGCGCCGGTCACTCCCGCCCGAGCGGCACCCTCTCGGCGGGGATCGTGGCGGGGCGCTCGCCGCAGCTGCGGGCGTTGCGCAGGATGAGCACCGCCGCGTCGTCCCTCAGCTCGCCGCCGGTGTAGTGCTCCAGGTCCGCGTGGAGCGTCCGGGCGAGCTCGGCGGGCCGCAGGTGCGTCCAGTGGGTCAGGCGCTCGCGCAGGGGGTAGAAGCGGCCGTCGGCGTCCCGGGCCTCGGTGACGCCGTCCGTGCAGAGCACGACCCACTCGTACGGGTCGGGCGGCGCGTCGGTGCCCAGCCGCGGCTCGCCGGTGAGGCCGCCCAGGCCCAGCGGCAGCCCGGGGTGGCCGGGGAGCCGTTCCTCGACGAGGTCGCCGCGGATCACGTAGTAGGGGATGTGCCCGCAGGACAGGACGCGGGTGCCGGCGGCCGGGCCGCCGACCTCCAGCAGGAGGGCGGTGACGAACCGCTCGTCCGTGCCGGTCAGGGACAGGGCGCTGTTGTGCCGCAGGAGGGCGCCCTCCATGTGCTCTGCGACGGCCTCCAGTTCCGCCTCGTGATAGGCGGCCTCCCGGAAGGAGGTGAGGACGGCGTGGCCGGCGCCGATGGCCGGCATGCCCTTGCCCTGGACGTCACCGATCAGGACGCGCTGCCCGTACGGGCTCTCCACCACCTCGTAGATGTCCCCGCCGACCCGGGCGCCCTCCTGCGCGGAGACGTAGAACCCGGCCACGCGCAGCGGGCCCGCGGTGATGGGCAGTTCGCGGAGCATGGTGCGCTGCACGGCGTCGGCGACCATCCGGGTGCGGTCGTACGCGGCCTCGCGCTCCAGGAGGGCCGCGCACAGCGCCACGGAGAAGCCGGCGACGAGCAGCGCCCCGAGGACGGTGACGAGCGCGCTGGCGGTGTCCCAGTCCGGGACGACCACGCAGTGGACGGCCACCTGCCCGACGGCGAAGGCGCAGCCGACGACCACGGTGCGGCGGAAGGAGCACAGGCGGGCGGCGATCAGCGGCATGACGCTCGCGACCAGGGCGAGCCGCAGCCGGACGCCCGTCATGCAGTCGAGGGCCGCGAGGGCGGCGATCGCGACGACCAGCAGGACGGCCAGGAGGCGTCCGCCGTCGGGCACGCGCTTGATGTGCACGGCGGCATCCCCTCCCTCTGCTCTTCTCGCTGCTCTTCTTGACCCGCCCCATGACGCGTCACGCTCGTAGGGACCCTACGACGGCGATATGACAGCCGTGCGACAACCGGCCGGGTGTCCGACCCGTACGGACCCAGCTTCCATGATCGCGTGTCGGCCGGCGGGGAGCGAAGGGCCCTTGGTCCTGTGCTCGGGCGGGAGGACTCCTGGGTGGATCGGCGGCCGGGCGGAAGCCGCGGGGCCGCTAGAGCCAGCCCTTGTCGCGGGCGATGCGGACGGCCTCCGCGCGGTTGCGGGCGCCGGTCTTCTGGATGGCGGTGGAGAGGTAGTTGCGGACCGTGCCGTGCGAGAGGTGCAGGGCCCGGCCCAGCTCGGCGTTGGTGGAGCCGTCGGCGGAGGCGCCGAGCACCGCGCGCTCACGGTCGGTCAGCGGGTTCGCGCCTTCGGCCAGGGCCGCGGCGGCGAGGGTGGGGTCGATGACCCGCTCGCCGCGCAGCACCCGCCGCAGGGCGTCCGCGAGCTGCGCGGCGGGGGCGTCCTTGACCAGGAACGCCTCCGCTCCCGACTCCATCGCCCGGCGCAGGTAGCCCGGCCGTCCGAAGGTCGTGAGGATGACCACCTTGAGCCCCGGCAGTTCGCGGCGGAGCTGGGCGGCCGCGTCGAGGCCCGTCATGCCCGGCATCTCGATGTCGAGCAGCGCCACGTCGAGCGCGTGCGCGCGGGCCGCGTCGAGCACCTCGTCGCCCCGGGCGACCTGGGCGACGACCTCGATGTCGCCTTCGAGCCCGAGCAGCGCGGCCAGCGCCTCCCGGACCATCGACTGGTCCTCGGCGAGGAGGACCCTGATGGCGCGTCGGCTGTCGGGCTGAGCGGGGCCGGGCTGTTCAGTCACCCCGACAGGGTAGGCCGTCGCGTGCGGCCCCCCGCACCGCACGCGACGGAGCTTTCATCGTGCCCTTCACCGTGCGCCCAGCGCATTCGCCGGGCCGTCCTCGGCCGGCACCGGGCGCGAGAGCGGCACCCACGCCCGCAACCGGAACCCGCCCCGGGGCCCCGGCCCGGTCTCCAGCCGGCCGTCGGCGAGCGCCAGACGCTCGGCCAGGCCGGTCAGGCCGTTGCCGTGCGGGCCTTCGGGGCCGCGGCCGTTGTCGGTGACGGTCAGGCACAGCTCGTCCCCCGACTCCGCGAGCGCCACCTCGCAGCGGCGCGCCCCGCTGTGCCGGACCACATTGGTCACGGCCTCGCGCAGCGCCCACGCCAGTGCGCCCTCCTCGTCGGGCGGGAGGTCGGCGACGGGAGTGGCCACCGCGGCCCGGTCGAGGTCCGCGGCGATCCCGGCGGCCGCCAGGGCCGTACGGGCGCCGGCGAGCTCGGCGTCCAGGGTGGGCCGGCGGAAGCCGCTCACCGCCTCCCGCACGTCCACCAGCGCCTGCCGGCTGACCCGCTCGATGTCCGCGACCTGCTGGGCGGCCTGGTCGGGCCGGTCCGGCAGCATGCGCCCCGCCAGCTCGCTCTTGAGCGTGATGAGCGACAGGGAGTGCCCGAGCAGGTCGTGCAGGTCACGGGCGAGCCGCAGCCGCTCCTCGTTCGCGGCGAGGTGGGCGACGGTGGCCCGCGCCTCGCGCAGTGCCCGGGTCGTACGGGCCATCTGACGCACCCCCACCATCGCGAAGCCGCCGAGCATGGACGGGATGACGAGCACCGGCAGCAGCTCGTCGGAGTCCGGGGTGCCGACACCGACGAGCACGAGGGCACCCGTGACCACCGGGATCAGGACCCGCGCGAAACGGAACGGCAGAACCGCCCCGACCCCGACGCAGACGTACACGAACAGCACCAGCCAGGCGGCGCCCAGCGTCATGGACAGCACGAGCGCCATGACCATCAGCGCGCCGAGCGCGGTGAGCACCCGCCCCCGCTCCATCGGCCGCGAGGTGTGCCGGAAGACGAGGAGGAGGTAGCACCCCACGAAGGCCAGCAGGCCCAGGGCACCGAGGACGTCGGCCACGATCGTGTGATGGTCGCCGAGGACGTCCTCGGCGGGCGCGGCCAGATACGCGAACCAGATCCCGATCCACAGCAGCTTGACCGTCATCTGCCGTCGGGTGTCGGGCCGCTCCCCGATGCGGACGTTGTCCACGTCCGGGGCGTCGTCGGCCTCCAAGGCCGCCTGCCACAGCCGGCGGCCGCGCTCGCGTAGGGCCATCGCCGTGTCTCCCTGGGTTCCGGCCGGGTCAGGCCTTGCGGGTGTCCTTGCGGTACAGCCAGGCGGCCGCTCCCGCGAAGAGCACAAGATAGACGACGAGGACGGCCACGTCCTTCAGGTGCGGGGCGCCGCCCTGCTCGATGGCCTGGCCCAGGGCCGCGTAGGCGTGGGTGGGCACCCACTCGGCGACGCTCTGCAGCCAGTGCGGGAAGGTCGTGGTCGGCATCCACAGGCCGCCCAGCATCGACAGGCCGAAGTAGATGATGAAGGTGATCGGGCGTACGGCGTCACCCGTGGCGAGATAGCCGACCGCCACACCGAGCGCGGCGAAGACGATGCTGCCCGCCCATATCGCGCCGATCAGCGCGAACCACTGCCACACCGCGTCGAACCGCACGTCCTTGACGACCGCCGCGACGACGAAGACGACCAGGATCGAGGGCAGCGAGACGACGGCGGCCGAGGCGACCTTCGCCGTCACATAGCCCCGGCCGGGCAGGGCGGTCAGCCGCAGCTGGCGCGTCCAGCCCTTCTCGCGCTCCTTGGCTATGCGCTCGCTGTTGCCGACGAGGACGGCGGTGATGGCGCCGAAGGAGGCCATGGAGACCATCATCAGCAGCGGCAGGGTCAGCCCCGTGCCCTCGACGATCTCGGTGGTGCTCGCGCCGCCCGCGATGAGCAGATAGAGGCCCGCCGGGTAGAGCACGGAGAAGAACATGAACTTCTTGTTGCGCAGGGTGCGCGCGATTTCCAGCTTGATCAGAGTGTTCATCGGGCCGCCTCCTCGGCGGTCGCTGCGTCGGTGATGGCGATGAATGCCTGCTCCAGGCCGAGGCCCGCGACCTCGAGATTGCGCGGGTAGAGACCGAGGGCGTAGAGGGCGTGGACGGTCGCGTCCGCGTCGTGCGACTGGATGCGCACGGTGCGGCCCGATATCTCCAGGGAGGACAGGTGCGGCAGCTCGCGCAGCACGGCCTCGCCGATGTGCCCGTCCAGGTCGAAGACGACCCGCCGGGCGCCGGCCTTGGCCTTGATCTCGGCGGCCGAGCCGTCGGCGAGCACCCGGCCGCGGTGCAGGACGATCACCCGGTCGGCGATCGCGTCGGCCTCTTCGAGGTAGTGCGTGGCGAAGAGGATCGCCCGGCCCTCGCGGGCCTGGGCGCGCATCACACCCCAGAACGCCTGCCGGGCCGAGACGTCCATGCCGGTGGTGGGCTCGTCCAGCACGATGAGCTCATTGGCGCCGGCCGTGGCGAGCGCGAACCGCACCCGCTGCTCCTGGCCGCCGGAGAGCTTGTTGACCTTGCGGTCGGCGAAGTCGGCGAGGTCGGACCGGCGCAGCACCTCCTCGACCGGATAGGCCCGCGGGTGCAGATCGCAGGCGAGCCGCACCAGCTCACGGACCGTCACGTCCTCCATCAGGCCGCCGCTCTGGAGCATCGCGCCGACCTTGCCGCCGACGATGGCCTGCTGCGGGGTGGTGCCGAAGACCTCGACGCGACCGGAGTCGGCGTTGCGCAGGCCCAGGAGGAGGTCGAGCGTGGAGGACTTGCCCGCGCCGTTCGGGCCGAGCAGGGCGACGGTCTCGCCGGGGTACAGCTGAAGGTCCAGCTCCGAGACGGCGCGCACCTCGCCATAGCTCTTACTGACATTGGTGAAACTGACCACGGGTGCTGCGGTGCGGTGCCCGTCCCCCGTGAACTTCCTTGCTGTGGTGGTCATGGATCCATCTTCACGGCCCGGTCCGCCCGGGGGCAGTGTCAGCCGTCGTGTGCTGACGATGACAGATGTCATGGATCCGGTGACAGATGTGAGCCCCCGCGCCGGATGCGGCGCGGGGGCTCGGTAGGGCGTGCGGCGGCGATCAGCTGAGCTTGATCACTCCGACGCGCTCGGCGGGCGTCTTGCCGAGCAGCGCCTTGCGGAGGGCACCGACGACGTCCTGCGGCTGGACGGCCGTCCTGCTGCCGTCACCGCGCTGGATGGTGACGCCGGCGAACGCGGTGCCGTAGAGCTCCTTGAGCGCTTCGAGGTTGTAGCTCTCGACGAGCTTGCCGTCCACTTCCTTGACGGCCAGGATCTTCGGCAGCGAGCGGTCCGGACCGAACTGGATCCGGTGGACCGGGTCGGTCTGGACGGTGACCAGGGCCGACATGGCCGGCTCGGCGAACGCCTTCATCATGCGGTCGACCTCGGCCCGGTCGACCTTCGGCTGCTGATTGGCGCTGGGCAGTTCGACGGTCTTGTCCGTACCCGTGGCCGCGCGGTCGCGGTACGCCTGGGCGACGGCCGCGACGGCCTTGTCGCTGTCCAGGCCCACGTACGGCTGTCCGTAGACGGCCACGGCCTTGCCCGGCTCGAACTTGATCGTGCCTTCCTTGGCCGCGCCCGCCTCGCCGGCCAGCGTCTTCAGCGCGGCCGCGATCTTCTCCTCGTCCGCCGTGATGGTCGGCTCGGCCGTACGGGTGCCGCCGATGAGCGAGGGGATGACCGTGAGCGGGTTGTAGTCACGGCCGGCCGCGGCGCGCACCGAGGCCTGCGTGTCGATGGACAGCCCGGCCACGGACGGCTTGAGCTGCACCACCTTGCCGCCGATCGACACCTTCAGCGGGTCGGTCGCGCGGCTGCCGAGCGCGGAGTCGAGCTTCTGCACGGCCTGCTCCTTGGAGCTGCCGCCGATGCCCACGCCGAGCACGGTGGTGCCGTTGGGCACGTCGGCGTGGTCGAGCAGCAGGCCCGCGCCGTAGGCGACGCCGACCAGCGCGACGAGCGCGCCGCCGGCCAGGACGAGCTTCGAGCGGCCCTTCTTCTTGGGCGCGGCCTTGGGCGTGCTCTTGGGCGCGGCCGCGGCGGGCTTGGCGCCGGGCGCGGGCACCTTGGGCTTGGGCACGGCCACCCGGGGCGCACCGCTGTCGACGGGGCCGGCCTTCTGGCCGGGCCCGGCGGGCACGCCGCTGACGAGCGTCTCGGAGGATCCCCGGCCGGCGGGCGCGGCGGCCTTGGAGCCGCCCTTCTTGCCCTTGCCGCCCTTGGGCGCCTTGTTCTGCTGAGTCTGCTGTGCCTGCTGGGGCGACCGGGGCCCCTGCGAGGAGGGAACGCGCGGGATGCCCTCGTGCGGGGTGTCCGTACGCCCGTTCGCGAAGGCGCCCTGTGCGGGAGCGCCGCCGGGGAACGGCGAACCGGTCCCCTGGCCCATGGCGGGCGCCGGGAACTGCTGCGTGCTCTCCGCGGTCTCCGGCCACGGCGCGGTACCGCCCTGTCCGGGCGGTGGTACGACACCGACCTGAGGCGTGCCCGGCACGACGGGGTTCGTCCCCGTGGCCAGGGCGTCGGCGGTCCACGGGGTGGTCCCGGTGGTGCTCGCGGGCCAGTCGTCCACCGGCGAAGCGGAACCGGCACCGGCGCCATTCGCCGAACCGTCACCCGGCCACGGAGTCGCACTCGTCGTCGAGGAGCCACCCGGCCAGTCGTCCACCGGCGCACCCGGCTGACCCGACGCACCAGCACCCTGCCACGACGTCGCACCCGTCACCGAAGAACCACCCGCGGAACCGGCACCAGAACCCGCACCAGCGCCGGCCGGCCAGTCGTCCACCGGCGAAGCGGAACCGCGCGGGGCACGCGTCGCCGAGGCGTCTGCGGGCCAGGGCGTCGCGGCCGTGGTCGAGGACCCGGCCGACGGGCCACCCGGCCAGCCATCGGTCTGCGGGGCGCCCGCGGCGGGCGCCGCCCCCTGCCACGGGGTGGTTCCGGTGGTGCTCGCGGGCCAGTCGTCCACCGGCGAAGCGGAACCGGCGCCGGCACCATTCGCCGAACCGTCACCCGGCCACGGAGTCGCGGCCGTCGTCGAGGAACCACCCGGCCAGTCGTCCACCGGCGCACCCGGCTGACCCGACGCACCAGCACCCTGCCACGACGTCGCACCCGTCACCGAAGAACCACCCGCGGAACCGGCACCAGAACCCGCACCAGCGCCGACGGGCCAGTCGTCCACCGGCGAAGCGGAACCCGCGGGCGGCGGCGTCGAACCCTGCGCCGGAGGCGGCGGAGCACTCGCGGGGGCGGCACCGTCCGTGCGACCGGAGGCGCCCGCCGGGGGCGCCGCCGGCGCGGACTTGCGCGGCGCGAACCAGTCGCTGGTCTTCTCCTTGCCCGTCGGCCGCTCGCCCCCGCGCTCCGCCTCCG
>NZ_JAGGOL010000124.1 GCF_018614525.1 Streptomyces sp. ISL-11
CGTACGGGCGTCCGCGCGCCCGGCGGCGTACGCCCGGCCCGTGGCACGCCCGTCGGACACCCCGCGCCGGGCCGCGGGCGAGCCGGCAGCACCGAACGGCGTCCGCGAGACCCATAGGGCCCTACGAGCGCCCGCCCGCTCCGCGGCACCGACGCCGTACACACCGCGCGCGGACTCCACTCGCCCGGCACCACCGGACAACGCCCGCCAAGCGTTCGGCGCCGCCGTACGGGCGTCCGCGCGCCCGTCCTCCGCCCGCCTCGCCGCCCCGGCGGCCGTCGTCTCCCCCACCTCAGTCCTCCCTCGCCGCACCGGCCGAGCCCTCCACCGTCCACGGCCAGTTGATGGCGCCGGGGAAGAGGACCGGGACCCGCAGCGACACCCGGGCGCGGTAGACGCCACCCTCCTCGCCGCAGCCGATGCCGTCGCCGCCCCACGCGCCCGGGACGTCCGCGCGCGCCGCGGACACGCAGTCGCCGCCGACCGCGCCCACCCGCGCGCCCTTGTCCGCCGCGTCCCCGGCGAGGGAATAGGTGTAGCCGATCAGCACGCACTGCCAGACGGCCACCAGCACCAGGAGGACCAGCGGGAGGACACCCAGGAACTCCACGGCGACCTGGCCCCGGTCCCCTCCCCCGCGCCGGCGGAAGCGCCCGACCGGTACGGGCGTGAGCTGGTCCGCGCCGGTGCCACCGCCGGGCCCTATGGCCCGGCGGCGCCGCAGTCCGCCGGTGAGCGAGCGGTCGGCGTGGGCGGGGCCGCGCGCGGGCGCGGTCCCGGCGGTGGCCAGCCCCAGCTCGCCGGCGAGGGACCGGAACGCCTGCCGCACCGGGGACTTGGGGTCGAGGTCCTGCATCCGGCCGGAGTCGACGGCGGGCTGGAGGTCCTTGTAGCCGGCCGGGACGGTGGTGCGGGCGGCCCTCGTGCCCGTGGTGCGCTCGACGAGGGGCGGCTGGATCTCCGCGCCACGGGTGTGGCGGTTGACGACGGTCGTGGTCTCCTCCGCCTTGCGGATCTGCAGCCGCTCCCAGAGGCGCACCATGCGCTTGGCGGCTCGTACGGACACCACGTCCGGTGTGGTGACGAGCACGGCCACGTCGGCGGTCTCCACGACGGCGGCGCCCGCGGCGGTGATCTGGGTGCCGCAGTCGACGACGACCAGTTCGTACCGGTGGCGCAGCGCGCCGGCGATCTGCCGGGAGGCGAGGTCGCCGACCTCCTCGCCGCGCTCGCCCTCGGCGGGGGCGAGCAGCAGACCGAGGCCGGTGGGGTGCGGGAAGACGGCGTCCTGCAGGACGCGCGGGGTGATGTCGCTGATGCCGGCCAGGTCGGCGATGGAGCGGCGGAACTGTACGTCCAGGTAGGAGGCGACGTCACCGGACTGGAGGTCCATGTCGACCAGGGCGACGGAGCGGCCGGCGGCGCACGCGGCGAGTGCGAGCTGGACGGCGGTGACGGTCGTGCCGACCCCGCCCTTGGCGCCGATGACCGCGACGAGCCTTCCGCCGGGACCGCCGGCGGTGAGGGCCTCCGCGCCGCCGCCCAGGTGGCGGCGGACGCCGGTGGCCCAGTGGGCGGCGGCCTGGACGCGGGCGCCCAGTTCGTCGTACGAGAGCGGCAGCGCGGCGAGTCCGCGGGCACCGGCGTCCATGGCGGCGGCGTAGAGCGCGGGACCCGGGGTGGCGGTGACCATGACGACGCCGGTGGCGGGGAAGCGGAGGGCCACTTCTCGGATGAGTTCGAGCGCGGGTAAGGGGCCCAGGCGCTCATGGACGAGGACGACCTCGGGAAGCTCCTCGACCGAGGCGGCGGCCAGCACGGCGAGGGTGTCGAGGAGGCGGGTGGAGTCGCCGGCGGTCGCCAGTGGCTCCACGCCCGGGAGCTGGCCGAGCAGCCCGCCGATGGCGCGTGCGGCGTCCGGGTCGCCGATGGCCGGGAGGATTCTGATCGTCACCGTGTCCCTTGCCTTTCCTGTGCCTCTGCCTGGGCCTCTGCTGTGCCTCTGCCTGGCTCTGCTGGTCGCGCACGTGTCGTCTGTGCGTCGCCGTCTGCCGGTCGTGTCGCCGTTGTTCGTCGCTGTCTATTTGTCGCCGTCTATTTGTCGCCGTCGAGCGTGTACGTGCGGTCTCCGCCGCTGACCTGGCCGTCGTCGCCGGGTGCGACGAGGGCGAGCCGCACGTGGGAGGCGAACGACTCGGCGTACGCGACGCGCTGGGCGTCCGCCGTGCCCAGCGCGAAGGTGATCGGCACCGCCTCGCCGCCCCGCCGGGTCGTGGCCGCGGCGCCACTGCCGGCTTCCCGGTCGAGGGGCTTCAGCTTGCCGACGGCGATGACCCGGGCGTTGCTGACCATGACGCGGGAGACGGGCTTGCCGCCCGATTCCTTGGCGTCGAAGGTGGCGTAGATGTTGACTCGCGACCCAGGGTTGATCTTGCCCGCGACCCCTGTCGCCGCGTCGATCATGATGGCGATCTCCTGCTGGCCCGGCCCCAGCTCCGGCCGGTCGGCGACCATGTCCCGCTGGAGCAGGGAGCCCCTGCGCAGCGGGGTGACCGCGATCTTGCCGTCGAGGTCGGCGAGGTCGGTGACGGCGGTCCGGGGCAGCCAGCGTTCGGGCATCGAGATCCGCTCGAAGCTGTCCTTGGCCCGGTCGAGCGGCTGGTAGGCGGGGATGTCGGCGCGCAACCGGTAGGCGGTGGTCTCGGGGCCCACTTTCGACTCGGCGTCGTGGACGACCGCGAACACACCGGCCAAGGCACCGAGCGCGCACAGGACCGACAGGAGCAGCAGGATGATCCCGCGGCGCTGACGTGAATTCATGGGGCGGGGAACCTCGTTCGGGGACGTGACCGGGCTGACCGGGCGGGTCGTGACGGCCGGGCCGTCGGGTCAGCGGCCGGCCAGGGCGGTGACGGTGCGGCGGCCGGGCGGGTCGAGCGCGCGGCCGGCCTCGGTGCGCGGCAGCGGGCCGGCGCAGAACGCGCAGCGGTCACCGATGAGTTCGAGACCGCACCAGTGGCACTGTTCCCTCCTGACGGACGAGACGAGCTGGTAGAGCACGGTGGGGTCGGCAATGGCGGCCGCGAACTCGACGGTGCCCCTGGCGCCCCACCAGCCCCCGGAGTCGGCGGGCAGCGCGGTCTCCTGCACGCCCTGGACATGCCAGCGGCGGGCGAGCGTGGACAGCACCCAGTCCTCACCCTTGGCGGGTCCGGCGCGGGCGACGGTCAGCCGGGTGCCGAACCCGGGACCTTCGGGGGCCTCCCCGTCGGTGACCTTGATGAGCCGGGGCGCGGGATTGACCAGGACCGCGAAGCGGGCACCCGGCAGCAGCGAGGCCAGGTGGGTGCCGAGGCCGACGTCGACCCGGTCGAGGCGGGCGACGCTGGAGAGCTGGGCGCCGGCGTAGACGTAGTGGGCGAGCAGCCGGGCCGCGCAGGCCAGCACCCCGGGGCTCAGGTCGGACACGGACAACTGGCGGAGCTGGCGGGCCAGCACCCCGACGGCCAGCGGCGGCAGCGCGACGGGCAGCAGCGCCAGCCGGTCGCTCTCCAGGACCGACCGGATCATGTGGAGCCGCCGGACGTACCGCGCGGGCAGCGAATCGGGATAGAGGGCGACGACATGGCCGCACTGGTCGAGCAGGATGGCCGTCTGGGTGACCGCGGTCTCCAGCGGCTGCGCCTCGGGCGGCTGGAACACGGCGGCGTCAGGGGTCTGCCCATCGGGCGGCGGGAGCACCAGGTCGGGACTGGTGACTGCTATCGCGATGGGCACGTCGGCTTCCCCGTTCACTCCGGCCGCGATGGGCTGCGGCGGACGCAGATCGATACTGCCCTGTGCTGATGCCTCCGCACTTTATCCACGAATGGAGCGGCTGAGAACCGGTCCTCGGTGTTTGCCGACGCGCTTCCGCGGTGGCCTGGGACTCTTCCCCGGAACCTTTGCCGCGCATATTGACGGACGCATTGGTCTGGACCATCTTTACGCCAAACGGCGACAGCCGTCCCCCACACCTCCCCACTCGATCCTCCCTCACCTCCCACCTCAACTCCCTTCCCACCGGAGGCAGTCGTGGACCGTGCGATACGCACGCCATTTTCCAGAAGCGGACGACTTTCCAGAAGCGGACGGCGCCTGGGCGGCGTCCTGACCGCCGCGCTCCTCGCGGCCGGCGGTCTCGCCGGGCTCGGCACCGGCACCACCGCCCGGGCGGCCGACACCGGAGCCGGCACCACCGACGTCAACCTCGCCCGCAATCCCGGCTTCGAGTCCGGGCTGTCCTACTGGACCTGTTCGGGTGACAGCGGCGCCACTGTCCCCTCACCCGCGCACGGCGGAACGGCCGCGCTCAAGGCCACCCCCACCGGTTCCGACCACGCCAAGTGCGCGCAGGCCGTCACCGTGCGGCCCAACTCCTCGTACACACTGAGTGCGTGGGTCCAGGGCTCCTACGTCCACCTGGGCGCGAGCGGCACCGGGACCACGGACGTGTCGACGTGGACGCCGTCCGCGACCGGCTGGCAGCAGCTGAGCACCACGTTCACGACGGGCGCGAACACCACCTCGGTGACGCTCTACACGCACGGCTGGTACGGACAGCCCGCCTACTTCGCCGATGACGTCACCCTGACGGGCCCGGGCGGCGGCGACCCCGGCGAACCGGTCCCCGGCGCCCCGGGCGGTCTCGCGGCCGGGCCGGCCACCTCCTCCTCCGTCGGCCTCTCCTGGAACCCGGTGAGCGGCGCGAGCGGCTACAACCTCTACCAGGACGGTACGAAGGTGTTGTCGGCAAGCGGCACTTCGGCCACCGTGACGGGGCTGGCGCCCTCCACCTCGTACCGGTTCGAGGTGACGGCGACCAACTCCGCGGGCGAGTCGGCCAGATCCGCGGCCGTCACCGCGACCACCACCGCGGGTGGCTCCGACGGCCCCTCCGTGCCCAAGCACGCCGTCACGGGCTACTGGCAGAACTTCGACAACGGCGCCACGGTCCAGAGGATCAGCGACGTACAGAGCCAGTACGACATCATCGCCGTCGCCTTCGCCGACGCCACGACCACCCCGGGGGCCGTCGACTTCACGCTGGATCCGGCGCTGAAGTACACGGAAGCGGCGTTCAAAGCAGACATCGCCGCCAAACAGTCAGCCGGGAAAAACGTCATCCTCTCCATCGGCGGCGAACGGGGCACGGTCACCGTCAACGACGCCGCCTCGGCGACGAACTTCGCCAACAGCGTGTACGCCCTGATGCGGAAGTACGGCTTCAACGGTGTGGACATCGACTTGGAGAACGGCCTCGACCCGACCTATATGACGCAGGCACTGCGCGCCCTGTCGGCGAAGGCGGGCAGCAAGCTCGTGATCACCATGGCGCCACAGACCATCGACATGCAGTCGACCTCGGCGGGCTACTTCAGGACCGCGCTGAACATCAAGGACATCCTGACGGTCGTGAACATGCAGTACTACAACAGCGGCTCGATGAACGGCTGCGACGGCAAGGTCTATTCCCAGGGCACGGTCGACTTCCTCACCGCGCTGGCCTGCATCCAGCTCGAAGGCGGCCTCGCGCCCTCACAGGTCGGGCTGGGCCTGCCCGCCTCCCCGCGCGGCGCGGGCAGCGGCTACGTGCCGCCCTCCGTCGTCGACAACGCCCTCGACTGCCTCGCCAAGGGCACGGGCTGCGGCTCGTTCAAGCCGGCGAAGACGTACCCGGGCATCAGGGGCGCGATGACCTGGTCGACCAACTGGGACGCGAGCAACGGCAACGCCTGGTCCAACGGAGTGGGGCCGCACGTGCACGGCCTGCCGTAGGGGCCGCCCCGGCCGCCGGACGGGCTCGACGAAGCACCGCCCGGCGGCCGGGGACGCGTGGTTCAGCGACGGGCGGCAGCCGCCGCCGGCTTCGGCAGCGCGCACCCCGGCAGGCCGAGGTCGATCTTGTTGCCCGTGCCGACGCACTTGGTGATGCCGTACGTCTCCTGCGCGTAATTGATGCCCTGGCGGACGGTGACCCCGCCGTTCTCGTCCACCTCGCAGGGGTTGTTCACCGTGCAGCGCTCACCACTCTCGTTGCCGGTGTTGTTGATGGCGATGACCTTGCCCGTGGTCGTGTCGATCACGGGCGAGCCGGAGGTCCCGCCTATGGTGTTGCACGACGAGGTGTAGCGGAGCGAGTCCTTCCAGGTCCAGTCGCCCTCGCGGAGGCGGTAGACGAACCCGTCGACGTTGCAGGAGTAGATCCGCTTCCAGTACCCGGAGACGACCTTGATCGGAGTACCCGCGGTGGGATGGTCTGCCGACAGGCTGAGCGCGTTGATGTTGTAGCGCTGCTTTATCTGCGCGTAGGTCGTGTCGAGCTCGTACAGCGTGACGTCGGTGTCGGTCATGGTCGCGTACGAGACCTTCACCGCGCGCAGGGTGGCGACCTTGCCGGCGCTGGAGTTGAGGAGGCTGAAGGTGCGGCTGGACGGCCGGTCGGTGATGACCTCACCGGCGTCGGGCATGCCCGTCTCCAGGCAGTGGCCATTGGTCATGACCAGGGCGTGGTCGGTGTCGGCGGAGCTCGGCATGCGGATCAGCGAGCCGGAACAGTTGCTGAGCGCGACGGTACCGGCGAAGTCGACGGCCTTGGGCCTGGCCTTGACGTCCGCGTCCGCCTTGACGTCCGCATCCGCCTTGATGCCCGCATCCGCCTTGGCGTCCGCGCTCACCCGGGCACCCGCGTCCGCCCGGGGGGCCGCGGCGGCGGTGCCGGCGCCGGCCGCGGCCGCTCCGGTGAGGAGCAGGGTCGCGAGCGCGCCGACGAGAGGTCTTCTCATGGGGGGTGGTTCCTCTCAGAGCCGAAGTCCTGTCGTTTTGACATGTGCATTGTTGGGGCCACTGAGAGCGTGCGCAATCAATCGGTCGCGAGTGAAAGGGAAGTTGGCTTGTTCCACTCTTCATCGAGGCATTGACGCGTACACGCCACCTCTCGACACTGGCCACACGCACCACCCCCCACCCGCACCCCACTCCCCCACCCGTCGCACGACCGGAACCCCCCAGGAGACCGCATGCGACCGCGATCGACCGGCAGATGGGGCACCGCCCTCGCCGCCGTGCTCACCCTTGCCCTGGCCGTTCCCGCCGCCTCCCGCGACGAGGAGCGGAGCTCGCACGAGTACGAGGTCACCGGCCCTCGTACCGCCGCCCAGCGCACCGCCGTCGCCGCGACCGGCGCTGCCATCGACGCCGTCCGCAGCGGCTCCGTCGTCATCACGGCGGACGCCGCACAGGCCGAGCGCATCCGCCGGCTCGGCTACACGGTGCGCCCCCTGCCCGGGCCGCCGGACCGCTCGGACGGCAAGGCCGCCACGCCCTTCGACTTCCCGCCGGCCGACGCGAAGTACCACAACTACGCCGAGGCCACGGCGGAGATCGACGCCGGAGTCGCCGCGCATCCGGACATCATGAGCAAGAAGGTCATCGGCAAGTCCTACGAAGGCCGCGACATCGTCGCCGTCAAGATCAGCAAGAACGTGGCGGTGGACGAGAACGAGCCCGAGGTCCTCTTCACCGCCCACCAGCACGCGCGCGAGCACCTGACCGTCGAGATGGCGCTCTACCTGCTCAAGGAGTTCGGCTCCAAGTACGGCACCGACCCGCGCGTGACCAAGATGGTCGACAGCCGCGAGATCTGGGTCGTGCCCGACGTGAACCCCGACGGCGGCGAGTACGACATCGCGAGCGGCTCGTACCGCAGCTGGCGCAAGAACCGCCAGCCCAACGCGGGGACCTCCAGTCGGGGCACCGACACCAACCGCAACTGGAACTTCAAGTGGGGCTGCTGCAACGGCTCGTCCGGCAGCCCCGGATCCGAGACCTACCGCGGCAGCAAGCCCGAGTCCGCACCCGAGGTCAAGGTCGTCGCCGACTTCGCCCGCAGCCGGAACATCGGCGGGAAACAGCAGATCAAGTCCGCGATCGACTTCCACACGTACAGCGAGCTGGTGCTCTGGCCGTTCGGCTACACCTACGACGACACCGGCCCGGGGATGACGCAGGACGAGCACGACGTCTTCGCCACCATCGGCAAGTCCATGGCCGCCAGCAACCGTTACACCCCCGAGCAGTCGAGCGACCTCTACACCACCGACGGGACGATCGACGACTGGCTGTGGGGCGACCAGAAGGTCTTCGCGTACACATTCGAGATGTACCCGGGCGAGAACGGCGCGGGCGGCGGCTTCTACCCGCCGGACGAGGTGATCGACCGCGAGACGGCGCGCAACCGTGACGCGGTGCTCCAGCTCCTGGAGAACTCCGACTGCATGTACCGGGCGATCGGCAAGGAGGCGCAGTACTGCAAGTGAGTGCGGTACCGAGCCCGGAGCGCCGGCTCCGTCGGGTCAGTGGGCCCGGCGGAGCCGGCCGTGGTGCCGGTCCTCAGCCGAGCACCGCGAGCGCGTCGATCTCGATCAGCAGGCCGCCGGGCAGGCCCACGTAGACGGTCGTACGGGCCGCCGGCGCCTCCTTCAGGTCGGCGAAGTAGTCGTTGTAAAGGGCGTTCATCTCGTCGAAGTGCCCGGTGTCGGTGAGGTAGACGCGGAGCATCAACACGTCCTCCCACGTCGCACCGCCCGCCTCCAGGACGGCCTGGACATTGGCGAGGGTCTGGAGGGTCTGCTCGCGCAGGGCGGGTCCCGCGACGACGGGGGCATCGCCCGGCTCGGCGGGCAGGAAGCCGACCTGGCCGGCGACCTGGAGGATGTTGCCCTTGCGCACGCCGTGCGAGAAGTTGGCGGGCGGTGCGGTGTGCCCGGCCGGGGTGATGGCGGTCTTCCGGTTCATGAGGCTGCCTTCGTGGGTGAGGTGTTTCCGGAGTACTCCGCGCTGATGGCGTCGGCGGTGCGGCGCAGCAGCGGGAGGAGGGCGATGAGTTCCTCGGCGGTGACGACGACGTTCGGCGCGGAGATCGAGCAGGCGGCGACGACGCGTCCGTCCGCGCCCCGGACGGGGGCGCCGACGCAGTTGATGGACTCCTCGTGGCCGCCGAGGTCGGTGGCCCAGCCCTGCTCGCGCACGGTCGCCAGCTCCTTGAGGAAGGCGGGCGCGTTCGGCGTCGAACGGGCGGTGTAGGCCGGATAGTCGAGCCGCTCGGCGACGGCCCGCCGCTCGGCTTCCGGCAGGTCGGCGAGGAGCAGCTTGGCGACGGCCGCCACGGTGATCGCGACGGGCTTGCCGATGCGGGAGTACATCCGCACGGGATAGCGGCTCTCCACCTTGTCGATGTAGAGGACCTCGTTCTCCTCGTACACGGCGAGGTGGACGGTGTGGCCGCAGCTCTCGTTGAGCGCGACGAGGTGGGGGTGGGCGATCTCCCGTACGTCCAGGCTCTCGACGGCCTGCTGCGCGAGGGCGAAGAGGCGGGCGCCGAGGCGGTAGCGCTGGTCCTGCTGCCGGTAGACGAATCCGTGCTCGTGCAGGGTGCGCAGCAGGCGCAGGGCGGTCGACTTGTGGACGTCGAGGCGGGTCGCCACCTGTTCGAGGTTGGCGGGTCCTTCGGCGAGGAGCGGCAGGATGCTCAGGGCTCGGTCGACGGTCTGGCTCATGCGGGGGCCTCGCTTCTGCTGCGCGTGCGTCGTGCGTGTCTCATCGTGCCTCGCCGGTGGCGGTGCGGGCCTCGGGGCGCCCCGTCCAGCCCGGGCCGAGCCGCAGCGCTCCCCACGCCTCGTCGTCCAGGGCCGCGAGACGGTCGACGTACCCGCGGGCCGGCGGGGCGGCGAGGTCGCCGGGGGTGGTGAGCGCGGCGGCGGCCATGAGGTGCCCGTGCCGCAGCCGCTCCTCGACGGGCAGGCCGCGCAGCGTCCCGGACAGGAAACCGGCGGCGAACGCGTCGCCCGCGCCGACGGGCGCGACGACGTCGACCCGGAGGGCGGGTACGGAGACGGCGCGGTCGGCGGAACGGGCGCGGGGTGCCCGGGCGGCGGCGCCGTCCGGTCCCGCGCCACCGGGCTCCCGGACGTACGCGGTGGCGCCCGCCGCACCCCGCTTGACCACGACGATCTCCGGTTCGGGCAGCGCGGCGCGGACGGCGTCGGCGCCGCGCAGGCCCCAGGCCGCCTGCGCCTCGTCCTCGCCGACGAGGACGAGGTCGCAGCGGCGCGCCAGCGCGGCGAGGACCTCCGGGCCGTCGGCCGCGTCCTGCCACAGGCCGGCGCGGTAGTTGACGTCGAAGGAGACGAAGGGCCGTCCGGGCCCCGGTGCGGTCAGGTCGTGGAGGAGGGCGAGGCAGCCGGCGGAGAGCGCGGCGGTGATGCCGGTGAGGTGCAGGACGCGGCCGGCCCAGGCGGTCTCGCGCGGGACGAGCCCGGGGGCCATGGCGGAGGCGGCGGATCCGGCACGGTAGTAGGCGACTTCTCCCCAGGCGGGCGGCTCCGCGCTCCCGGGGGCGCGCACCGGACGTTCGGCCGCGCGTGCTTCCGGACGAGCGCCGGGCGCATCCGTCCCGCTGAGCGCCGCCCGGACCCCGAGCGGGCCCCCGGCCGGCACCGTCATGGGTCGCTCCCCCGCGGTGCGGAAGTAGATGCCCGTCGGGCGCCTCGGGTCACGCTGGACCGCGGTGACGTCCACCCCGTACGCGGCGATCGTCTCCACCACGTGGTCGCCGAAGCCGTCCGCGCCGACCCGGCCGATCCACCGGGTCCGGTGCCCGGCGGCCGCCAGCGCACAGGCGACGTTCGACTCCGCGCCGCCGATGCCGCGGTCGAAGGACGGCACCTCGGCGAGGCGCCCGGGCCGCGAGGGCCGGAAGGTGACCATGGACTCGCCCAGGCAGACGACATCGACGTCCGGCGTCCCCGACTCGCTGGCGGTCACGGTCGGCTCTCCGCTCCTCGGTCGGGCCTCCCGTGCGAGGGGCCCTGATCGGCGTTTTACGCGCGCTGTGCGACCGTCTCCCCAACGGCTTCCGGGCAGCCGAGCGTGGGACAACCGTTGACCCGGTGCCTGCCGGGATGTTAGACAGCATCGAGCGTTATGCGCAATGGTCGTTGCACAGAGTGCAACATTAGTCGTCTGGAGGCTCCATGGCCGCCGAAGCCGCCGCACCCTTCTCCGAAGCGGCGGTCGCCCGCCTCGCCGAGGAGCGTCTCGACCACCGCTTCAAGGGTCTGCCGCCCGACGCGGAGGGACTGACCGTCGGAGAACTGGCGGCCGAGCGGCGTTCGCTGTTCACCGGCGGCTTCACCACCCCCGTGCTCGCCCTCTCCGCCGAGGCGCTCGACCACAACCTCGCCCTCATGGAGCGCTGGTCCGCCGAGCACGGCCTCGCCTTCGCCCCGCACGGCAAGACCTCCATGGCGCCGCGGCTGTTCGCGCGTCAGCTCGACCACGGCGCCTGGGGCATCACCGCGGCCGTCCCCGCCCAGGTGCGCGTCTACCGCGCCTTCGGCATCCGGCGGATCTTCCTCGCCAACGAGGTCGTGGACGCCGCGGCGCTGCGCATGCTCGCCGCCGAGCTCGCCGCCGACCCGGCGTTCCACCTCATCACCTATGTCGACTCCGTGCGCGGCGTGGAGCTCATGGACGCGGCGCTGCGCGAGGCGGGCGCCGGCCACCGCCTCGACGTCGTCGTGGAGCTCGGCGCCGACGGCGGCCGTACGGGCGTGCGCACCGAGGCCGAGTGCGCGGCGGTCGCCGACGCCGTGGCCGCCACGGACACCCTGCGGCTCGTGGGCGTCGGCGGGTACGAGGCGGAGATCCCGGGCGCCGACGGCGAGCTCGTACGGGCGTGGCTGCGGCGGCTGACCGGGCTCGCGGCCGACTTCGACAAGGCGGGGCGCTTCGCGGGCGTCGAGGAGATCGTCGTCAGCGCGGGCGGCAGCGCGTGGTTCGACGCGGTCGCCGAGGTCTTCGCGGAGCTTCCGCCGCTGTCCGCGCCGGTGCTCAAGCTGCTGCGCTCCGGCGCGTACGTCACGCATGACGACGGCGCGTACCGCCACAAGACCCCGTTCAACCGCCACCCCGAGGAGGGGACGCTGCGGCCCGCCTTCCGGTTGTGGGCCCAGGTCGTCTCGCGGCCCGAACCGGGCCGGGCCTTCCTCAACGCGGGCAAGCGCGACGCCCCGTACGACCTCGACCTGCCCGAGCCGCAGGTCGTGCGCTCCGCCCGCGACGGCTCCCTGCGGCCGGCCGAGGGCATGACCGTCACCGCGCTGGCCGACCAGCACGCGTTCCTCGAGCTCGGCGAGGGCGTGGAGCTGGAGGTCGGCGACTGGGTGGGCCTGGGGCTGTCGCACCCGTGCACGGTGTTCGACAAGTGGCCGCTGATCCCTCTGGTCACGGAGGACGGCACGGTCACGGACTGCGTCCGCACGTTCTTCTAGCCCCTTTGTCCTGTCGGCGGACAGGCCGGAAAAGCCTGTCCGCCGATCGAGGGCCGGGCTCCGGGGCGGAGTCCCGGTCCGAGAAGGGGCGGCAGGGGAAGGGAACCACGCCCATGGACACCGTGTTCCGCGACGTCCGTGTCATCGACGGCACCGGCGGCTCGTCCTACCGCGCCGATGTCGGCCTGTCCGGCGGCCGGATCGCCGGGATCCACCGCCCGGGCGACGGCCCGCGCCCCTCGGGCACACGCGTCGTCGACGCCCACGGCCTGGCCCTCGCCCCCGGTTTCATCGACATGCACGCCCACAGCGACCTCGCCCTCCTGACGGACCCCTCCCACGAGGCGAAGGCCGCGCAGGGCGTGACCCTGGAGGTCGTCGGCCAGGACGGCCTGTCCTACGCGCCGGTCGACGACCGCACGCTCGCCGAGGTCCGTACCCAGATCACCGGCTGGAACGGCGACGGGTCGGACGTCGACTTCACCTGGCGGAGCGTCGGGGAGTACCTGGACCGCCTCGACCACGGCTTCGACGGCGAGGGCATCGCCGTCAACGCCGCGTACCTCGTGCCGCAGGGCACCGTGCGGATGCTCGCCGTCGGCTGGGAGGACCGCGCGGCCACGGATGACGAGCTGGCACGCATGAGGCGGCTGGTGGCCGAGGGGCTGGCGCAGGGCGCGGTCGGGATGTCCTCGGGGCTCACCTACACGCCGGGGATGTACGCCACCGACGCCGAACTGACCGAACTGTGCCGCGTGGTGGCGGCGTACGGAGGCTACTACTGCCCGCATCACCGCTCGTACGGGGCCGGCGCCCTCGGGGCGTACGCGGAGATGGTCGCCCTGACCCGCGAGGCGGGCTGCGCGCTGCACCTCGCGCACGCGGCGATGAACTTCGACGTCAACAAGGGCCGGGCCGGCGAGCTGCTGGCCCTCCTCGACACCGCGCTCGCGGACGGCGCCGACATCTCCCTGGACACCTACCCGTACACGCCGGGCTGCACCACGCTCGTCGCGATGCTGCCGAGCTGGGCGGCCGAGGGCGGGCCGGAGGCGACGCTGGCGCGGTTGCGGGACGACGCGACGGCCGGGCGGATCCGGCGGGTGATGGAGGTCGAGGGCGCGGACGGCTGCCACGGGGTGCCGATCGACTGGGACGCGATCGAGGTCTCCGGCGTCGCGCACGCGGAGCAGGCGGGGCTGGTGGGCAGGACCGTCGCCGCCTCCGCGCGCGAGCGCGGCGAGGAGCCGTGGACCACCGCCCGGCGACTGCTGCTGGCCGACCGGTTGGGGACGACGATCCTCCAGCACGTCGGCCACGAGGAGAACGTCCGGGCGATCATGCGGCACCCCGCGCACACCGGCGGCAGCGACGGCATCCTGCGGGGCGCCAAGCCGCATCCGCGCGCGTACGGGACGTTTCCGCGCTACCTGGGCCGGTACGCCCGTGAGCTGGGCGTGCTCTCCCTGGAGGAGTGCGTGGCGCATCTCACGTCCCGTCCCGCGGCCCGGCTGAGACTGCCGGACCGGGGCCTCGTACGCGAGGGATACCGCGCCGACCTGGTGCTCTTCGATCCGGACACGGTGGCCGCCGACGCCACTTTCGAAGCCCCGCGGCGACTTCCGACCGGCATTCCTTATGTCCTGATTGCCGGACGCTTTGTGATGGAAGACGGGCGCCGGACGGACGTTCTGGCGGGCCACGCGGTGCGGCGCGCTCCGGCGGGCTGATCCGCCCGGAGGTCGCCCCTCCGGTGTGACGGGAATCCACGCGCGCCGCCTCCGGCGCGCCCGTAGGGTGGCCGTCATGCAGGTGATCCAGTCAACGAAGCTCGCCAACGTCTGCTACGAAATCCGTGGCCCGGTACTCGAGGAGGCCATGCGGCTGGAAGCAGCAGGTCACCGCATCCTCAAGCTCAACACGGGCAACCCGGCGACGTTCGGTTTCGAGTGCCCCCCCGAGATCCTCGAGGACATGCTGCGCAACGTCGGCGACGCGCACGGCTACGGCGACGCCAAGGGGCTGCCGTCGGCCCGGCGCGCGGTGGTGCAGCACTACGAGACCAAGGGCATCGAGCTGTCCGTCGAGGACGTCTACCTCGGCAACGGCGTCTCGGAGCTGATCCAGATGTCGATGCAGGCGCTGCTCGACGACGGCGACGAGGTGCTCGTCCCGGCCCCGGACTACCCGCTGTGGACGGCGTCGGTGTCCCTCGCCGGCGGCACGGCCGTGCACTACCGCTGCGACGAGCAGGCGGACTGGATGCCGGACCTGGCCGACGTCGAGCGGAAGGTCACCGACCGCACCAAGGCCATCGTCATCATCAACCCCAACAACCCTACGGGCGCCGTCTACGACGACGAGATGCTGCGCGGCCTGACGGAGATCGCCCGCCGCCACAACCTGATCGTCTGCTCCGACGAGATCTACGACAAGATCCTCTACGACGGCGTGACCCACACCCCGACCGCCGCCATCGCTCCCGACCTGCTGACCCTCACCTTCAACGGCCTGTCCAAGTCGTACCGGGTGGCCGGCTACCGCAGCGGCTGGATGGCCGTCTGCGGCCCGAAGGCCCACGCCGACAGCTACATCGAGGGCCTGACGATCCTGGCCAACATGCGCCTGTGCGCGAACATGCCCGCGCAGCACGCGGTGGCCACGGCGCTCGGCGGCCGGCAGTCGATCAACGACCTGGTGCTGCCGGGCGGGCGGCTGCGCGAGCAGCGCGACGTCGCGCACGAGCTCCTGACCCAGATCCCGGGCGTGACGTGCGTGAAGCCCAAGGGCGCGCTGTACGCCTTCCCGCGGCTGGACCCGAAGGTCTACAAGATCAAGGACGACCGGCAGATGGTCCTCGACCTGCTGCGCGCCGAGAAGATCATGGTCGTGCACGGCACGGGCTTCAACTGGCCGGAGCCGGACCACTTCCGCCTGGTGACCCTGCCCAGCACCAAGGATCTGGCGGACGCGGTGACGCGCATCGGGACGTTCCTGGACGGGTACAGCCAGCCCTGACACCGGTCTACCAAGATCTAACTTATAAGCGAAACAACTTTAGACGCCGTCTAAGTTAGGATGACCTTCTCAGTCATTGCAGGAGGCCATCCATGTACGAGCCGATCCGCACGAAATCGGTCCACACCATGGCCGAACCGGGCCGCGTGACCCGCGGACCGCACCGCTCCCGCGTGGAGGAGCTGGACATCCGGCTCGCCGGACATCTCACCGCGCTGCTGACGGTGACGGACGAGCTGCGCGCGCTGACACCCGCCCCCGGGCTGGACGACGCCGCTCAGCGCCTGGCGGACCGGGTCGCCGCCCTGAACGACGGCCGCTCACCCCTGAGGGCCACCCCCACGGCGACGGGCGCGACCCCGGACCGCGTCGCCGCCCTCCATCAGCGCGCCCACACCCTGGCCGGGCAGGCGCTGGTCGTGGCCACGTCCCGCGCGGACGAGACGAGCACGCGACTGGCGGCCGAGCGCCTGCGCTCCCACGGGGACGCCCTCGGCATCCCGGACGCGGCCTGATCTGACGGCCCGCACACGAGAACGGCCCACCCGCCTCGGGCGAGTGGGCCGCGGGCACTCCGCCCGCCCCGGTTGCCGGGGCGGGCGGAGTGCGGAAACGGTCAGCCCAGGCGCTGGACCAGCGCGCGGTACTCGTCCCACAACTCCTTCGGCGTGTGGTCGCCGAAGGTGTTGAGGTGCTCGGGGATCAGCGACGCCTCCTCGCGCCACACGTCCTTGTCGACAGTGAGCAGGAATTCCAGCTCACTGTCGTCGAGGTCCAGGCCGCCGGTGTCGAGCGCCGTCTTCGCCGGCAGGATGCCGATGGGGGTCTCGACGCCCTCGGCCTTGCCGTCGAGGCGCTCGACGATCCACTTCAGCACACGGCTGTTCTCACCGAAGCCGGGCCACACGAACCGGCCTTCCGCGTCCTTGCGGAACCAGTTGACGTAGTAGATCTTCGGCAGCTTGGCCTGATCCTTACTCTTGCCGACCTCCAGCCAGTGCCCCATGTAGTCGCCCATGTTGTAGCCGCAGAACGGCAGCATGGCGAAGGGGTCGCGGCGCAGCTCGCCGACCTTGCCCTCGGCGGCGGCGGTCTTCTCGGAGGCGACGTTGGCGCCGAGGAAGACTCCGTGCTGCCAGTCGAAGGACTCGGTCACCAGCGGCACGGCCGAGGCGCGGCGGCCGCCGAAGAGGATCGCCGAGATCGGCACGCCCTTGGGGTCCTCCCACTCGGGCGCGATGATCGGGCACTGCGAGGCGGGGACGGTGAAGCGGGCGTTGGGGTGGGCGGCGGGGGTGCCCGACGCCGGCGTCCAGTCGTTGCCCTTCCAGTCCGTCAGGTGCGCGGGCTGCTCCTCGGTCATGCCCTCCCACCACACGTCGCCGTCGTCGGTGAGGGCGACGTTGGTGAAGACGGAGTTGCCCCACATGGTCTTCATGGCGTTGGCGTTGGTGTGCTCGCCGGTGCCGGGCGCGACGCCGAAGAAACCGGCCTCGGGGTTGATCGCGTAGAGGCGGCCGTCCTCGCCGAAGCGCATCCAGGCGATGTCGTCGCCGATGGTCTCCACCGTCCAGCCGGAGATGGTGGGCTCCAGCATGGCGAGGTTGGTCTTGCCGCAGGCGGAGGGGAAGGCGGCGGCGACGTACCGCGACTCGCCCTGCGGCGGCGTGAGCTTGAGGATGAGCATGTGCTCAGCGAGCCAGCCGTTGTCACGGGCCATGACGGAGGCGATGCGCAGCGCGTAGCACTTCTTGCCCAGCAGGGCGTTGCCGCCGTAGCCGGAGCCGAAGGACCAGATCTCGCGGTCCTCGGGAAAGTGCGAGATGTACTTGGTGGTGTTGCACGGCCACGGGACGTCGGCCTCGCCCTCGGCGAGCGGGGCGCCGAGGGTGTGGACGGCCTTGACGAAGAACCCGTCGGTGCCGAGCTCGTCGAGGACGGCCTGGCCCATGCGGGTCATGGTGCGCATCGACACGGCGACGTAGGCCGAGTCGGTGATCTCCACACCGATGGCGGACAGCGGCGAACCGACCGGGCCCATGCAGAAGGGCACGACGTACATGGTGCGGCCGCGCATCGAGCCGCGGAAGATGCCGCCCCGGTCGTCCTTGCCCGCGAAGATCTCCCGCATCTCGGCAGGGGCCTTCCAGTGGTTGGTCGGGCCCGCGTCCTCTTCCTTCTCGGCACAGATGAAGGTGCGGTCCTCGACGCGTGCCACGTCGCTGGGGTCGGAGGCGGCGTAGTAGGAGTTCGGACGCTTGACCGGGTCCAGCTTCTTGAAGGTGCCCTTGGCGACGAGCTCCTCGCACAGGCGCTCGTACTCGGCCTCGGAACCGTCGCACCAGACGACCTGGTCCGGCTCGGTGAGGGCGGCGATCTCGTCGACCCAGGAGATCAGCTCCTGGTGGTTGGTGGGGGTGGTGGGAGCCGCATTGCTGCGCGCCACGATCGCTCCGTCCCGCCGGAAACCACGCTGCCCCGGCGTCAGATGTTGAGGGTTGACGAACCTCGCCGTTTCGCCTGCTCGGTCCGCTGCTGTGGAAGGTGCCCCTTGGGGGCTGCGACCCAGACGCTTCGTGACCCGCTCATCCGGTGCCGCCCGCACTCATTTGATCATCCGACTCCATTCCGGTTCTGTCCAGGGGGCGCTTCCGTGACCATCGCCACGTGATACTGATCCGTAACTTACGGTGGCGTAGGTACCATGTTCGCCATGACTTCCGCGTCCGACGCAGCGCTCCCCGCGCACCCCGCTCCCGCCGGCGCCGCGGCCGCCACGTCCCACGCCGCCCTGCCGGTCGATCCGTCCGCGCCCGTCAAGCCACGGCTGCGCGGCTGGCTGCACGCGGGGATGTTCCCCGCCGTGGTGATCGCCGGCATCTTCCTGACCGCTCTCGCGGACAGCACCCGCGGCCGGATAGCGTGCGCGGTCTACGTGCTGTCGGCCTGCCTGCTGTTCGGCATCAGCGCGCTCTACCACCGCGGCAACTGGAGTCCGCGCGTCAACGCCGTGCTCCGCCGTCTCGATCACGCCAACATCTTCCTGATCATCGCCGGTACGTACACCCCGCTGACCATGCTGCTCGTCCCGGGCGGCCGGGGGCAGGTGCTGCTGTGGGCCGTCTGGGCCGCCGCCCTCGCGGGGATCGCCTTCCGCGTCTTCTGGGTCGGCGCCCCCCGCTGGCTCTACACCCCCTGCTACATCGCGATGGGCTGGGCCGCCGTCTTCTTCCTGCCGGACTTCCTGCGCAAGGGCGGCATCGCCGTGCTCGTCCTGGTGATCCTCGGCGGCCTTCTCTACAGCGCGGGCGGCGTGATCTACGGAATCAAGCGCCCCAACCCGTCACCGCGATGGTTCGGCTTCCACGAGGTCTTCCACTCACTGACGCTGGCGGCCTTCATCGTCCATTACGTGGGCATCTCCCTGGTGGCTTATTCGCACGCGTGAGCGGCCCGGCGCCGGGCGCGCCGGCGCAGCCGACCCCACCGTCCCCACCGTCCCCACCGTCCCCAGTGGCCGCGGCCGAGAGGCCGCGGCCACTCGCCATGCCAGGACACCCACACCCGCCAGAACGACCAGCAACACCGCGATCTCCCCGGCGACCACGAAGCCACCGACGCTCAGCGCGCCGATCGCCACCGCGAGAGCGTTCACCATGGCACCCATCGCCACCCCCTTCGATTCGATTCATCACCGAACGATCCCCTGCCCACCACACAGCGTGACACACCCCACTGACAATCAGGGAGTTATCAACAACCGGGAATCGATTGACAGGTCACATCTTTTGAGGGTCGGCGTCGTTTTGACTCACCTCTCTCGGAGGTGTGTCACGGCCGCCCCGGGACAACCACCTCGGGGCATGCACCAGGGCCCGCCCAACCGGTGACCATGGCGTGTCCCGCGAGAAGGCCGATGCCCGAGAATGCTGTCATGGCCTCCGCAGACACCTCGTCCGCCGTGCCGTCCGAGCCCCGGCTCGGATTGCGCGAGCGGAAGAAGATCCAGACCCGTCAGGCGATCCGCCGCGCCGCCTACCGGCTTTTCGAGAAGCAGGGGTACGACGCGACCCCGGTCGACCAGATCGCCGAGGCCGCCGACGTCTCTCCCAGCACCGTCTTCCGCTACTTCCCCACCAAGGAGGACATCGTCCTCACCGACGAGTACGACCCGGTGCTCGCAGCGGCGATCCGGGCCCGGCCGGTGGAGGAGTCTCCGGTCGAGGCCGTCCGGCAGGGCGTCCTGGCCTCCATCCGGCACGTCATCGACAGCGACATCGTCGAGCTCAAGCAGCGCACCAAGCTCGTCCGCGAGGTGCCGTCCCTGCGCGGCCGGCAGGCGGAGGGCATGGGCGAGTCGGCCCGCATGCTCTGCGCCGTCCTGGCCGAGCGCACGGGCCGGCCGGCCGACGACATCGAGCTGCGGGTCGTCATCGCCGCGGTCCTCGCGGGCATGCAGGAAGCCCTGATGCACTGGGCCGAGCGGGGCCAGAACGAGGACCTCGTCGAGGTCATCAGCCGCACCCTGGACGTGCTCGCCCGCGGCCTCACGCTCTGAGCCACCGGCCTCCGCGGATTCCGGCCCGGAGGCCTCACTCGCCTCCCCTCAGACTGTCCGCCAGCGTCCCGGGATCGGTCGTCGGCGCCTGGCAGGTGAAGTGCCGGCACACGTACGCGGCCGGGCGCGCGTCGACGAGCGGGCGGTCCGCGAGCAGCGGCACCTCGTCCGAGCCCGGCTCGCCCACGGCGACGGCGAGGCCCGGGGCGGTGGACAGCAGGGCGGTGCGGTGCAGTTCGCGGGTGGCCGGGTGGTCCTGGGGGCCCACGACGGCGACCTCGCGGGGACCGTCGAGCAGCGCCTCGGCGGCCGCCAGGCCCCAGCTGATGAAGCGCGGCGCCCGGGGGCCGAGCGCCCGCACGACCGCGAGGGCGTGCTCGGCCGCCTCCCGGTGGGCAGCGCTGCCGGTGTAGGCGGCGTAGGCCAGGAGGGCGCCACAGGCGGCGGTCCAGCCCGAGGGGGTGGCGGTGTCCGTGGGGTCCTGCGGGCGGCGGATCAGGGTCTCGGCGTCGTCGGCGGTGTCGAAGAGACTGCCGTCCGGGCTCCGGAAGTGGGCCAGGACGGAATCCAGGAGCAGGCCAGCGAAGTCCGTCCAGACGCCCTCGCCGGTGACGGCGGTGAGCGCCAGGAACCCCTCGGCGACGTCGGCGTAGTCCTCCAGGACACCCGCGTGCGAGCCCGCCGCACCGTCGAGGGACGTGCGGAACAGCCGCGCGTGCCAGTCCATATGGGTGCGGACGAGCAGGTCCGCGGCGTCGGTGGCGGCCTGGATCAGGTCCGGGCGGTCGAAATAGGCGCCGGTCTCGGCGAGGGCGGCGATGGCCAGGCCGTTCCAGGCGGCCACGACCTTGTCGTCGCGGCCGGGGCGGGGCCGCTCCTCACGCGCCGCCAGCAGCTTCCGGCGGATGGAGGCGAGCTTGCTCGCGTCGAGGAGGAGCTCGCCGTCGGGCAGTTGGAGCACGGAGGCGCCCTCCTCGAAGGTGCCCTCCTCCGTGACGCCGAAGTGGGCCGCGGCGAGCGCCCCGTCCTCCGTGCCCAGCACCTCCCGCAGCTGCCGCGGCGTCCAGACGTAGTAGGCGCCCTCCGTGTGCCGGCCCGTGCCGTCGTCACTGTCGGCGTCCAGCGCCGACGCGAATCCGCCCTGCTCGGTGCGCATCTCACGGATCAGGAAGTCGGCCGTCTCCAGGGCGACCCGGCGGGCGAGGTCGGAGCCGGTGGCCCGCCACAGATGCGCGTACACCCGGCACAGCAGGGCGTTGTCGTACAGCATCTTCTCGAAGTGCGGCACGGTCCACGTGGCGTCCACCGCGTAGCGGGCGAAGCCGCCGCCGAGCTGGTCGTAGATCCCGCCGCGGGCCATGGCCTCGCAGGTGGCCCCCACCATCTGCAGGGCGGCCTCGGAGCCCGTACGGGCGTGGTGGCGGAGCAGGAACTCCAAGGTCATGGACGGCGGGAACTTCGGCGCTCCGCCGAATCCGCCGCGCACGGCGTCGAACTCCCGGGCCAGCCCCATCAGGGCCTGGTGGAGATCCTCGGCCGCGGGCGGCCGGGGAGCGGCCTCCTCGCCCTCCTTCCCCGCGGGCGGAGCGAGCACGAACGTGCGCTCGGACAGGTCGCGCACGATGCGGCCGGCGACCTCGCCGACCTCCTCGCGGCGGTCCGCCCAGGCGGCGCGCACCCCCTCCAGCACCTGCGGGAAGGACGCCGTGCCGTGCCGGGGCGAGGGCGGGAAGTAGGTGCCGAAGTAGAAGGGCTCGGCGTCGGGGGTGAGGAAGACGGTCATGGGCCAGCCGCCGTGACCGGTCGCGGCCTGCACGGCTTCCATGTACACGGCGTCGACGTCGGGCCGCTCCTCGCGGTCGACCTTGACGGAGACGAAGTGCTCGTTGAGGAGATCGGCGGTCGCCCGGTCCTCGAAGGACTCATGGGCCATCACATGGCACCAGTGACAGCTCGAATACCCGACGCTGAGCAGCACGGGCACATCACGGCGCCGCGCCTCGTCGAATGCCTCGGGCGACCACGGCCACCAGTCGACCGGGTTCTCGGCGTGCTGGAGGAGGTAGGGGGACGTCTCATGCGCCAGGCGGTTCGGCATGGCCCCCATCCTTCCCCACACCGGCCCGATGATGAGTTATCCACAGCCCTGCCGGAAATCCCGTCGAGGCGGAAGACTTGAGGCACAAGGCAATCGCTGGTGGAGGGGGAAGCCATGGCGGGAGCGCGGACGGTGCTGCGCGGCGGTCACCGTACGGAAGTCGAGGGGTTGCTGGGGCGCGCGGTCGAGGAGGAGTTGCGCCGTTCGGGTGGTGCGGCCGACGGCTCGTCACTGTTGCGCCGGGCGAGGGCGGAGCTGGACGCCATAGCGGCCACCGCCGCCGAGGAGTACGCCGCGTATCTGCGGGCCCTGGACGAGGAGGCGGCCGCCCGGCGCCCTCTGACGACCCGCCTCAACCGCTCCTCGCTCGGCACTCCGTCCCTGGTCACGGCCGTGGCGGCGGTCACGGCCTGCGGAGTGGACCTCGCCTTCGGCACCTCCGCCGGCACGGCCCTGGGCGCGGGGCTGGTAGTGGCGGTGGCGGGCTCCGCGGCCGCGGTGGTCAAGCTGACGGCCGGTCACTGGCCGGCGGCGCACCGGCGGGCCGGTCTGCGGGGGCGGCCCGGTGGTGCGGAGCAGCTACGGCTGGCATGGCTGACGGCGGTGGAGGTGCGGGGTGTGCGGCCGTTCCTCGACCAGCAACGGATGCTGTCGGCGGCCACGCGCGTCAACGGCGCGGGCCCGGCGGCCCGGAGCCAGGGCACCGACAGCTCCGCCCGGACCGCCGAAATGCGGGGCCGCGACCGCAGTGCCGCGGCCCGGCGGCGCAGCGTGCTGGAGCAGTCCTTCGACCACATCCCCGAAGCGGTGGGCCCGTTCGCGGGCCGCAGGGAACACCTGGCCCGGATCGCCCAGTGGGTGCACCAGGCGCGGGCGAGCACGGAGAGCAAGCCGACGGTGGTGGTGCTGTACGGACCACCCGGCTCGGGCCGCACGACGCTCGCGGTGCGGGCGGCCCACCATCTGCGCGACCAGTTCCGGGGCGCGTGCGTGGTGGACCTGCGCGGCGAGTCGGAGGGCGAGGCGCCCCTGCCGACGCGGGACGCCTTGCTGCATCTGCTCAACCGGCTCGGGGCACCGCGCGACCAGCTGCTGTTCCGGGAGCGCTCCTCGCACGAGCAGCACCTCAAACGGCTGTCCGAGCTGTACCGCCAGCACCTGACGGGGCTGCCCGTGACGGTGGTGCTGGACGACGCCTCGGACGCCGAGCAGGTCCGCACGCTGGTCCCCGAGCGTTCCGAGAGCCTGGTGCTGGTCACGGCGAGGACCCCGCTGTCCCTGCCACCGGATCTGGTGGCCTGGGTGCACGAGCTCCCCGTCGGACCGCTGGACGAGGCGGGCGCGGAGGACCTGCTGCGGGAGGCCGCCGGGGAACCGCCGCCGGAGCCCGAGCCGTACGACGAGAAGGCGCTGGCGCGGGTGCGGGAGCTGTGCGGCGGACTGCCGCTGGCGCTGCGGGTGGCGGGCTCCTCGCTGGGGCCGCGCGCCGCGCACACACTGGCCGCGGAGCTGGCGGGGGTCGGGCAGGACGACCCGGTCGGCCGCGCGCTGTGGCTGCGCTATCTCGACCAGGGAGACGGTGCCCGTCGGCTGCTGCGCCGGCTGGCGCTGGCGGGCCGGGCATCGCTGGGCGCGGCCGCCGCGGCGGCGCTGTTGGCCGAGGACGAACGGGGCGCGGCGCGGGAGCTCGCGGCGCTGGCCCGCGCGGGCCTGATCGAACCGGTGCGCTCCGGCCGGTACCGCGTGCCCGACCTGGTGCGGGCCTTCGCGCACGCCCGCCTGCATCAGGAGGAGGAGCCCGGCGAGCGGGGCGCGGCGCACGAACGGCTGATCCGCAGCTACGCCGAGCTCGCGG
>NZ_JAGGOL010000125.1 GCF_018614525.1 Streptomyces sp. ISL-11
ACCGTGGTCGGCGCGCCGCGCGCCGGAACGCCGCCGGGGCGCGAGTACGGGCGCCTGGCGGCGCGCCCCCCGCCCCGCCCGCGCCCGCCGCTCATGCCTGCCTCCGCTGCGCGATCCTCCCCCTCCTGCGTCTCACCGATCCCACCACTCCCTCCGGCCGCGCACGGCGGGGGAGTGCTCTCACTCCCGTGCGCCCCCACAACACCACCCCGTCACGCCTTGTAGCCGTACGACCCCCCTCCGTAGCGTCGAGGAATCGGAGCTTCCGCATCCTTCGAGGAGGTCGAGATGCAGCGCACCGCCATCCTCGCCCTGGCCGCCGTCGCGGCCCTGGCCGGCGGCGTGGCCAGTGCCACCGCCCACGGCGATCCGGGCACCCCGCGCCCGAAGGAGAGATCCGTGCGGGCGGGCATGGACGTCGGCGGCTTCGACCAGGTCTTCGGCGACGCCGTGGAAGTGGCCCCGGGCGCCAACGGCCGCTCGACGGCGGTCTGCCCCGTCGGCCGCGTCCCCGTCGGCGGCGGCGGTGAGACCTCCGCGTTCCGCATCTTCGTCACCGACTCCTTCGCCCAGGGCGCCAGCTGGGTCACCCGGGGCACGAACACCGGCTCGGCGCCCGAGTCCATGCGGGCCTTCGTCCTGTGCACCGCCCCCAGATGACCGCCCGGCGCACTCAGCCGCCCTCCCGCACCCGCCCGAGCCCGGCGGCGCCCACTTCACCGCCGGCCGGCCCACCGCGACGCCCGGCCCCCGGTGGCAGTACCCGTCGCGCACCCGCCCGTAGCCCGGCACCCTCACGGCCGCCAGCAGCGTCCCCCACGCGGTGGCGTTCGCCTCGACGGCCCGCGAGGCCGCCCGCCACCGCTCGCCGCTGCCGGCGACGGCCAGCCGCCGGGCGTGGTGCCAGGCGTTCTGCCGCCACAGCACCAGCAGCTCGCGCGCGGTGAGCCGCGCCAGGGGGTTCCACCGGCCGTCGGCCACGGCGAGCAGCGGATCGTAGCGGCGGGCGATGTCCCGCACCGCCGGCCCGTACGCACGGTCCAGGACGGCCTGGGCCCGGTCGAAATCGCCCTTGCGCGAGGTGCCGTCGGCGCGGACGAGCCCCAGCCCGGCCAGGACGTAGGGCATGTCGCGCTGGATAGGGGCGTTCGCACCCAACAAGGCGTCCTGCCCGGCGTTGCTGTCGCCCCCGCGCGCCGTGGCGAAGGCGATGCGCCACGCCTACGGCACCGGCCGCCCCGCCCGGTCGGCCTCGTACGACCGCAGGTAGGCGGACACGAACGCGGCGTTGAGATCCCCGGCCGCCCACGACGGCTCGTCGAAAAGCCCCGGCCGCTCCCGCAGCGTGCCCGCCAGCGCCTCCTGCACCCGCACGTACAGCGCCGCGAACGGCGCCCGGCGGTCACAGCCCAGCCCGTCACGGACCCCCGCCAGGGCCCGCTCCAGGACCGCCACACACCCCGCCACCGGCCCGTCGCAGGACGCCGGCACCCGCCCCGGCCGCACCCGCCGGCACCCCAACCGCCGGCCCACAGCACGCCCACCGCCACCGCGGCCGCGACCGCCCGAACGGGCTTGCTCACGCGCACACCAGCAACCTTCCGACGCCTGGCGGGAAACAGCCGAAGGCCACCCCCGGCCCTGCCCAACGAGAGGGCCCCCACCGGGCAACCCCCACCGGACAGCACCACGTACGGCCGTACGGGTGAACGCGCGCCCCGGCGGCACCGGCAGCCCGGCCCCCACACCGTGGTGCGGGTCTCCTTCACCGACGAGAGCCCGCCGCCCCGCCAGGGCTCAGGCGTGGTCGGCCAGCCCGGAGTAGCCCTTGGCCCGCGCGCAGTGGGCGCAGCAGAAGAACATCCCGTCGGTCTCCAGGCCGTGGCCCAGGATGCGGCACCCGCAGGTGTCGCAGATCGGCGCGAGCTTGTGCGCGGCGCACTCGAAGCTGTCGAAGACGTGCACGGCTCCCGCCGCGCGCACCTCGAAGGCCATCTCGTAGTCGTTCTCGCAGACCTCGCACACCGCCATGTCGTTCATCCCTTTGCTGATCGCCCGCCGCAAACCGCTTCGTTCGCCGTCCGGCGCCCGGCCGCCAGGATGCAGCACAGGAGACCCCGCCGGACGGCAGCGCCACGGCGCATGCGGGAATCGGGGCCTGCACGTCGCCCGCCGGGAGCAACCGCGGGCGCCCGTTCAGCCGCCGTCGTCCACGCGCAGCCGCACCTGTTCCTCCAGCCGCTCCAGACTGTTCTCCAGCGCCGAGCGCACCGTCTCGGCGCCGGGGTCATGGCCCTCGTCGAAGAACGACAGATGGACCGTCACCTCGCTGGCGCCGCTGCCGATCCCGGCCACTTGCAGCCATCCGGCGTAACTGCCGCTCTCGCGCGTGCCCCACTCCAGGCGCAGCTGCTCCGGCTGGGCGCGGAACAGCGCGGGCGCGTCCTGGCCGCTGGTGTCCTCGTGCACGGTGACGGCCGGCAGGTCCTCGGCCCGTACGTGCAGTTCCGCCGGCATCCAGCTGTCGAGCCGGCGCACCTCCCTGGCCTGGTCGAAGACATGCTCCGGCAGCGCGGGCATCGTACGGGAACTCTCGTATTCGCTCATGCCCAACCCATCCCTTGACGTCAATGGCCTACCTCTGGTGAGCCCCTGCCCGGTGGCGGCGCCCGGCGGCGCACAACCACCCGTTCGCCGCCGGCCGGCTCCGCCCATCGGCCCCAAGCGGCCCGCGCACCGGCCCTTCCGGCCCCGGCGGCCACGCACCACCGCACCCGGCGCCGACCGGGGGCGCGGCCCCTGCGTCCCGCTCGCCACATGGAGGAGTTCGGCGTGTCAGCGCTGACCCGCACCCCACGGCGCATCCCCGCCGTTTCCCCAGCTCAGCGCCCTTGTTGATGGTCCGGGCGGGTCGTGGCCACGCGTGGTGATGCCTTTGACAGTGCCAAGGAGGCGGTGTTTAGTGGCGGTGTCGGAAGACGCGTTTCCCTCGCACCCGCCCCGGCGGCGGCATGCCCGCGGAAAATGCGAGAGCCCCACCCCCTCCGTGCCGGCCAAGCCCTCGGGGATGAGGCCCTCTGCAACTACGGCGGGGCCTCGACCACCGGGTCGGGGCCTTCGCTACAGGCGGTTCGGTCAGGTCAGCAGCTCCCGCACGGCCTTGGCGGCCGTGTAGAGCGGGCCGACCCAGCGGACCCAGCGGTAGAGCCGGTCCCACCTGTCGCCGCGGTGGCCCTTTGGAGCAGCCTCCATGAGGTCACCTCCCTCCCGGAGCCCAGTACTGTTCGTGGACCCCATGGGCGACGCCCGCGAAGTACCGAACGGTCCCGGAAGGGGAGTTGGTACCGGTAGATTACCGGGCCCCCGCGATACCCACCCGGCACCGCGATACCCGCGATCCGCCCGAAAACCCCCGCAGCCAAGCGATCTGAGGGCCCGCCAGGACACGCGCCGCGCCCCCGCCCGCCCGCCGCAGACCTCCGGCCACCGCTTCCACCAGCGCTTATGCCCCGAACACCGGTCACGGGGCCGCCGGTGGGGCAGTGGCGCGTCCGCCGCCGACGGCGGCGGACGGGAGCGCGGGCCGATGGGTGGAAAACCATCCTCTCGTACCAACCGAACACCGCGCGGAACACCCGCCGGCAGGGCGGGAAGCACCCCCGGCCCCGCCCCGGCACCGCCCGCCACCCCGGCCGCACGCAAGGCCCGCCGTCACCCTGACGCACCAGACGTCCCCGCGGCGCCGCACCGCCCGCTCCGGCGCCCGTACGGCACTCTGGGACCTATGACACGGCCGCCAGGACGACCCGCCTTCGACGCCCAGGACGGCGCACCGCCGCCCTGGGGCCCGGACTGGTCCATGTTCGACCCCGCCCCCGTCGCCATGGCCGTCACCCGGGGCCCGCGCCACACCCTGGCCTACACCAACCGCGTCTACCGCGAGGTCTTCGGCGACCGCCCCCTGGGGCAGCCCCTGGCCGAGGCCTTCGCCGACCTGCGCGAGCGCGAGTACTTCGACCTCTTCGACCGGGTCCTGGACACCGGCGAGGCGGTCTCCGTCACCGCCGCGCCCGTCCGCATCGCCTCCGGCCCGGGGGAGGAGGACGGCCGGGCGCGGGAGGAGGACGGCGAACGCTTCTTCACCTTCAGCCTCTCCGCCCTCACACCCGGCCACAGCGACCGCCACGGCGACGGCGAGGGCCGTGCGGCCGCCCCCGGACAGCCCCCCGGCGACGCCGGCCGGCGCGGCGTCCTGGTCGTGGCCGTGGACGTGACCGAACAGGTCCGCACCACCGAACGGGCCCGGCAGCAGTCGGAGGAACGCCGCCGCGCCCTGCGCCGCTACGAGAGCCTGGCGGCCACCGGCACCCGGATGATGTGGGTGACCGCCGCCAAGGGCGGCACCATCGAGCCCAGCCCGGGATGGGAGGAGGTGACGGGCCAGAGCTGGGAGGAGTTCCGCGGCGACGGCTGGCTCGACGCCCTGCACCCCCACGACCGTGCCCCGATGCTGGCCGCCTGGCGGCGGGCCCTGGAGGAGGTGCCCGAGCAGTTCGAGTACGTCTACCGGCTGCGCACCGTCGACGGCACGTACCGGCACTTCGACGTCAAGGCCGTCCCGGTCCGCGAGGGGGACACGGTCGTGGAGTGGGTGGGCACCTGCACCGACATCGAGCAGCAGTGGCGCGAACAGCGGCGCCGGGACCTCCTGGCCCATGCGGCTGCGGTCCTGGCGGAGGCCACCCAGCCCCGCGACGCGCTCACCGCCCTCGGTGAGGTGATCGTCCCGGCCCTGGCCGACAAGTGCGGCATCTACCTCCTGCCGGCCCCCGACGGCCATGTGGCCCCCGACGGTCCGATCACCGTCGAACGCATCGCCACCCGCACCCGCGAGGGATTTCCCCCGGAGTTGCCCGGGAGGCGGGAGGAACGGCTGGAGGCCCACAGCGCGTTCGCCCGGGCGATCCGCGAACGGCGCACGATCCACGCCACGTTCACCCCCCAAGCCATCCCGCCGGGCACCGCACCGCCGGCGACGGTCTCCTGGCTGGAGCGAGCCGGCGCCCACAGCATGGTGATCGTGCCCATCGTCATCGACGGCACCCTCGCCGCCGTCGTGGACGCCTTCGCCTGCGGCGACCGGGAGCCGATCGGCCCCTCCGACGTCGCCCTGATGCGCGAATTCCTGGAACAGGCCCACGAACCCCTGCGGCACATCGCCGAGTTCCAGCGCACCCGGCGCGTCGCGCTCGCCCTCCAGCACAGCCTGCTCACCGAACCGCCCCAGCCCCAGGGGCTGCGCATCACCGCCCGCTACCTGCCCAGCCCGACCGCCGCCGAGGTCGGCGGGGACTGGTACGACAGCTTCGTCCTGCCCGACGGAGCCCCGGTGATGGTCATCGGTGACGTCGCCGGCCACGACATCGCCGCGGCCGTGACCATGAGCAAGATGCGCAACATGATGCGGGGCCTGGCCACCGACCGCCAGGAACCGCCCGGTGACATCATCCGCCGCCTGGACCGGGCCACCCAGACCCTCAACCCCGAGGAGGGCACCGCCACCTGCGCCCTGGCCCGCCTGGAGAAGACCCCCACCGGCGGCTGGCAGGCCCACTACAGCGTCGCCGGCCACCCCCCGCCGCTGCTCATCGCCCCCGGCGGCCGGACCCGCTTCCTCGACGAGGCCGGCTCCCCCCTGCTGGGCCTGCCCACCTGCGACGACTGGCGCATCAGCGCGGTCGAGCCGCTGCCCGCCGCCGGCACCCTCCTGCTCTACACCGACGGCCTCGTCGAGCGCCCCGACGAGGACATCGACCAGGGGCTGGAGCGCCTGCGCCGCGCCGCGGCCCTGCTGGCCGACGAACCCCTGGACGTCCTGTGCGACACGCTGCTGGCCGAGCCGGCCGCGACCGGCCGCGACGACATCTGCCTGATCGCCCTGCGCGTACCGGACGCGGCCGCCTGACGCGCCGCCCCGGGCCCGCCTATCGCCCGCCGCCGGCAGGGCCCGGCGCCACCGGAAGCGTCCAGTCGTTGACGAGCCGTCTGGCCCGCCCCGCGTCATCGGCGAAGACCAGCACCTGCAGCCGCCAAGGGCTGCGCCGCCGCCGGGCGCAGGGGGCGGCGGTGGAGCGGATGCCGCAGGTGTCGAGGAAGCGGCGGATCTCCTCGGCGGCGCTCGCGGTGGCCACCCGTGCGACCGGCACCAGCAGCCCGTACGGGTAGGGCCGCCGCCCGGCGGGCGGGGTGCGCATCAGTGGCGGCCTTCGGGGACCCGCTCGTGCTCGCCGCCCGCGTGCGCCTCGGTGACCTCGCGGTACTCCTGGACGGTCGGTTTCATGATCTGGCCCGTGCCGTCGTGGAAGAAGGCCGCCGACAGCCGTGCCCGCGCTCTTTGCGCCCAGGAGACCTTGCGGGGTACGCCGTTCTCGTCCACCGGCGGGGGGAGTTCGCCGGGGGTGTACTGCTGGTGCGCGGTGAGGAAGTAGCGGTCGGCCTGGGCCAGCGGTTCGTGGACCTCGACGTACTCGCCGTGCGGTTTGCGCAGGATGATGCCGGACTCGCGCCCGTGCAGGAGCTTGTCCCGGTCGCGGCGCTGCAGTCCCAGGCACCAGCGTTTGGTGGCGATGAAGACGAGCACGGGCAGCACGAAGAAGCCGATCCGGCAGGTCCAGGTGATCGCGTTGAGCGAGAGGTGGAAGCGGGTGGCGAACAGGTCGTTGCCGCCGGCGATGAGCAGGAGCACGTACTCCGAGATCCAGGCCGCGCCGAAGGCGGTGCGGGAGGGGTTGTTGCGGGGGCGTTCGGCGATGTGGTGCTCGCCGGTGTCCCCGGTCAGCCAGGCCTCGAAGAAGGGGTAGCCCCACAGGACGAGCAGGATCAGCGGGAAGACCATCAGGGGGACGAACACCCCGAGCACCAGGGTGTGTCCCCAGAGGTTGATCTCCCAGCCGGGCATGAGGCGGATCAGGCCCTCGGAGAAGCCCATGTACCAGTCGGGCTGCGCGTCGGTGGTCACGTGGTCGGCCCGGTAGGGGCCGTAGGACCAGATGGGGTTGATCTGCGCGACGGCGGAGAAGGCGGCCAGGACGCCGGAGACGATGAAGAAGAAGCCGCCGGCCTTGGCCATGTAGACGGGCATCAGGGGCATGCCGACCACGTTCTTGTTGGTCCGGCCGGGCCCGAAGCCCTGGGTGTGCTTGTGGTAGAAGACGAGGATCAGGTGGGCCACCAGCAGGCCCAGCATGATGCCGGGGATGAGCAGGACGTGGACGGTGAACAGCCGGGGCACCCAGATGTGGCCGGGGAACTCGCCGCCGAAGACGAACATCACCAGGTAGGTGCCCACGATCGGCACGGAGAGGATCGCGCCCTCCAGGAAGCGGATGCCCGTGCCCGAGAGCAGGTCGTCGGGAAGGGAGTAGCCCATGAAGCCGTCGAACATGCCCAGGAACAACAGCCCGGCCCCGAACAGCCAGTTGATCTCGCGCGGCTTGCGGAACGCCCCGGTGAAGAAGACGCGCATCATGTGCACCAGCATCGCCATGATGAACACCAGCGCCGCCCAGTGGTGCAGCTGACGCAGCAGCAGACCGCCGCGCACGTCGAAGCTGATGTCGACGGTCGAGGCGTAGGCGTCCGACATGAGAATGCCGTTCAGCGGCGTGTACGAGCCGTGGTAGACGACCTCACCCATGCTGGGCTTGAAGAAGAACGTGAGATAGACGCCGGTGAGGATGATGACGATGAACGAGTAGAGGGCGACCTCGCCCAGCATGAAGGACCAGTGGTCCGGGAAGATCTTCCTCAGATTCGCCTTGGCGAGCGAGAACAGCCCGAGCCGGCCGTCGGCCCAGGTCGCGAGCTTCTCACCCCTGGACGCCCCGCCGGAGGGACCCGTCCCGGCCGCAGGGGTGTGATGCGTCTTCGTCATGCGCCGCGCTCCCGGAGCCTGGTGGGCAGTGTTTCCCGTCCTGCCCCTGATACGTACAAGTCGCCATGCTTGCGCTATGCCCCATCTTCTACCCGTGTCGCCGCAGAACGCGCGCTTTGCGGGGAGTGTCGGAAGAGTGACGGGCCGGGGAGACGCCGCGCCCCGGTCCTACCGTGGGACCGTCCGAAAAGCGCCGGAAACGGCCGCGGGAAGCCGGAAACGCCGCAGGGCGCCCGAAGACGCCGCGGAACACCGCGAGGATGCCGGGAAGCTGCCGGGAGGGCGCCGGCCTCAGTTCCCCAGGAGGGACACCACCATCGCGACGAAGAGCGCGGCGACCGCCAGCACCACCACCAGGATCAGCACGAGCGGAAGTTTCGACCGCCAGGCCGGGGCGTTGCCTCTGGGCTCGCGCGGCCCGGCCTCGGAGGTACTGCCCTCGGCGGGCGGGGTCTCACCGGGCGGCACGCCCCCGCCCGGCTCCAGACCGGTGGTGTCGTCGGGGTCAGGGTCCATGCTGGGGGAAGTCATGCCGTATGAGTACGCAAAGTACGCGTATTCATTCACCGCAGGGGGGTCGATGTACGAGGGAGAGACGATGCCGACCGACGCCGTCACCGCGTTCCTGGGTGCCCTGGGCCCCGCTCACCGCCAGTGGGTGCTGGGGCAGCCCGAGGGGCGGCAGGAGGAACTGGCCGCCGCCTGGCGGGCCGAGCTGCGCGACGACACCGACCTGGACACCTACAGCGAGCTCTCGCCTCCCGCGGCGGCCGACGAGGCGGCCAGGAGGGTGGTCGAGGCCGCGGGCGCCGACCGGGAGTAACTGCACCTCAGAGCGTCTTTCGGGCCCGCTGTGGCCCGCCCCTTGGCATCTTGCGAACACCTGTGCCGATAAAGCGGAAGTTCGTGCGAAGATTCCGTCCCCCGGTCCGTCCGGACCGGGTGACAAGGGGAAACAACGTGAGACCAGCGACATTCACACCCGCTGTCGGCGCCGTACTGACAGTGGCCGTCTCGGCCGTACTCCTGCCCGCCACCACGGCGAGCGCCAGCGGGCAGAACCGCACCGTGGACAGCGCCACGGCCGCCTCCATCGCCCGCATCGCCGACACCCTGCTGACCGAGCGCACCACAGCCCTCCTCGACAGCGGACGGGCCCACCGCGCACCGGTCACCGGCGGCCACATACGCCTCTCGGCCGCCTTCGCACGGGCGGAGGACACCGCACTGTCCTCCCTGCGCACCCGCAAGACCCGCCTCGCCGCCCTGGGCGAGGCATACACCGCCGCCGACACCCAGGTCAGCGTGGACACCACCGAGGTCAAGGGCGCCCGGGCCACCGTCCAGGTCACCGAGACCACCACGCTCACCTACAAGAAGATCCGCGGCGACGAACCCACCACCACCGGCTTCAAGGCGCGCCACGAGCTCGTCCTGACCGCCAAGCCGGGCGGCACGTGGGAGCTGACGGCCGTCAAGCTCAAGGACGACGGCCCCCGCCCCGTCAACGCACCCGTCGCCAAGGCGGTGACGAACAAGGTGGCCGGCCTGCCCAGCGCCACCCCCGCCGCCACCTCCTTCACCATGCGCCTGGCCCCCAAGAGCCGCACCACCAGCGGCTACAACTACGCCGCCATGGCCGCCTACGCGGAGAAGTACTGGAGGAACTACAACCCCTCCTACCGCAGTTTCAACAGCCAGGGCGGCGACTGCACCAACTTCATCAGCCAGGCCCTCAAGGCCGGCGGCTGGAAGAACCTCCCCGGCGGCGCCGAGGACTACCGCAGCTGGTTCTACGACTCCTCCACCCAGTCCACCTCCTGGGTCGGCGCCAACGAATGGTCCTGGTCCGCGCTGAACTCCCGGCGCGTCACCAGCCTGCCCAACGTCTTCCAGATGGACGTCGGCGACATCCTCCAGATGGACTTCGACGACGACGGGTCCAAGGACCACTCGATGATCACCACTTACCGCAGCAGGGCCGGCGTCCCCTACGTCACCTACCACTCCACCAACACCTACCGGAAGTCGGTCGCCAGCATCGTGGCCTCCAACCCGGACGCGGTCTACTACGCCTACCGCACCTGACCCACCCGTGGGCCCCGCCCCCCGGCGGGGCCCACCCCGGGCCTTCACTACGCCCTAAACGCCTCGGTGCGCTCCCGCGACGCCCCGGCGAGCGCCGCGGTGACCTCCTTCGCCCCCGCCCGCAGCCCGTAGACGGGCGTGTCCGGCTGCTGCCGCCAGGAGTCGTCGATGCCACCGGCGTCGACGCTGTCGAAGCCCAGCTCGTCGACCAGAGCCCGCACGACCGCCTTGGCCGCCTCGTCGTCACCGGCCACCGGCACCGCGATCCGCTCCGGATGACCGGCGGGCAAGGGCTTGTCGAGAAGGTCCTGGGCATAGGTGCCGTTGAACACCTTGATGACCCCATGGCCGATGTGCCGCTCGGTCCACCGGCTCTCCGTCAGCCCCTCCTCGATCGCCGGGATCCGCCCGTCCCGCTCCCTGGGGTAGTAGTTGCCGGTATCGATGACGACGACCCCCTGCGCCGCCCCGTCGAACAGCCCGGCCGGCAGATCGGGGACCGCCTTGAGCGGAACGGTCACCACCACGACCTCGGCGCCCCGCGCCGCCTCGGCGACGGTGACCGGCCTCGCCCCCGTCTCGGC
Source organism: Streptomyces sp. ISL-11 (assembly GCF_018614525.1). GTDB lineage: Bacteria > Actinomycetota > Actinomycetes > Streptomycetales > Streptomycetaceae > Streptomyces. The sequence goes on from NZ_JAGGOL010000125.1 coordinate 10,606, forward strand.
GGCGAGATCCCCCAGGGTCTGCGGACCACGCGAGTTGGCGACGGCCACGTCGTGGCCCAGAGCGGTGAGCCGGCGGGTGAGGTTGCCGCCGATGTTGCCGGCGCCGATGATGCCGATTTTCATGGGAGCGTCCTTCGAAGACTGATCGACGATGTCGTGCCCGCCCCAACCACCCCGCCACCGCCGCTATTCCGCCCACGCCCCCTGCCGCCGGCCCGGGGATCAGGGCCGGTACGCCGTCACCGGCATCCGTGTCCCGGGCCACGCCCTCCACCACCGACACCACGGTGGACGTGGGAACGACCCGGGACAGCCGCAACCCCATGGCCTCGAACAGCCGGACGAGGGGCGGCACCCGCCCGCGCGCCACGGCGAAGCGACCGGTGCGGCACACGTGTCCGCCGCAGAACCCGCCAGGCCGGCCACCGTGCCAGGCCGGCCACCGTGCCGTGCGGGGCCGAGCGTCGTTGAGCGCATGAAGACATCCCGGGCCGATCGCCCGCTGTCCAGAGAAAGGGACGCACGATGCGTTGCACCCGCCCGGCCGTCGTCGCTCTCCTCGGCCTCGCCCTGACCCTGGCCGCCCACACGGGCGCGGCATGCGCCGCGAAAGGCCCGTTCAGCTGGCTGGGCCCCAAGGACAGGCCGTTCTTCGTCGAGAACCTGCCTGACGGCCGGTGCTTCACCATGAGCCAGGAAGCCCACGGTGCCCGCAACGGGACCGGGACACCGGCCGTGATCTTCTCCGGCAAGCAGTGCAACGGGAAGGCGCTCCGCCTCGCCCCCGGGCGACAGGCACCACGCGGCACTGTTTTCTCCAGCGTGCGCTTCGGCCCGCGCTGAACACCCGCTCCACGCCCCGGCCGGGCCGAGGAACCCTACGCCCCCTCGGCGGCCGCCCGCAGCGCGGCCAGATCGATCTTCTTCTGGCCCAGCATGGCCCGCATGGCCCGGCCGGAACGGTCCTTGTCGGGATCGGCGAGGATCTCGTTGGCCTGAGTGGGCCACACCTGCCACGACAGGCCGAACCTGTCCTTGAGCCAGCCGCACTGGACCTCCTGGCCGCCGTCCGCGGTGAGCTTCTCCCAGTAGTGGTCCACCTCCCGCTGCCCGTCACAGTTGATCAGGAACGAGACCGCCTCGTCGAAGGTGAACTCCGGTCCGCCGTCGATGGCGGTGAACTCCTGGCCGTCGAGCACGAAGTCCACGGTCATCACCGTGCCGGCCTCCCGGGGTCCGGCTTCCCCGTAGTACGTGACATTGGTGATCTCCGAGTTCGGGAACACCGAGCAGTAGAACTCGGCCGCCTCCTTGCTCCGCGTGTCGAACCAGAGGTTCGGAGTGATCCTGGGCATGGCCGTCTCCTGACGTAGCCGGGGCATCGGTTCTCCACCAGTACTGACCGAACAGCCCCGCGCGGTCCAGCGGCACGCCGGCGAAGGGGTGGCGCACCGGCACCCCGGTCGGCCGCAAAGGTCCCGCAGTACGAGCGAGACCCGGGGGAGGCCCGCCCCGGGCCGGCCCGTCGGCCGAGGCGGGCGCGCGCCCGGTAGCCGTGCCCGTGCCGGCGCGCGGACGGCGGCACCGTGCCGTGCCCCGGGTGGTCCTACTTCCAGGGGTCGGTGAACGACCGGCCGGGGACCGGCTTGGCGATCAGCGCCACCGGGATGAAGAAACCGACCTGTCCGATGGCGATCGTCAAGGTGGCCAGCGCCTTGGCGTCATAGTGCTCGGCCACCTGGGCGTACAGCTCGTCGGAGACCCTCTCGCCGTGCGGGGCGGGCAGGAACACGGCTTCGACCAGCGCCAGCGCGGCGCGCTCGGCAGCGCTGAAGTACGGTGCGTCCTTCCAGGACGCCACCGCCGTGATCCGAGCCTCGCTCACCTCCGCCTTGCGCAGGAAATCCGTGTGCAGGACGGTCAGATAGGTGTTGCCGACGATCTGGCCGGCCCGCAGCTGGACCAGGCTGATCGTGGTCCGCGGCACCGACCGGTTGCCGGTGGCCTTGAACAGCGCCGCCGATACCTCCGCCAGCTCGGGGACGAGGTCCAGAGGGTCCTCGGCCATCCGCGGCTCCATCGCAACCTCGGCAGTGATCGAACGTGCTTGCATCGCCATCTCCATCATTCGCGCTTTCATGTTGCTGTCACCGCACTGACGGATGGCGGCGCGAAAGTGTGACCGCTGGAGCCCGGCCGTCCCTGCCCGGCACGAAGGAAGCACCTTCCGACCGGCGCAGCCGCAGGCCGGGTCAGGACAACGGCCGGGGGCCCCGGGTACCGGAAGGACCGTGACAGGGGTACACGGTGGGCTATGAGCATCGAATTCTGGGCCCTGGTCTGCGGGGTGGCCCTTCTGCTGGTGGCGGCGGCCGTGGCCGCCGTGCTCGTGGCGGTCCGGCTCTTCCGGGCCCGGCGGCTGCTGCGGCACGCGGGCGTGCCCGAGAGCAACAAGCTGGCCTTCTGGGGAGCCCTGATCTACCTGCTCTCCCCCCTCGACCTCCTCCCCGACCCCATCTACCTGGACGACATCGGCGTCCTGCTCCTGGCCCTGCACTCCCTTCGCAAGGCCGCCCGCCATCCCCTCACCGCGAACGGGCCCACGCCACCACCGTGAGCGCGCCGGGGGCCGCGCGAGGGCGGGAACCGCCGGCAGGGGCGGTCGCGCGGGCTACGCAGCCGGCCGAGTTCCGCAGCCGTTACCGCACCAGCTCCCACCAGGCCGCCTCGGACGTGCCGCGACCGTCAGCCGCGGCGGCTCGCCCGGGCGAGGGCCGCGACGAAGCGGGAAGCGTCCAGGGTGCCGACGCCGGTGGCCATGTCGTAGCCGTCGACCGCGGTGTAGCCGGTCACGCCCTGGTAGCTGTTGTTCGTACCGTCGTTGACGTCGACGATCCCGGTGCGCCGGTCGTGGCGGGAGCGGGCCGAGAGGGTGTACAGCGCGTCGTTGATGCTGCCCACCCGGTGGCCGGCGGCCTGGTCGGCCAGGGCCACGATGCCGGAGAACAGCGGGCTGGCCTCGCTGGTTCCGCCGGTGATGTCCCAGCCGGTCGCGGCCGGGTCGTAGCTGGAGTACATCCACGCCCCGCCGTCGACCGCCGCGGCCATCGAGATGTCCGGGGTGCCGCGGCGGTCGCCGACGACGCTCTTGACGCCGTTCTGGAACGCCGGCCGGCCGAAGACGTGGGACTGGCCGCCGCCGCCCGCGCCGTGGTCGTTGTAGACGCTGTCGGGGGCGGTGCGCTCGCCCTTGTCGTTCAGGTGCAGCTGGGTGCCGCCGACCGAGGTCACCAGCGGGTCGGAGGAAGGCCAGGAGTTGACGCGCTCGTTGTAATAGCCCTCGCCGTCCGCGGTGTTGTCGGTGGCACCGCCGTCCCCGGAGGAGGCGAGCACGGTCACGTGGTTGCGGGCCGCGGCCTTGAAGGCGTACCGCAGGTTGGTGATGCTGGAGAAGTCGCCCTTGTCGAAGCCCGGGAACGTGTTCTCCGTGGCCCCGAAGCTCTGCGTGATCACGTCGCCGATGCCCCGGTCGATCATGGCCTTCTCGGCGTCCATCATCTCCGGCAGGCCGGTGGTGCCCTCGGTCTCCGCGACTGCCGTCTCCACCAGGACGATCTTCGCGTCGGGTGCCACGGCGTGTGCCATCTCGACGTCGAGGGTGCTCTCGCCCGCCCAGCCCGTCATGTCGCTGTTCTTGGGGTCGAACGCGGGCACCTTGCCCCACCTGACGACCTGCACCTTGGTGCTGGGTATCCCGAACTGCTTGCTGTAGACGTCCAGGTCGTGCTGGATCGTCGGCGAGCCGAAGGAGTCCACGATCACGATCGTGCGGCCCTTGCCGGTGATGCCGGCCTTGTACAGCGGGTTCAGGCGGTAGGCCTCGCGGTACTGCAGCGGGGTGTAGCAGTTGAGCTTCCACTTCGCCCGGCACTGCTCGATGGTGAGCGGGCTGCCCACGGCGCGCACCAGTTGGTGTCCGGCGAGGGCGGGGATCACCTTGGTGTGCGGGACGGCCTCGGCGTGCGCGGCGGTCCCGCTCGGCGGGGCGACCGTCAGGGCGGTGACCACGACAGCGGCGCCGGCGGCCGTCACCGCCATGGTGCGGGGCCTGGGGCGGGAAGTGCGCATGAAGTCTCCCTGGTAGGGGGCGGGCTGGCTGGACAGAGCGGCCTCCGCGATCCCACCTGCTGGTCATGCGCATAACAAGAGCGTTGATGACTTAATGTCGAACGTTTTACCGAAACTCTTGCTGAAGGCCCCGGCCTTCAGGCCGGGGATGAATGCATCCTGTGGCTGCTCTGATCCGCAGGTCACAGCGGATGTTTTTGTTGCTCGATGTACTGACGAATGATCGCCAACGGTGCTCCGCCGCATGAGGCCGCGAAGTACGAGGGTGACCACAGGTGTCCGTGCATGATGGCGCCGTTGATCCGGCCGGTGAACTCCTGGCGTATGCGACGGGCGGATACGCCCTTGAGGCTGTTGACCAAGCCGGAGACCGAGACCTTGGGCGGGTAGTGGACCAGTAGGTGCACGTGATCGCGCTCGCCGTTGAACTCCTTGAGGTCTGCCCCGAAGTCCTCACACACCTTCCGCATGACCTCTTCGCAGCGCGTCAGCATCTCGTCGTCGAAGACACCGCGCCGGTACTTCGTCACGAAGACCAAATGGACGTGCATCGCCGAAACTACATGCCTGCCACGGCAAAAATCATTCTGTGTGTCCATGAGACCAATCGTAGTATGGTCAAGAGATGCGGCTTCGATACCAGTACCGGGTCTACCCGGACGCCCCGCAGTGCCGTGCGCTGGCTCAGGCGTTCGGGTGTGCCCGCGTGGTGTGGAATGACTGTCTGCGCGACCGGAAGGAAGCGCACGCAGCCGGCCTGCCGTATGTGAAGTCGGCCGATCTGTCCAGACTCCGCATCACGCAGGCCAAGCGGACCGAGGAGCGGGCCTGGCTGGCCGACGTGTCGGCCGTGGTGCTGCAACAGGCCCTGAGGGACCTGGATACTGCCTACAAGAACTTCTTCGACTCCATCAAGGGCAAGCGCAAGGGGCCGAAGGTCGCTGCGCCCCGGTACAAGTCGAAGAAGGACACCCGGCAGTCGATCCGGCTCAACACCAACGCTTTCTCCCTCCAGAGCAACGGCACGGTGTACGTGGCCAAGATCGGCAACCTCAAGGTGAAGTGGTCCCGGCCGCTCCCGGCCGCGCCGACATCCCTGACCGTGGTCAAGGACTCCTCCGGCCGGTACTTCCTCTCCTTCGTGATCGACACCGATCCCGAGATCCTGGCCGAGACGGACACCGAAACCGGGATCGACCTCGGCTTGTCCGCGTTCGCGGTCCTCTCCGACGGCCGCAAGATCGCCGCCCCCCGCTTCCTGCGGCGGGCGGAGAAGAAGCTCAAGCGGTTGCAGCGAGACCTGTCCCGCAAGGCCAAGGGCAGCAACAACCGAGCCAAGGCCCGCATCAAGGTCGCCCGGCAGCACGCCAAAGTGGCCGACCGGCGCCGGGACTGGCACCACAAGGAATCCACGAAGATCATCCGCGACAGCCAAGCGGTGTACGTGGAACACCTCGCGGTATCCGGTCTCGGACGCACCCGCCTCGCCAAGTCCGTACACGACGCCGGATGGTCGGCGTTCGTCAACATGCTGGAATACAAGGCCGCCAAACACGGCCGGTACTTCGGCAAGATCGGACGCTTCGAGCCGACCTCTCAGGTCTGCTCGGCCTGCGGCGTCAAGGACGGCCCCAAGCCCCTGCACGTCCGGGAATGGACCTGCAACGAGTGCGGGACCGTCCACGACCGCGACCACAACGCCGCCAAGAACACCCTGGCCGCCGGACGGGCGGACAGGCTAAACGCCTCGTGGAGCGCCGGTAAGACCAGGACGAAAGCCCCGGCACAGCGCGGTGAAGCAGGAAGCCACCGAGACGGTCAGACGACCGTGGCAGGAATCCCCGCCCTTTAGGGCGGGGAGCACGTCAATGTTGCGTTCAAGGAGTTCACACGTGTTCACGGCATATCGGCCAAGGAGCATCACATGAGGAAGAAGCTCTCCGCACTGCTCGTGGCGGTGGCCGCCACGACCGCCGCTGTGATGCCGCTCTCCACGGCACACGCGGCCGACGGGTACGACCGGTGCCCCGACGGCTACTACTGCCTGTTCTCGGGCCTCGACGGCAGCGGCGACATGATCAAGCTCAGAGGGAACACCCCGGACCTCGCGGCACTCGGCATGAACGACCGGGCCAAGTCGGACTGGAACCGGACACCCTCGACCATCCACCTCTGGTCCGATGCGAACTACTCCGGCTGCACAGCCGTGACCTCATCCGGCCCGACCGGCAAAGGCAACTTCTTCCCTGCCTACCAGGACTACTTCAGCTCCGTGCAGTTCGACGGTCCGGGCGGCCCGAGCTGCGGCACACCACCCGGCGAGGGCGGCTGAGCCCCACGGGCCGGCCGGACTCACCTGCGCGGGACGGTGACCCCACTTCGCACTCGCGGCCCGCCACGCGATCACCACCCGGAAGGACGCGTACTGCACGCATATCGCGTTGTGAGTCCAGGGGCGCCACCATAAGGTCACCGGCATGTCGGTACGTCTTCGTATGCGCCAAGCACTGCCGGAAGCGATGCGCGCCCGTGACAAGGCCACGGTGAGCGCCCTGCGCGCAACGCTTGCCGCGCTGGACAACGCCGAGGCGGTGCCCGTGGACGAAGCCGATGTCCGCGGCCCGGCCCTTGAACACTCGCCGTTTGGCGTCGGCGTCACCGAAGCCGTGCGGCGTGAGCTGAGCGAGCGCGGTGTGGCGGATGTCGTGCGCGCCGAGGCCGCCGAGCGACTGGAGGCCGCAGCGCAGTTGACCGCGCCCGCGCACGCCGACCGAGCCGCGCGGCTCCGCACGGAGGCCGCCGTGCTGCTTCGCTTCCTCGACGGTCCCGCCACCGCATAGGACACGGCGCCGCATCGCTGGCGTCGGGGCGCCGAGCGCTGGAACCTCTGGCCGCCGGCCGAGCAGGCCGACCACGCCCGGCCCGGGCCGATACAGCGCCCGCCGCGCTACGCCCACTGGGACGCGGGCACGGGCCGCCCATGATCAGCGGCCCGAAACGCTCGCCTCCTGCGCGTCGATCAGCTCGTCCCAGTGCTCCCGCGTCCATTCGCAGGCCGTGTCCAACGGGCCCAGCAGGCCACGGCCGAGCGGGGTCAGGGCGTATTCGACGCGACGCTCCTCGTGCTCCTCCCGTACGACGAAGCCGTCCCGTTCCAGTCCGCGCAGTGACTGGGTCAGCGACTTGGCCGTGATGCCGCGCAGGGGGACCTTGAGCTCCGAGAACCGGCGCGGGCCGTCCTGCAGGCAGCGCAGGATCAGCGTCGCCCACTTGTCGCCCACGCGGAACGGCACCAGGGGGGACGGGCAGACGGGATCGAACATCTCGGGATCGAGTGGGGCCCGTCCGGCCTGCGGCTTCGTCATGACCTACACCGTAGGCCGGTATCCGATCGGAAACCAGCCCCCGGCCTACGCTCCCGATCATGGAAACGAAGAGCAGCAGGATCATCGTGTTCGGGGCGGGCGGCCGGGCCGGCCGGGCGGCCGTGGCGGAGGCCCGGCGGCGGGGCCACGAGGTCACGGCGGCCGGGCGGCCCGACGGTGAGGTGACGGACCCGGCGGCCGTGGCGCGGCTCGCGGCCGGGCACGACGCGGCGATCGTCGCCGTGTACGACCCCGGGGCGCTCCCGGGCGAGTTCTTCCCCGCCGTCGCCCGCGCCCTCGCGGAAGGGCTCCCGGCGGCCGGGGTGAAGCGGCTGGTATCGGTCGGGCTGGCGTCCGTACTGCCCACCGCGTCCGGGAACTTGCTGATGGACACCCCCGGGTACCCCCAGGAGTGGCGGGAGTTCTACATCGGCCACGGCGCCGGCACCGAGGCGCTGCGCGCGGCCGCGCCCGAGGCGCTGGACTGGGTGGTACTGAGCCCGGCGGGGGACTTCGACCATGAGGGCGAGCCCACGGGCGGGTACGCGCTCGCCCCCGCCACCGCCGACAGCCGGATCACCCCCGCCGACTTCGCCCGCGCACTGCTGGACGAGGCCGAGGCCCCGACCCTGCACCGGACGCACACCGGGGTATCCGCCGCATGACCGGCACGATCCACGACAACCCGACCCCCTGGATCGCCGACCACATCCGCCGCTTCGAGGAGACCGGCGGCCACCCCCGCCCCGGGATGGCCGACCTGCTCCTGACCACCCGCGGCCGCAAGTCCGGCCTGCTGCGCCGCACGGCACTGGCGTACGTCCGGGACGGGGACGCGTACGTCCTGACGGCGTCCAACGCGGGCGCGGACCGCCACCCGGCCTGGTACCTGAACCTGTTGGCCACCCCGGAGGTCACCCTCCAGGTCGGCGCGGCCACCTTCACCGCGACGGCCCGGCCGGCCACGGCAGCCGAGTCGGCACGCCTGTGGCCGGCGGTGGTGGCCGCGATGCCCTCGTACGCGGCCTACCGCACCGCGACGACCCGGGAGATCCCCCTGGTCCTGGTCACCCCCCTGGGGCGAACGGCCTGACGGTACGGTTTCCGCGCCGCTGATTCCGGATCGGGCTCAAGCGTCGCCCCGCTCATCCTGGCCGGGATCAGGTTCGCGCTCTGCGCGCTGCCCGCGGTGTCCTTCCGCCACGCCACCTGCGGCCGCTTCTGCTGGACCTGGTCGTCAACGGCACCAAGGGCTACGCCGAGTTGCCCCACCAGATCGGGTGGACGGCCATCCTGTCCCTCCTCTTCCAGGCATACCCGAACACCGTGCTGGGGTACGTCGTGTGGAACTGGCTGCTCCGCGAGTACCCGGTATCGACCGTCGCGCCGCTCTCCCTGCTCGTTCCGGTCTTCGGCGTGGCGGGCTCGGTGCTGATCTTCGACGAGTCGCTGCCGCCGCTCAAGCGGGTGGCCGGAGCCCTGGTCGTCGCCGGTCTGGTCATCGGCCTGTACGGCAAGCGGCTGGCCGGGTCCAGGACCGCCGCCCGGGTCCCGTCGGTGAGCCGATGACCGCCCTGAACGATCTCGCGGACCGGTACGTGGACGAGCTGGCCGTGCTGGATCCGTGCCTGGCCGCGGTGATGGGCATCGCCGGGCAGGAGGAGCGGCTGACCGACTTCGGCCCGCAGGCGGCGCGGGCGCGGGCGGAGCTGGCACGTCGCACGCTGAAGGTGGTCGAGGCCACGCCGGTCGCGGGGGAGCCGGAGCGGGTCGCGGCGGCGGTGCTGCGTGAGCGGCTCGCCACGGAGGTGGCACTGGCCGAAGCCGACGCCTACGGCACGCTGCTGGACACCCTCGACGGGCCCGTCCAGCGGGTGCGGCACGCGGTGGGGCTGCTCGAACAGGGCGGCGAGGCCGCGTGGGACGCGTTGCTGGCACGGCTGCGGGCCGTCCCGGGAACGCTGGCGGGCCTGCGCGAGAGCCTTCAGGCCGCGCGGCGCGGCGGCCGGGTCGCGCCGGTTCGTCGAGTTCGAGATCGACCGGTATCTGGGGCGCCCCGGGCAGGCCATCGCCTACAAGTTGGGGGAGAAGGTGTGGCTGGAGGCGCGGGAGGAGGCCCGCCGCCGCGACGGCGCCGCGTTCGACCTCAAGCGGTTCCACCACCACGCCCTGGGCCTGGGGCCGATGGGCCTGGACCTGCTGCGCGCCGAACTGACCCGCAAGGACTGACGCGCAGGGCCGGCAGCGCGTCGAGCGGCCCGGCCGGGTGTGGCGGACCACAGTCCCTGCCGGGCGCACGCCACCGGCACCACGTAGTGGCCTCCTCCGAGGGGCGCGTGGGCGGCGGGGGTCTGCTTTCTACCGCGTCTTCTGCACGTGGGTGGTATCGGTGTCCAGGAGGGTGCCGTCGGCGCCGGTCGGCGCGATGTCCGGCACAGGGTTGCCGTGCTGGTCGACAAGGGTGGAGTGGGTCTCGCCGGGGGCGAAGGCGTGGCGTTCTCCCCACTGCCGCAGGGTGAGGATGACGGGGAAGAGGTCGCGGCCGGCGTCGGTGAGCACGTATTCCTGGCGGCGGCCCGACGGCGCGGTGCGCTGGGCGAGGAGCCCGTGAGCGGTGAGCTTGCGGAGGCGGCCGGTGAGGATGTTGCGGGCGATGCCGGTGCGTCGCTGGAACTCGGTGAACGATCGTGCCCCGTCCATCGCGTCGCGGATGAGGAGAAGGCTCCACCTGTCGCCGACGAGGTCGATCGTGCGGGCGACGGGGCACTCGGGGTCGGTCCAGTCGGCGTCGGTCCGGCCGGGGTTCGGGGCGCGCGTGGTGGTGCGCGACATGACACCTCCCAATGAGTTGCGGATTGAAACCATCATGCCGTACCGTTAAAACGGTTGCAATCTGCTACTCATTGGGGAGTGGGATGAACGTGTGGCGGCGGTTGCTGCTCGCGGTGGTGTGTGGTGTCGCTGTGGCGAGCATCTATGCCGCGCAACCGGTCCTGGCACCGATGGGACGCGACCTCGGTGTGCCGGCAGAACTCACCGGGTGGATCGTCGCGACCGGCCAGTTCGGCTACCTGTTAGGACTGGTGCTGCTGGTGCCGCTCGGCGACGTGGTCGACAGGCGCCGGCTCATCGCCGTGCACCTGGCGATCACCGCGGTGGGCATGATCCTGACGGCCTCGGCGTCAGCCGCATGGGTGGCGTTCGCGGGGCTCGCGGCGGCCGGGGTGTTCGCGGTCGTGGTGCAGACCACGGTGGCCTACGCCGCGTCGGTCTCGCCGCCTGCCGAACGCGGACGGAACATCGGTGTCGTGACCTCCGGCGTCGTGGTCGGCATCCTGGGCGCGCGGGTCGTCACCGGCACGCTCGCCGAGGTATGGGGCTGGCGCAGCGTCTATGCCGTGCTCGCGGTGCTCTCACTCGCTCTCGCGGCCCTCGTCCTGGCCGTACTGCCCTCGGGGGAGCGCCCCAGCCGAACCACGGGGTACGGGCAGGCCGTCGTCTCACTCGGCGGACTGTTCAGGCAGCGCCTCTTCCTGACGCGCGGGCTCATCGCGTTCTTCTTGTTCGCATCGTTCGGAACCCTGTGGAGCGGACTGTCCCTGCCGCTGGCGGACGCGCCGTGGCACCTGAGCGAGAGCCAGATCGGACTGTTCGGCATCGTCGGACTAGCCGGCGCACTCGGCGCGGCACGCGCGGGACGGTGGGCGGACGCAGGACGGACGACCCCGGTCACCGGTCTCGCGCTCGTCCTGCTCATCCTCTCCTGGGCGGTGATCGGGCAGCTGCCGTGGACACTGTGGCTCCCCATCATCGGAATCGTGGCTCTCGACTTCGCGGTCCAGGCCGTGCATGTGAGCAACCAGCACCTGCTCACCACCGCGCATCCCGATCGCATCAGCAGCGTCATCGGCTGCTACATGGTCTTCTACTCGCTCGGCTCCGCCCTCGGCGCAGCCGCGACCACCGCCATCTTCACCGTCCACGGCTGGGTGGGATCCAGTCTCCTCGGGGCCGGATTCGCGGCCTGCGCGCTGGCCGTCTGGGCGATCGACAGGCGACTGCCCCACCCTGGCGCGAACCTCCGATCCGAGGAAGCGGGCACGCGCCAGGCGCGGGAGGAAATACAAGAGACCGGCCAAGCAGTTCTTTGAGCGCTCCCTGGTCTCCGTCATGACGCACCCGGGGCAGGAGCGGGCCTGGTTCGGCTCGCTCCGGCAAGGTGCTGCGGGACGCGGCCGGCGGGCACCAGACCGGCTGACCGGCAGGGGGTGCGTCCTTCCCGGTCAGCCTGATGGCGAACGCCGTTTCCTCGCCGAACTCCCGGTGCCGTCACGGCCGGTGCGTGCGCAGTGGGCTCCGGCCCGGTTCCCGGTGGACCCCCGCCGCCGGGGACCGTACCGGAACCCACTGCGCGACGTCCCCGGCCCGCGGGCCGGGGACGCAGGCGCCCAGCATGCGGCCGACGATCGACTCCGGCTTGTCTCCCTGCACTGACGGCATGGCATGCCGCATCAGTGAACTGGTCATCGACTGCACCGACCCCGACCGGCTCGCCGCATTCTGGAGCAAGGCCCTCGGCTACGTAGAACTCGGCCGGGAGGACGACGGAAGCATCGGGATAGGGCCGCCCGACGCCGGCTTCGGCGGCCCGCGGCCCACCCTCGTCCTCAGCCCCAGTAGCGACCCGCGGACCGGGAAGCTCCCCCTGCACATCGACGTCAACGCCACCGACCGCGACCAGGACGCCGAGCTGGAGCGGCTGCTCGCTCTCGGCGCCAGGCCCATCGACGTCGGCCGGACCGGCACCGAGAGCCGGCACCGCCTGGCCGACCCTGAAGGCAACCAATTCTGCCTCCTGCCCACCCGGCTCCAGCCCCTCTGACCCCATGCGTCCTGGCGCCAAACCGCTCGGCCGTCCGAGTGAGGCCGGGGATCTGCCCGCCGGTGTCAGCGCCCGGGCCGCGTCGCGGCGGCGACGGCAGGAGCCGGCCGCTAGTCGCCAAAGCGAGCCGTACTCGCATGATTGATGCGCCAAAGTGAATTCTCATGCGTGTACCGCATCGATTTCGGATATCATGGGAGCCATGGGACTGAGTCTGGAGGAGTCGCTCCGGCTGACGGTGGCGGCGTTGATGCAGGCGACGGGCGACTCGCAGCGGGTGATCGCCGCGGTGCTGGGCCTGACGCAAACGCAGGTCTCGCGCCGGCAGTCCGGGGCCACTTCGTGGACCCTGCGCGACGCCGATGTCCTGGCCGAGCACTACGGCCTCACTGCGCTGGACCTGCTGGCAGGGCCGACCCGGGCCTGCGAGACGCTGCCCGCCGCCCGGCGCCGTAACACCAACGCGGAGAGGGCGCGGGCCGGTGAGTGACTTCGACGCGATCGACTCGCTGCTCGCGGCCGTCGGCCCGGAAGCCGAACTCCCGGCCCCGGAGAGGCGGCGGGAGCTGCGCGAGCGGGCCCAATTGTCCAAGGCACAGGTGGCCCGGGCGCTCGGGGTGAGCCCGAGCACGGTCGCCGCGTGGGAGAGCAGCCGGGACCCCTCCGGCGAGACCCGGACCAAGTACGCCTACCTCCTGGACGGATTGGCCGCCAAGTTCGCCGCCGAAACCGAACCACAGCCGGCCCCCGCTGCCGAACCGACCGCTCCGCCGGCCGGCGGCCCGACAGCTGACGGCCCCTCGCCGGAGCCCGGGGAGGAGGGTGGGGACGAGGTCGAGGTCCTCGCCGTGCCCGAGCCGTGTGTGCTCTGCGGCCGCCCGGCCAGGCACCGCGTGGCGGGGTTCGCCCAGCACCTTCACCCGGCCGACTGCCAGACCACCACCGCCGCCGCGCCACCCGCTACGCCCGGACCGCCCGAGGCTCCTCAGGCCGGCAAGCCGGCGACGAGCACGTCGCGGCCCTCCGGGCGTTCCCAGGGTCCGGCCCGGCGGGCGTTCCAGGAGCCGTCCGGCCCGGCCGATCTGATCGGCCAAGCGGTGCGGGCCGCCCTCGCCGAGCACCAGGGCGACGTCGAGGCCGCGACGGCAACGCTGCTGAAGCGGGCGATCCCGGACGCGATGCGGCTGCTGGACGAGACCCGCAAGGGCGCCCGCTACGACATCGTCGCCCACCCCTGGATCCCCGACATCCTCAAGAAGCAGACCTCCCGCGGCGCCGACCAGATCTGGGAAGCCCGCCCCAAATGGACCCGATCCGAGCTCCCGCCCGGCCTCCACGAGGTGACCGCCCTCGACATCAACGGCGCCTACCTCTCCGCCCTCAAAACCCACCTCCCGCTCGGACAACTCGAGCACTCCGCCGGCCTCGCCCACGACCGCCGCCGCGCCGGCGTCCACCTCATCACCCCACCCGCCTGGGACCACGAAGCGGTACTGCCCAACCCGATCGGCCACCGGGACGAACCCGGCCCCCTGTGGGTCACCGAGCCCACCCTGCGCCTCCTGCTGCGCGTGTCGGGCCCGAAGTACGGGTTGTGCGAGCCGCCGGAGATCCACGAGTCCTACACCTCCGGCGCCACGGAAAATCTCCTGGAGAAGTTCCGCACCGTCCTCAAGGACGCCCGCGACGTGGCGATCGAGCAGGGCGACGAGGTCACCCTGGAATACGTCAAGGCGATGTACTCCAAGTTCGTCTCCACCATGGGGGAGTCGAACTACAACCGGGAGCTGTACCGCCCTGACTGGATGCACATCATCCGCTCCCAGGCGTTTGCGAACCTGTGGCTGAAGGCCCTCAAGGCCCACGACGAGGGCTTGGCGGTCGTGCGTGCGATGGGCACCGACGAGCTCCACGTCACCGGTGACTGGCGCCGTGTCTTCCCCGAAGGCCGCGGCGTTACCGAGGTCAAGGTCAAGGACACCTACACCGCCGGCACCGAGCACACCGGGGCAGCAGGGGAGGAGGAGTAATGCCGGAGAAGAATCTCGACTTCGGGAAGTTCGGCGCCCGCGGCATCAAGGGCAGCGACGCCGTCGCCCGCAAGCTCGACGAACTCGCCGGCGGCATCGCCACCCCGGTGACCGCCAAACGCGGCCTGATGGCACGCCTGCACTACCTGACGAAGTCGGGCAAGAGCCGCCAGGCCGCCAAACAGGCCGGGCTGACGGTCACCGACCGCACGCTGAAGGCGTGGCTGGAGGGCAAACGCCGCCCGTCGAAGACCAACCTCGAACGCATCGACGCCGCCTACCGGGCAGTGCGCCGCCAGAACGTCGCCCGCCACCTCCTGGGACGCCTCAACGCGGGCGGCGGGACCCGGGTGGAGATCCACCCCCTCAACCAGTCCCAGGTGCCGCGCCCCCTCCAACGCGTCGTGGAGTACCGGACGATGAACGTCCGCCGCTGGGACAAGATCGTCGACTCCTGGGCGGCCGGCGACCACCAGGGCCTGGACGACGCGTGGACCACCGACGTGCTCCCGGACCTGGGCTCGCAGTGGGGCCAGTACGAGTACGTCACCAACATCGGCTTCGCCGCATAGGAACCTTCGCAGGCATGGCCCCGACCTGACACCGGTCGGAAAGTCTTCCTTCCGGACGGTGCACGGCGGCAGCCGGCCGCAGCGGACGCCGCCGACCCCCGAGAATGAAACCCATGGAACGCCTGCTACACCTCGACCGCACACTCGACCAGCTGGACCCACCCCCCTGGACGACTCCGGCCGCCGACGAGACCCGCCTGGTCCGCACGGTGCATGAGTTGCGGTGCGTGCCACTGAACGAACTCCGCCCGGAGGATCTGCGCACGCTCATCTCTCAGCGAGTGGCCCTGCCGTACGTCCTGCCGCTCGCGGTGCGCTTGCTGCTCGATGAGCCGCTGCTGGAGGCGTACTTCTACGAGGGGGACCTGCTGCACGCGGCCGTCGAAGCCCCGGCTTCAGCCTGGGCCGTGCTGCCGGACCTCGCCGCGCGGCTGCGCGCCGTGATCACGGCTCTGCCGGAGGCGGCGGTCGCCGAACTGCCGCGCGGCGCCGCCGAGAAACTCACCCGCTTCCTCGCGCGGCCCGAACCCCCTGGCTGACCCGATGAAGATGACGGAGAGGGATCCGCCCTGGCCTCGCACATGACCGCCCGGCGGTTCCGTTCCGACCGGCGCCCTCCTCTCCACCCTCCGCCGCATCGGCCTGGCCGCCGTCACAACCACCTCACTCCCGAGCGGAAAGTGGTCTCCGGCACCAGCTGTGATGGCGTACGGTAGGGATCACCGACGCGGGGTGGAGCAGCTCGGTAGCTCGCTGGGCTCATAACCCAGAGGTCGCAGGTTCAAATCCTGTCCCCGCTACTGCCTGAAGAGGGCCCGGATCCCATATGGGATCCGGGCCCTCTTCAGATTGTGAGCGAGGTCCTTGCCGACGCGGCACCGCGCTACCGTCTCCTGCGGGTGGCGTTCGGGTATTCGGACTGTACAGAGACGGCCGGGTGCAGGCTCATCGGCGACGCTCCGGACGCCGCGGTCGGGCGGCTCGGTCCGGAAACCGCCCCGGTGGTAGTGCGGATGGCGCCGGCGGACCGGGCGGCGTTTGTCCGGGCGTTCTCTTGCCCTTTGGTCCCTGACACGGTGAACGCCCGCGCCGCCGCGACAGCCCGGCGGATGACCGCAATCGGCCACCTCGCAGCCGCCTCCGAAGGCACCGTAGCGGCGCGACAGGGCTTCTACGCCGGCACGACGTGCGCGACCGGTTCAGCGACCAGCCGATGGCGGTGTCACGCCGTTCCACGGTGCCGGCCCGGGGCGCGTCGATGGCATCCCGCGCCTCCCGTGAACGTCGTGCTGCGATTGGCCTCCGGATTCTGCGATGCGCCCGGACGCACAGGTTCCCGAGCCGGGAGGATGGTGCCGTTGGTGCACGGGGACGCAGAAGGAGAGGGTGGGCGACCATGGGCTGGAAGAAGCCTTCAAGGATCCGCCGTTTCACGGCTGTTACAGCGTCGGTCACGCTGGCCGTGCTGGGGACCGCCGTGCCCGGAGCGTCGGCATCGGCGCACCCGTCTCGCGCCGCCGTGAGTTGCACGGGAAGCAACACCATCTCGTTCTCGCCCGGCCTGTCGCTGACCGCGCAGCACACCCGGATCGGCGGAAGCGGTTCCTACAGCTGTCTGTCCACGGACCCGGCGGTGAAGTGGGGGAGGTCCTCGATCAGCGGCGGCGGACGCAACGGCTGTTTCTTCTCCGACGCGACCACCGTTGAGCGCATCACGTGGAACACCGGGGAGAAGACGAAGGTCGTGTACCACTTGGGCACCGTCCAGCAGGTCGCCGGCCAGGCGGTCGTCCTGGTGGTGGGCCGGGTGGTGGAGGGCAGGTTCAAGGGCCGGACGGTGACCTCGCCGGGTCTTCAGACCGTGCTGAACCCGCTGGAGTGCGCGTCGAAGGGCGGTGTGGAGCGGATCACCGGACCGTCAACGCTGCTGATTGTCTGACGCCCGCACATCCTCCCGGCCGTACCGAGCAGCCAGGTCCAGGACGTGCGCCACATCGGCCCGGGTGCTGAGCGGGTTGATGGTGCACATGCGCAGCACGGTGGCGCCGCGCACGGTGGTGGTGAGGAGTATCGCCTGGCCGTCCGCACACACCCTCCGGCTGATGCGGCTCTGGACGGCATCGGCAGCGGCATCGGTATCCCAGCCCACAGGCGTGTCGCGGGGGTGGTAACGGAAGGTCAGGACGGCGAGGCTGGGCGGTGTGACCAGCCTCAGGTCCGGGTGGGCGTCGATGAGAGCGGCGGCGTACTCGGCCAGGTCCATGCCGTGCTCGATGGCCTGCCGGAACGCCTGGGCGCCGAAGGTCTTCAGGGACAGCCAGAGTTTCAGCGCGCGCAGGCCGCGGCTCTGCTGAGGTCCGTAGTCGGAGAGGTTGACCTCCCCGTCCGTGGCACCGGCGGGATGTGGCGCGTGGGCCGGCCTGAGGTAGCCGTCGTCCAGGGCGTGGCGCGCCATGCCGAAGGTGGCGGGGAGCAGTTCCGGTCGTCGCAGCAGCGCACAGCCGATCTCGTAGGGCTGGAAGAGCCATTTGTGCGGGTCGATGGTGAGGGAGTCGGCCCGGCCGAGGGCGCCTTGTAGGTGGTGCCCACGGGGGGTGCCGGCGGCGGCCGCGCCGTGGGCGCCGTCGATGTGCAACCACAGGCCCTCGGCCTCGCACAGGTCCGCGAGGTCGTCGAGCGGGTCGACGGTCCCCGTGCCGGTCGTGCCGAGGGTGGCGACGGCGGCGAAGGGCCGTAGTCCCGCGTGCCGGTCGCGGCGGACGCGGTCGGCCACGGCGTCGGCGTCCAGGCGCAGCCGGTCGTCGACGGGCAGGACGGTGAGTTGTCCGCGGGTGAGTCCCAGCAGGTGGACCGCCTGGGCGACGGAGGGGTGGGCCTGGGAGGAGCAGTAAAGACGGGCGTTGTGCAGCCGTCCGTCGAGGTGGTGGTCGCGGGCGGCGGCCAGGCAGGTGAGGTTCGCCGTGGATCCGCCGCTGACGAACAGGCCGCCGTGGCCGTCCGGGAGGCCGAGGAAGGCCTTCAGCCAGCCGAGGGTGGTCAGTTCGAGCTGGGTGGGTCCCGCTCCCACGAGCCAGGCCCCGGGCACGGACAGGTGGGCGGAGGCGAGGGCGTCGGCGAGGACGGCCGGGAAGTTGCCGGTGGACGGTACGAAGGCGAAGCAGCGGGGGTGGTCGAGGCGGGTCGCCTGGGTGAGGGCCTGCCGGGTCACGTGGTCGAGGAGACCGGGCAGGTCGTGCGTGCCGTGCTCGGGGAGAGGCTCGTCCAGGACGGCACGCAGGGCGCCGGCCGAGGGGACGCGCAGGGGTGGCCGGGGATCGGGCGCGGTCATCCGCTCGATGACGAGCTCGACGGCGTGGCGGCCGGCCTCGCGCATCAGCTGTTCGTCCAGCCGTAGTGGGGGCGGGCCCCCCACGGTCTGCCGGCGGAAGAAGGCGACCCAGGCCAGGGCGCCGGGCCGTGGTCGCGGGCGCGGTTCCAGGTCGGCGACCGGCCCGGGGAACTGGACGAGGGCGAGCTCCTGGCCCGTGGCGACAGGCCCGGGGCGGGCGATGGGCCACCACAGTGCCTCGTCGGCGGCCAGCTCCCTGACGTCGGGCGGCCCGGGCAGCGGCCCGGCCGCCTTCTCACCGTCCCGGCGATAGCGCCCGGTGGCGGGCAGGCGGTGCATGGTGTTGCCGGAGCCGGCGTGCACGACGAGCTGGCTGGGGCGTGGCCCCGGCGGGAAGGGCCTGGCCACCGAAGGGGGCAGGGCGGGCAGGAGGAAGGACAGGATGTGCAGCCCCAGGCAGGGCAGCAGCCCAGCCGCCCGTTCGACCGCCTGGACGAGGGAGACCACCGTCTGGAAGCGCGGGTTGACCTCGACGGCCAGCAGCCGGCCGTTCTCCTCCACGAGGTCCAGGCCGAAGACGCCGCGAAAGCCGCGCGCCCGCAGGACGTCACCGACGCGATGCGCGGCCGAGCGCGCCTGCGCATACAGCCCGGCGGGCAGATCGTCCGGGCCGACCAGCTGGTTGCCGCAGTGTGCGCCCCAGGAGGCAGCCGTCTCCGGCAGCCCGACCAACTGGTGGGAGACCGCCGAGACGACGGTCCGGTCCGGGCCCGCGCACGCGCTGACGGTCAAGGAGATACCCGGGGCGAACCGGCTGAGCTTCACGGGTTCGTCCGGCCACGCCTCCAGACGGGCTCGCAGTCCCGGCAGCCCGGCGACGGGCACCGTGCCGCGACCGATGAGGTTGTTCTCCCTGCGCTGGGCGACCGCCCGGGACCACCGGCCGTCCCAGTAGGCCTCGGCCGGCTCGCGGTCCATGGCGGGGATCACCAGGAAGGGCGGTACGGGGACGCCGGCCTCGGCGAACAACCCGGTGACGCTGATCTTGTCGGCCGCCCGGGCTGTGACGGCGGGGTCCGGGGCGAGCAACCGGTAACCGTGCGTCCGGGCCCAGGTGCGGGCGTTGTCCCCGTGCTCGGGGGCGAAGGACACGCAGACGCGACCAGGGCCGGGCGGAGGCGGCCGGTGACCGGGCGGGGGTTGCGGCAGCGGTTGCCAGGCGGACACCGGTTCATGCCGCAGCCAGGCAGGTCCCGGCCCAAACGACGCGCTCAGGAACGGGCAGTGATCGAGCCATACGGCCTCGTCGACCAGCTCGGCCAGCAGCCGCAGGCCGGTGCCCGCGTCGATGCCCTCGATGTCTCCCACGGCGCCGGCGACACCGCTCGTGTGCCCGGTCAGCTCTCCCACGGCCGCTCCCCGGTGCCGGCCCTGTGCTGCTGCAGGAGCGAGGCGCCACCGGGGACGCAGCGCTCACAGATCGCCGCGTGCGCCCTGCGATTGCGCCGCTGCGCCGCCCGGAGCAGTGCTTCCGCGCGGCGCAGCGCGGCGACGGGTACCGTGCGCGGCAGCTCCCCGAGCGCGTCCCTCAGCGCGCGCATCCGCTCCGCCATCACCTGGTGCTCCCGGTTGAGGACCCCGGAGAACCCCGGGGCCAGGAACGGCGGTTCCATCGTGGGCCGTACGTCGTCCCGGTAGACGGACGCGGGGAAGTCCGAGGCGTAGGCCATGGCGGCGGTGGCCGCGTCGTAGAGCGCCCGCAGCCGCTCCAAGTCGCGGCAGACCGATGCCCAGTGCGCTCCGCGCACCTGGGTGAGGGTGTCGTCCAGAACACTGTTCATGGCGGCCAGCAGGAGGTGGAAGAGCTGGTGCCCCAGCTTCCAGCGGCGCAGTGCATCGCCGTGGTCGTCACCGACCGGGCCACCGGTGGGCGTACCCGCGCCCGCCGCCGCGCCCGCCGCCGTGGCCCCGGCCGTGGCCCCGGCCGGGGGCTCGTCCGGCAGCGAACGCGTCCGCAGCCACGCGGTCAGGGTGACGTGGGAGGCGTGCAGCAGGCCGGTCAGGACGTCGGCGCGCTGGGGAGCGTCCAGGCCGGTCGCCGGAAGGTCGGCGAGGACGGCGCTCTGGAGCCGCAGCACGTCGCGCGTCCAGGAGACCAGGTCCGGCGCGCCGCGCACGATGCGGAAATAGCGCTCGTAGTCGGCGGTCGCCGCACCGACGACGAGAGACGGGACGCGTGAGTCGGCGGCCAGGGCCAGCGGCGCCGGCGACGTCGTCCACGGCGGAACCACGCCATCCCGCTCCAGGCTCATCGGCCGTCCCCCCGCAGGTCGGCGCACGCCGCCTTGGCCAGCTTCTCCACCCGGTGGTGCAGATGCTCCAGATACGGCTCGCTCTCCGGCTTCATCAGCACGCTGCGCAGGACCCGGGTGTGGTCGCTGTCCGCTACGGCATCCGCGCGCCGCGCGGTGAACTCTGCGGCGGGGACCCGGGCGACACTGAGGAAAACGGGTTCCTCCTTGGTGTTCATCCCCCGGCGCATCACCTCACTGCTCCTGGCAGCGATGAGCGACAGCCGGGACGGCGCGTCCGCCGCGGACGCCGGATAGTACGTCACGATGTCGAGCTGGGGCGGCTGGTACACCTCCAGGTACGGGCTGGCGCCGATCAGTTCGGCCCAGCGGAGGGCGGCGCGCCGCCCGGCGGCGAGCACTCCTCCGAGCCCCTCGCGGGTGAGCGGCAGCAGCCTGAGCGTCAGCCACAGAGCGGCGGCCGCGGCCCCCGAGCGGGAGCACTCGAGGCTGATCTCCCCCAGGTGCGGCCGGCGGGACGTGTAGTAGGTGTAGGGCGAGTCGTGCCGGAAGAACCGGGCGACCTCAGGATCCCGGAACAGCACCGCCCCGCAACCGTACGGCTGCAGGCCGTGCTTGTGCGGATCGATCGCCACCGAGTCGCACCGGGCCACCGCCCGCAGGGCATCGCCGGTCTCCGGGGCCAGCAACTGCGCTTCACCGTCGGCGAGCAGCCTGAAGAACCCGCCGTAAGCGGCGTCGGCGTGGACGCGCACCCCGTACCGGCGCGCCAGCGGAACGATGCGGTGCAGCGGGTCGACGGCGCCGAACGCCGTCGTCCCCGTGGTGGCCACGACCGTCCCGACGTCCCCGGCGCACAGCAGCCGCTCCAGCTCGCTCACGTCCATGCGCCCTCGGTCGTCCACCGGCACCGTCTGCACGGGGATGCCCAGAAGGTGACACATCCGGGTGTGCGTGTAGTGGGCGTCGCTGCTGACGGCCACGCCCGCACCGGGCCGGCTCTCGCGGGCGACGAACAACGCCTCGAGGTTCGCCTGCGTACCGCTGCTGGTCAGGTGCCCGAGGTGATCGGCGAACCCGGCCATGGCCGCCAGCTGCCCGACCACCTCCTCCTCCATGGCGGAGGTCGCCGGACCCCCGTCCAGGGCATGGTTGTTGGAGTTGACCAGCATGGCGGCCACGTAACCGGCGACCGCGACCGGATGCGGCGGCTTGAGCATCTGCCCGGCGTAGCAGGGATGGAAGAAGGGGTAGCTGCCGCGCAGCCGAGCGGTCAGCTCCTCGAAGGCCACCTCGAACGCCGCCTCGTCCACCGCCGTCGCGGGATGGCCCGCGAACTCCCCGTACGTCCGCGCCCACTCCCGGAACGCCACGGCGCCCCGCTCAAGCCAGTACTCCAGCTCCATCCCCACCCCCGCACCGGCCGGACCCCTCCCCGACCGGATCACCATAGCGGCGGTAAATCACCTCATAGCGACAATCGGCGTCAATCACCCGAAGGAAGGTAGTAAGGACACCTCAGCGCAGGTGACCACGCATCGGTGCACCGTCTGCGCCGCTCCACGGCCGCCGCCCGGCGGGGTGCCTGCTGGACCAGCACGTCCTTGCACAAGAGGTTGGAGCGGCAGCCGCCCGGGTCGCCCGAGGCGAAGCCGAGGAAGAGGCGGGCGTCGCCGGCGATTTCTTCACCGACGCCTGGAACAGCACACCGCCGGCCGCCGGCCCGGTCGGCACCACCGCCGCGGCGACGTCGTGGGCGAACCCGGCCTCGGTCGACGACGGCCGGGCGGTGGGACTTCGCGAGGCGTTCGAGCGGCACCTGCCGGCAACCGCCAGTCTCAAAGCCCTGCGCCGGGCCGCCAGAACGATCCGACCTTCCCGGCCCACGTCGACAAGCGCGGCGCCGAGTTCCTCTACCGCGTCGGTGACCTCAAACGCTGGGCACGCAACCGGCTCCGCGCCGCCTTCGGCACCACCGACCTGAACTGACGGCCCCCGGGCCCTGCCGCCGAAGACCGCGAACCGGGCCCTGTCCGGTTCAGCCACCACGATGACCCCGCCCTGGAGAACGCCTCGGTTCACCAAGAACCCACCACCGGAAGGAACACCGCACCATGACGCCCACGCCCACGACGACCGAGCTCCCGGAGCTCTTAGCCTGACCGACCCCGGCATCCGCGAGCAGCTGGAGGCGCTGCCCGAATCGGCGGCGCTGATCGGCCTTGGGACGGACGGGCAGCCGGTCGCTTCGACCTGGGTGCCGCCGCGTGCAGCCTCGTCTGCACCGGGAGCGGCGGCGGCAGCACGACCATCCTGCACACCCTCACTGCCCAACTCCTGCACCACGGCGCCCACGCCCTGGTTTTCGACGCCAAGCGTTTCTCCCACTCGTGGGCGCGCGAGCTGCCGACGGTGACATGGATGAAAGTGACGTCCCGCCGCTGACAGGTCGACTGGGAACTCTGGGAAGCGTCTTAGGCGAGCGGTGGGCCGAGTTCACCTCAGGGCAGAGTCGGTGGGTGCTGCAGCTCTTGCGGACGTCTCTCCGATAAGGCACCGCTCCCATCACGCGGAGCGAGAAAGTTGTTCGCGCACCCATTCAGAATCAGGGTTGACATGCGGCTGACCCGCCACGACGACAGTCGGCACGGTCTCATTGCCATCGTTGGCTGCCCTCACCACTGCCGCTCCAGCCGGGTCACGCCAGATGTCGACCCAATGCACTTCGCGGGCGCCACGGCCCAACCGGATGCGCAGTCGGAGGCAGTACTTGCAGCCCGGCCGCCAGAAGACGACCGGCCGGCCGTCGACCGCGTTGCGGCGGTGTGCCTCCAGCGCACCGATCGACCTCGGGAAAATAAGAGGCGAGTTCACGCCTGCGAGCAGCACAAACACCAGCAGGAGTGCTGCGGCTGCGCCAGGGGTCCCGCTGAAGATCAGCCCAGTCGCAACGACTGAGCCGCAGAGCACAAACAGCATCGGCAAGATCCAAGCGCGCGTCATGAAGACGAAGGCTATCGATGAGTCGAAATACTCCTCGAACTAGGTCACTCACCTCGGGGTTCGCAGGGAAACGGCCTTCGTCGTGATCACGTGTATTCCTTGGTCGGAGCACATGATCAGACGGAGGCCGTTTCTCTGTCCGGCGACCCTGATGCAGGTGAAGGACGAGCTCAGCAGACGCAGAACTCGTGACCCTCGGGATCGGCCATGACGACATGGTGATCCTGGACTTCCCGCAGCACGGTGGCTCCGGCCGCTGCCAGCCGCCCGACTGTCCTGGTGATCACGGCCCATCGATCGCCTGCGCTGTCCTGGCCGGTAACACGGACGTCCAGGTGGAGCCGGTTCTTCGCCACCTTCGGCTCTCGCACCTGCTGAAGAAACAGCCGAGGGCCTGCACCGGCCGGGTCGCAGAGCCAGGCGCCGTCCTCCGCATCGTCCTCGGAGAGGTCGAACTGCTGAAGCCACTCCTCCCTGGTGGCGAACGGAGCCGGCGGAGGCTCGTCCACGTATCCCAGCGCCAGCTTCCAGAACTCCGCGAGCCGAGTAGGGTCCGCGCAGTCGAGCGTCAAGTCGATCCTGAATGCCACCCCGGTACCCCCTCCTCGACGGATGACACGACCGTACACAGCAGGTGTGACAACTGAGGCTCGACCGACATGTCATCCGGGGTCTGCCAGGAGCTGGAGGGGTTCCTGGCTCCCGGGTTTCTGTGGGGCTCACCCGGTCCGGTGTTTCGCCGGGGACGCAGCCTTCTTTCCTCGTCCCGCTCCGTCCGCCGCTGCGCGCGGATATCTTCTTCGCCGGGATCTTTCAGCCAGCGGAGCCGGTGGCTTCCATACCGGTGTCGGTGTCGGCGCGGTCGATGGACGCCGGGAGGGCTGCCATGGGGCCGATGGCATCGGAGGGCGCGGGCGCCGTCTTCGCCGCGGCGGGGGCGGGGTGGTCCTTGACATCGTCCATCGAGTGCAGTTGGGCGAACTCGTCAGCGAGCAGGCCCATCATGACAACATCGTGGTACTGGCCGGCGAGGAACACGTGATCGCGGAGGTGACCCTCCTCGATGAAACCGAGCCGACGTTGAAGTGCCAGCGAGGCATCGTTGTGTGCGAAGACCCGTGCTTGGCACTTGTGATAGCGCCGTTCGGCGAACATGAAGCGCAGCAGCAGCACAGCGGCCTCTGCCGCATAGCCTTCACCCCGGTGATCAGAGCCGATCGTGACGCCGTACTCGAACCAGCCCGAATGTAGCTCAGCGTGATGCGAGCCGACAGCACCGACTATCTGCCCCGTACTGACGGCTTCGATCGCCAACTGGAAGCGGTCGCCATCGAAGCCGGCAACAGCCTGCTCCTTTGCCCAGGCCCGGAACCCCTCGGCAGAACGGGGCGGGTGCAGCAGGTCTCCCAACCGCTCCTCGTCCTCGGCGAAACGCATGAATGCCGTCCAGTCGTCAGGCTCGATACCGCGCAGGCGTACCCGTTTGCCAGTCCAGAACGATGTCATCCCCTATTGGATCACGCTGCAACACACGGGGCCTGGACTTTCGCGAACCGCTGAAACAGCGTGGGGGGGGGCAGCCACGGCGCGGGATTCGTGGACGGGCCGGGTCTCATCACGGCGTGCTCGCTGACCGCTCCCCGGTTCGCCGCTTGGGGTACCCGCACAGGTCGTTGCCTGTGCGGCACCCGGGTGGAGATCCACTCCCTCAACCAGTCCGGCGCGCCGCGCCCGCTCCAGCGCGTGGTGGAGTCCGGACGATGAACGTGCGCCGCTGGGACAAGATCGTCGGCTCCTGGGCGGCCGGCGACCACCAAGGCCTCGACGACGCGTGGACCGCCGATGTCCTGCCCGACCTGGGCAGCCAGCGGGGCCAGTGCGAGTACATCACCAACATCGGCTTCGCCGCATAGCCGAGTGCGACCGGCACTCCCGGGTTGGGTGGTGTTGGCGGGGGCGGGTACCGCCGGCCGGTGGTACCCGTGGCGTTATGGGGACGATGCGGTGGCCTGACCGGGTGCCGGGCCGGAGTGCTCCGGTCTGGCCGTGGTCCCTGGGCGGGTTGTTGCGGGCCGGTTGCCGGCTCACGGTGCGGTGCCTGGCTCGCGGCAGGGAAAGTGCTCGCCTGTCGCATCTCTCTCATTCCCGGTGAGCCGGAGTGCTGTCGCGCGTCGCCGACGGTGACCGGCTCGGTGTGGCGGACCGTACTAGAGCCTGTCTGACGGGTCGAGGGTGTTGAGGGTTTCTGCCGCCCCTGGTGGTGTCAGATGCCGCGTTCGATCATGTCGATGACATGCTGGCCGGCGTCATGGGCCTGGGTGGGGTGGAGGCCGCGGAGGGGGCCGTCGATGAGGAGGACGGCGAGGCCGTGGACGGCCGACCATGCGAGGAACTCGGCTCCGGGGCGCCGGTCCTCGGCCAGGAGCCCGGTGTCCACAAGGCCGTCGAGGGCTTCTCCGAGCAGCTCGAAGGGGGTCTTGCCGGTGATGCCCGCGGCGGTGTCGGCGGCGGCGTGGGTCATGTCGCCGGGGACGTGGAAGGCGGTGCGGAACAGGCCGGGTTCCTCCTGGGCGAAGCGGAGGTACCCAGTGCCGACGGCACGGAAGCGGGCCCGGGCGGCGGCCACTGGGTCCTCGGCGGGCGGCAGGGCGGCCTGTTCGGCCTCCATGGTACGGGCGACCTGGGCCATGGCGGCCTGGGAGACGGCGTGGAGCAGGGCGTCGCGGTCGGCGAAGTGCCGGTAGGCGGCGTTGGGGACGACTCCGGCCTGCCTGGTGGCGGCGCGCAGCACGACGGCCTCCGGGCCGCCTTGGCGGGCGAGTTCGAGGGCCGCGTCGATGAGTGCGTTGCGCAGGTCGCCGTGGCGGTAGGTGTCCCGCTTGGGCTTGCCGTTCCCGGTCGCCGCCATGGCCGCCGCCTCCAATGTGGACAGCATCCACTTAAGTCGTCTAGGCTTTCGCATGATCACTCGGGGGCGAGGAGCACCGCACCCTCCGAATGTGGACATCGTACACAAGGGGCGGTCAACTGCCGTCCGGACATCTGTCGCCAGGGGACCCGATACTCATGGGCAAGATCACGCACTTCGTGCACCAGTCGCTGGACGGCTTCATCGAGGGCCCGAACGGGGAGTTCGACTGGCCCCGCATGGACGGCGAACTGTCCGCCTACTCGCAGAGCCTCACCAACAGCGCCGACATCTTCCTGTACGGCCGCGTGGTGTGGGACATGATGTCCGGCTTCTGGCCCCGCGCCGAGGAGTTCTCCTCCCACGAGCACGACCTCGCCTTCGCGCCTGTCTGGCGCAAGGCGTCCAAGGTCGTCGTCTCCTCGACGCTGACCGAGGCGGACTGGAACACCCGCGTCATCAGCACCAACGTGGTCGAGGAGCTGACCGCCCTCAAGGACAGCGGCGCGCACCTGCTGCTGTTCGGCGGCTCCACGCTGGCCGGCTACCTCACCGAGCACCAGCTGATCGACGAGTACCAGATCTTCGTCCACCCCGTCGTACTCGGCGGCGGCAAGCCCGTCTTCGCCACCCCGCACCAGCGGTTCGACCTGATGCTCACCGAGGCCAGGACCTTCGACTCCCAGGTGGTCCTCCTCCGTCACGAACGGGCCAACTAGCCGTTTCACCCCGGCCCCCCGACGGGCGGTCGACGACCCATGAGTTTCTCCGCGGCCGGCAGTCAAAGACCACGGCTGGAGCGCGGCAACGAGTACGACCGAAGCACGCACCCGCTGAACCTTCTTGCACCCAGACACGAGACACCGAGGAACCCGAAAATGCGTACCCTGATCAGCACCGCGTTCATCTCGCTCGACGGTGTCGTGGAGGCCCCTGGCGGCGAGCCCGGGTACCGGAACTCCGGGTGGACCTTCAAGCACACGGAGTTCCTGCCCGAGGCGTTCGAGATCAAGGGCCGGGAGCAGAAGGAAGCCACCGCCATGCTGCTGGGCCGCACCAGCTACGAGGCGTTCAGCCCGGTGTGGCCCGACATGGCGGACTTCGCCGACTACAAGGTGATGCCGAAGTACGTCGTCTCCACCACCCTCACCGAGGACGACCTCGTGTCGAACTGGGGCGAGACCACGATCCTGCGCTCGCTCGACGACGTCGCCGCGCTGAAGGAGACCGAGGGCGGCCCGATCATCGTCCACGGCAGCGCCTCGCTGAACCGGGCCCTCTCGGACGCCGGTCTGATCGACCGCTACCACCTGCTGGTCTTCCCGCTCCTGCTCGGCGCGGGCAAGCGCCTGTTCAGCGCCACGGACAAGGACACCCAGAAGCTGAAGCTCGTCGAGCACGAGGCCTACGCCAACGGCCTGCAGAAGAACGTCTTCGACGTCGTCCGCTGACGAAGTTCCCCAGCCGCGGTACACACACGGACAGAAGGACAGAACCTCCGACATGACTGCCGCAGTCAAAGGCCCTGCCAGCTACTTCCCCTCCATCGAGAAGAAGTACGGCCGCCCGGTCGCGGAGTGGAAAGACCTCATCCGCTCCTCCCCGCTGACCAAGCACATGGAGCTCGTCACCTGGCTCAAGACCGCACACGGCCTGGGGCACGGCCACGCCAACGCCCTTGTCGCCCACACCCTCGCCGAAGATACCGGCAACTGAATCTCCTCTACGGTCCAGGCCCGTTACCGACCCGTCAGACACGCCCCAGATGCCTTGGCGGCAGGCCCTCATCCGTTGACCACTTCCCGGCCGGGACAGCGCGCGGGCGCCCCGGATCCTGTCCGTTCCGTCGGTCGTCCGGTGGAGCAGAACGTCGTGGGGATCCGTGTCGTTGTTCTGGTCGTGAGCGGTGACACCGGTCCGGCGGGGCGCGAGCTCGTGGCAGATCTCGCACGGGGATACAACGCCGGTGATCTGCACCGTGCCCAGGCGTTCCAGCGTCTGGTCGGGCGGGCCGCGGAGGCATACGGAATCGCCCTGCATGACGCGGATGATGGCGATCTGGATACGGCCAACGAGGCGATGAGTCGCGCGCTGGAGGCGGTCGCGCAGGGGTTCGCTGCCTCGGCGCTGGAGGGCGTCGCCCAGGACGAGGTGCTGGGGCTGAGCGCGGAGCAGAAGCTGCGGATGGGCGAGCTGGCCGCCGGGCTGGACCTGGAGACGGCGGAGTTCCTCCGAGGCACGTGACCAGCGACGCCGGTCAGCAACGATGCGTCCGGTGATGGCACCACCGAGCCGGGCGAGCGATGGCGCCGATGGCGTGGCGTCTGTCCACAGCTGCCGGCGCCAGGTGGCCGAGTCGGCGGCGCAGTCGCCCGCAGCCGGCGTCCAGGGCATCAGGGGCAGCGACGCCGTCGCCCGCAAGCTCGACGAACTCGCCGGCGGCATCGCCACCCCGGCGACCGCCAAGCGCAGAGTCTCCGTGACATCCGGCCACGGAGACTCCGCAAAAACCCGCTAGGCGGACGAGGGCACCACTGCTACATTTTCGGAGGCCGTGCGAGAGAACGAGGAGGTGGTACCCGTGAACGCAGTATCGACATGGGTGCTCCCCTCCGGGGTCACGGTCGGACGATAGATAGGTCGTCCGGGAGCGCCGCTCTGAGCACTCCCGAAAGGCACGACCATGCAATTCACTTCCGAGCAGCGCCTCGACGACGGCGTCCTCGAACGCGAATTCACCCTCGGTGACATCCCCGGCATCCTGTGGATGCCCCCATCCGCATCCGCATCCGCATCCGCACCGGTGCCGCTGATCCTGCTCGGCCACCCTCCCCTCGGGCTGCGCAAGATGTACCCCCGGCTGGTGGCTCGGGCCCGGCACTCCGCGGCGGATGGCTTCGCCACGGCCACCATCGAGCTCCCCGGAAGCGGTGAACGCCCCCGATGGGCCGCCGCCGAGCAGGCCCGCGCCGACCTGCGCCGGGCGATGGAGGCCGGCGAGCCGGTCAGCGACGAGATCGTCGACGCCCTCATCCTCCCGCTAGTCGAGAAGGCGGTCCCGGAATGGCAGGCCGCCCTGGACGCCCTCCTTTCGCTGCCCGAGATCGGCGGACCGGTCGGTTACTCAGGGGGAGTGATCTCCATCGGCATCCGCCTGGCGGTGGTCGAGCCGCGCATCTCGGCCGCCGTTCTGTTCGCCGGGAGCTTCGTGCCTCGCGCCATGTTCGAGGAGGCCCGCCAGGTCACCATTCCGCTGCACGTCCTGCTGCAGTGGGACGACGAAGGGAACGACCGGCAGACGGCCCTGGACCTGTTCGACGCCTTCGGCTCCAAGGAGAAGTCCCTGCACGCCAACATGGGCGGCCACACCGGCGTCCCGCAGTTCGCGGGGGACGCCGCGGCCCAGTTCTTCACCCGGCATCTGAAGTGAGGCCGGGCCGTCAGACCGGCAGCAGACGGTAGCTGATGTCGGCCGGCATGCCGCTCATCGAGGACAGGTCCCGGCCCTCCGCAGCTTTCTGCACCGTGGGCCCCTGCTGAACTCTCGGCAGGGGCCCGTGCTGCCTGAAGTCATGAACTGTTCGATTTCTGCAGAGCTTCGAGTGCTGCCCAAACTCGTGTACAGGTGCTGTCGGTTCTCGTGAACAAAGCCACACACCGCCGCCACGCAGAGCACGGTGGAGAAGTTCGAGTGTGTGCGTGGGTCGCACCAGCGCGGGCGCGCGGTCGTCATCGTCGACGACGAAGCACCCGTGCGTGCGGACGGCCGTGCGGTGGCCTTGCACTTGAACCGGGGGTAGCCGACCTTGCGGCCGGCCCGCCGCCCGGTGAGGGAGTCCAGCCAGTTCTTGAACGCCGCGTCAGCGTCCTGGAACGCGCTCTGGAAGGCGTAGGTGCCCACCTCGTGCCACCACGGGCACGGCCGGTGCGGACCGAGGGACCCCTCAGGTACCTGGAGCCGTCGGTTGTCACCTTGATCGCGTTCAGGTGCTTTTGAATCTGCAGCTTCTTCGGAAGCTCCAGCCGGGCGGTCTTGCGGGCGTCCTTCTCCGTTATCCCGCCCGCCACCAGGGCGTCGACGTCACCGCGCCATTGCCGGTGAGCGCCGATCTTGACGCCCAGCGCGTGGTTGAACGCCCACCGGGCGGCCCCGGCGTGGCGCTTGAACGCGGCGACCTGGGCGGCGGTCGGGTCGAGAGCGAAACGGAAAGCGCGCACGACCTCGGTGGTCTGGGTCATGCAACACCTCCTCATATCGGTCTGGTGTTCCACCTACGAACAGGCGACCACATCGCAGGGGCCGCTACGGGCGGCCGCTGGGCGTGTCGCCGCCAGATCACCCTGGTTGCCCACCGGCTGAGGCCGTACAGAGCGTCACTGCCACTCCAGGCGGATCACGCCGTCCGGCAGCCAACCCTCGACGCACCCCTCGGCAAGTCGCCCCACCTCGCCCCAGAACCCGCAGTCCCACCGCAGGTCCCGCAGCGGAAACCAGGCCGTGAAAGGGCCCGCACAGCCAACCGGGCCCGCGGCAGCACCCGGCTGCGCGCGCAGGACGTAGATGCGGTGCTGCTCGCGCCGTCCGGCGCCCACCGGTGCCCGATGAGGGCCCCGTAGCCGCACGGCGCCGTACAGGGCAGACAGCCGAGCAGCTGCCGGAGCTGCTCCTCGGGCAGAGCCCCGGCGGACAGCACGAGATGCGGCAGGCACCAAGCGCCAGGCGCCGCTACCTCGCCGGTGCGGCACAGCAGTATCCGCCGGTCATCGCTGATCACCAGCAGGTGCGCGATACGGGACAGCCGCGGCGCCGGCACGGTCGAAGGGGCCATGAACGGATGAGAGCAGAGGGCACTGACAATCGACCCGCGTGTAGCTCCCGGTCAGAAGCCGTGCCATATCTCTCGACCAGTAACGCTGCGTTGCGGCGTGGAAAGTCCGCTGGTTGGTGCCCCACGAGAGGCCGACACGGTGGGGTGGACCGAGATTCTCGTGGCGTTCAACCTGCAGAAGCGGCATCTACCCCTCCTCCCGAGGGGTGAGGTAGGAAGATCGGATGATTCCTGTCTGCGGCCCTGAAGGCCCCATCCGCGTCACCACCGACTCGCGAGAAGCACCGCCTGCTGTGCGCGCTGTGCTGTTCGACTTCTCCGGCACGCTGTTCCAGATCGGAACGTATGCAGACAGAATCCGAGCGGCGTTAGCGCGGCCGGTAGACGACGCAGCGATGGACGTGCTGCTGAGCGGGCTCGAAGCCGGCCTGTCGGACCCCGAAGTCGTGGTGGCTCAGCGAGCGCGGGACGTTTCGGCCAAAGCCCATCGGCACGCTTTTACCACCTGGTATGCCTCAGTCCCGGAGCTGGCACCGGTGGCAGAGCTGCTCTATGAGCAGCTCAAAGCTCCCGAACACTGGGTGCCGTATACAGACAGCGAGTCCACGCTGATCCAGCTGAGGCGCGACGGCGTGGCCATGGGAGTGGTCAGCGATGTGGGCTGGGACCTGCGGGCCACCTTCGCTCATCGCGGCCTGGACCGCTACTTCTCCTCCTGGACCCACTCCTTCGAGTTCGAAACGGAGAAGCCCGACCCGCTGCTGTTCCAGCATGCGTGCGGCGAGCTGGGCGTCGATCCGGCCGAAACCCTGATGGTGGGAGATCACCCCGCCAAAGACGGCGGAGCCGTCAGCGCGGGACTGCGCGCCTATGTGCTCCCTGCCGGAGCCGCTCCCGGCGAGGTTCGGGGCCTTGACGCTGTCCTTCGGCTGGTCGGGGACGACTCATCCTGAGCTGCGCTGCCCTGGGCGCCCTCGCCTGACCCGACCCGACCCGAAAACCATGCTGCCCGCCGTGACGTGATCCAGCGCGCTCCAACGAACACCTCAGCACCCGCCGGCAAACAGCATCCCCGCCGGGCAGCATCGCGTCTGCCGATGCGGCTTGCAGTTGGTTCACCCAATCTCTCTGTGGACGATCACGTAATTCGGCTCTGTCGCTGATCTTGTGAGGTCTGAGTGTTGGCGTCCTCCCCCGTTGCCGGGTCAGGGTCTGCCCTGCCCCGTGATGCGCAGTGCGACCGCGATGTGGCTGTAGCCAGGGATAGGCAACCCGACGGCCTTCTCGTAGCGCACAGCGTCAGCGATCCCGAGTTTCTCGCCCGTGGAGAGTGTTCTGCTCGCCGTCCACAGCAGCATTCGCAGGGGTTCGTTCTGGACATCAAGGAGGGGGGCGGCAGACTCCAGCGGCACGCCGGTGCGAATGCGCCAGTCAGCTACCGCAGCCCAGAAATCGCTCACGGTGTCCCAGCAGATCGCGCTTCGGGGTCCGAGCAGCAGACGTATCTCGTCAGGAGACCGAAGCGTGTCGAGGCCGTGGGACACGAGGTTCTGGAGGTTCTCCAGGAACGCGACGACGAACTCGTACTCGGCATCATCTTTCAGCAGTTCCTCGACGACCGCCAGAACCTCAGCGGTCGCGCCGTGGTCCCGCTGGGCTGCCCGAAAGGCGACCTGTCGGCAGACGTCCAAGTCGTCGGTGTTGTCCACCGGCCCTGGCTTAACACCCGCGATGTCGAGGAGCCGCCGTGACCGCCCGGCCGACCGTCGGCGCCATGGGATTCGCATCGTGTCCCTTTCTGCTTGCAGCGATGGCGATCACGATCGCCCGTGGTCGGCCAGCATGACACGGCATTCCGAGCAGGCCGTTTAAGGGGGATCGACGTCAGGGCGAGCTTCGGTCTACCCAGCATCACAAGATCGAGACTGTTGGTGATCTTGTGATGGACGGCCATCCACAGCTGGCCGGGGCGGGATCGTGGAGCAGTCGGGGAAGGTTCGGGTTCACTCGCCCGTCGGAACCGCCGTGGTGCTCTGGCGCGATGGTCCGGAGTCGGCGGACCACCGGCACCACGTCGAGTGGACCGTGGACGAGGACATTCTCTGGGGGCGCAACACGCAGGCTGCCGCTCTTGCCGAACCGGGTCTCTGGCAGGAACGCGATCACGTGGTCCTGCGTGGCAGGCTTGCCCTGCACGACGACGACGTGGCGACCCTGGAGGTATGTGGCGCGCACGTCATGTTCGACGTCGCCGCGCCGCTCCCTGAAGGCAGCGACGGCGCCTGGGTGGAGATCCGCGTCGAAACGGACAGTGTCGCCCTCTGTTCCTTTGAGATCTGACATCACAAGACACCAACAGCATCCAAGATCTGCGACAGAGCCGAAAGCTGGGGAAATGCGTGACCGGCGACACTTCCCCAGCCTCCGCTCACCGAGCGTCATTGATCAGGGGATTAAGCACAGCTAGTCAGGCTCGGCGTGCAGGCCCGGACGGCTGCAACATGGCGCGCCAGGTGCTGCTTGAGGAGGTCGGCCGTGGAGGCGCCCACGGTGACGGGTCGCCCCAACACCGCCGTTCCGGCCTGACCGGTCTCTCCGCATAGCCGCAGGCTGGCTATGTCCCTGGAAGATCACTACTTCCGCCTGCCCGCCGTGGTGGTGGTCCAGCGCATGCCGAGGGTGTCGAGGTCGGCCCGGCGTTGTTCGGTGAGTTTGTCGGCTCGTTTCCTAATGTTGTCGAGCACCATGCCGAGCTTTACCGCCTCGGACCTCTCAGCGCCGTCCTGACGGCTAGGCAGGCCGTCCTCCGGCGCCAGACGCTCGACGTGCTTTCGGGAGACGTTCAAATGACCCTCACGGGCGTGGAACTGGCGTGCTGCGCAGAGGTTGAGCGCCCACTTGTCCTCCTGGGTCCGCTTCACGGGCCGTTCTTCCTCCATGGCCTCGGTGATGCCGAGGACGTTCTCGCACAGCCACTGCTGAGCGGGTTGGAGAGCGTCCCACCCGAGCTGGCAGGACATCACCCAGCGGCCGAGGTCTTCTCCCTGGACCAGGAGTTCGCCGGGCACGGCCGGTGCTGTCCCGCCTGCCTGGAGGTGGGCTTGGGTGAGGCGGAAGCAGCGCTGCCACCCAGTGTCCCAGGCAGGGCACCATCCGGGGTCGATGTCCTCCAGGGCCTCGCGCCGCGCCTCGGTCAGAACTTTGGTGGTGGACTCGACAAGGAGGCCGGCCTCCCGGCGCTCACGGATTCGGTCCGCCAGCCTGCCGGCCGTTCGCATGTTCTTCGCCCAGGTCCCGACCGGGTAGCCGTCCCAGACGGCGGTGGCCGGCGGGAGGAAGTGCCCGTGCACCGCTGCCCAGGCGCGGGCGGCGGCGAGCCCTTCGTCGAAGGCGACTTCCTGGTGCGACCACACCATCCCGAGCTGGTCCAGCTCGGCGACACGGGGCTGGGCGAGGTGTCCGGCCTTGTTGAACCTGCGCTGGTCCGCCAGCCATGTCCCCAGCGGGAATCCGCCCGGCGACCAGTCGTCGGGGGTGACGAAGTCGTAGGACACCCGCAGTTCCTCGGTCCCGGTCTCCTTCACGTACCGCACGCACGCCTCGATCCCGCGCCGCCAGAACGCGTTCTCCGGCTCGATCACCCGCAGCTTCACGAACCGCGCCAGCATCGCCGGATCCCGCGGCGTGGAGAACTTCAGCAGCTCCCGCGCGGGCCCACTCGGGAGCTGCTCACCCTCCACCTGCTCTTGGCCGCCATCGCCGGCGCCTGGCTCACCCGCCCAGGCTTCCTCCTGCGGCCCGTAACTCCCGCTGCGCACACGCGGGTCGGCGAGCGCTTCGATGGTGTCGATGTCGTGCGCGCGGAGCGCTTCAAGGATCTTTGCCAGGGCCCCGTACGCCTCCGAGGTCAGCATTTCGTCCGGACTTTCACCCGGCGCGAGAAATACTGGAACGATCAGCGAGGCAATTTTCCCCTCGCCGGGCTTCATGCGAAGGGCGCGGCCGACCATTTGCACGATGTCGACCATCGACCCTCGCGCATCACAAAAGGCGACCGCATCACAATTAGCTGTATCGACGCCTTCACCCAGCACCTTCACCGAGCTGAGCACACGCAGCGCGGCCGGCCGGAGCCCCTGCCCGTCGTCGATGACGTCCGAGGCGAACTCGGTGAGCACGGCCCGCCGGTGGCCGGGGGAGTGCTCGCCGTACAGCCAGTCGGCCCACACCCGTTCCGGCTGGGGGAACCGCCGCGGATCCTCCTCCCGCAGCCGCGTCGCGACGTCGACGACCCCGGCGGCCATGGCCTCGGCCTCGCTGACCTTGCTGTGGAACGCCAGGACCTTCCGCAGGTTCTCCTGCGTGGCCGCCGTCAGCACGCCGGTCTGGAGCGCTGCCAGCCGCGCTCCGCGTGCCACGTCGGAGCCGGGGCCGGCCGCCTGACGAGCCTCGTGGAGCTCGGGATCGGCGATATCCACGCACACCACCTGGTACGGCGCGACCAGGCCGCGGCTGATGGCCTCGGACAGGGTCAACTTGAACGCCACCGGCCCGAACACCGGCGAGTCCGGGTCCATGCTCGCGATCAGCCGCGGCTGCCCGTACCCGTCCCCGCGCGCGTCCTCGGGCGCTTCCCAGATCCTGCGCGTGGCCGTCATGTACAGCCGGCGCACCGCCGGGATCTTCTCCTGGTCGTGTACGGCCGCCCATGGCTTGCCCGCGTCCCCGCTGGTGCGGTGCGCCTCGTCCACGACCATCAGGTCCCACACCCCCAGCCCTGCCGCATGCGCGCGCTGGAGGATGCCGAGGCCGACAGCGGCATACGTGGCAAACACCACCAACCGCTCCGACCCCTGTACCCAGGCGACCAGTTCCCGCGGATCCGTTGTACACGGCACGCCGTCGGAATCCTCGGCCCGGAGCGAGCAGACCCCCACCATCGCCCCCGTACGGCCTCCCTCGCGCCACGCGGCCGCCGTCTGGACCAACAGATCGAGCGTCGGCACCAGGACCAGCACCCGCCGCGCACTCAGTTTCTGAGCTGTTTCAGCGGCGATGAGGGTCTTGCCTGAGCCTGTGGCGGCGATGACCTGTGTCCGCAGTCCCTGCGGTGGCATGAGCCCGCTGGCGGGCGTCTGTAGGACGCGGAGAACGGCATCGACCGCCTCCACCTGATGTGGGAACAGCTCTTTCCCCCGCATATGTTTCCCCTTCTGGCCCGTGTTTTCTGGGCTGGTGGTCGTTTCCCTTGAAGGGGAACGGGTCGTCCGGTTGTGAGACGTACGAGTGGCGCTCAGCGATACATGGCATGGCCTGTGAACAGGGACGATGCGTGTTGTCTCCTACTGCATGTCCCGTACCGTCCTCGCGGCCCGGTGCGCGAGAGGCGGCTGCGGACCCTCTGGCATCAGCTGGAGGAAGGCGACTCTGTGCCGCTCGTACGCACCGTGCCGTCCCGCCTTCTATCAAGCAGCCCGATCGTGCGTCACGATGGACGTGCTGTTCCGATGCCGAAGGGGGAACTGCTGTGGCCAAGCATGAGAAGCCGCCGCCGGATCCGTCGCAGGGCAAGCCGCCCCCCGGGAACACGGACGGACAAGTACCGCCCCCGCCTCCTTCCGATGGCAAGCACAAGAAGTAGGAGCTGTGGCCCAGTTCGATAAGGAGCGCCGGCGCCTGGCAGCCGACATGACCCGGCGTGGCACCTGGCCCGCCCGGTCCCCGTGGATCCGCGCGGCCATCGACGCCCTGCCCCGCCATCAGTTCGCCCCGGACCGCCTCTGGCACTGGGACGGCCACGCCTACGTACCCGTGGACAGAAGTGACGATGCCGCACGCTGGGCGGCCGAGGTATACGCCAGCCCGGATGCCGCGGCGGTCACCCAGGTCACCGCCGGGCTGGCGACCTCGAGCCTGTCCTGCCAGGCGGTCGTGGTCGACATGCTCGACTCCCTCCTACTCGAACCCGGGCAGCGGGTTCTGGAACTGGGCACCGGCACAGGCTGGAACGCCGCCCTGCTCGCGTGGCGGACGGGCCCGGGCCAGGTGATCAGTGTCGAAGTAGACCCGGACCTCGCGACGCCGGCCCGCACGCGCCTGGATGCGCTACATCCCGGAGTCATGGTGAAGGTTGGGGACGGTGCTGCGGGCTGGCCCCTGGGGGCGCCGTACGAACGCGTCATCTCGACGTACGCTGTGGAGTACCTCCCGTGGGCGTGGGTGGAACAGACCCGACCCGGGGGCAGGATCGTCACCCCCTGGGGGCAGCTGGGACACGTGGCGCTCACCGTCGCCGACGACGGCCAGTCGGCCAGCGGCTGGGTCCAGGGCCTCGCCCAGTTCATGCCGGCCCGCAGCACCACCACCCACCGCGCCCACGGCTTCGGCCAGGTACGCGGCACCCAGGCAGCCGACGACAAACGGCCCTTCGTGCGCGACCTTCAACCCCTCCAACAGGACTGGCACCTGCGCTTCGCCGTGCGCGTCGCACTGCCGGACGTCCAGATCACCATGG
Organism: Streptomyces sp. ISL-11; assembly: GCF_018614525.1. Classification (GTDB taxonomy): domain Bacteria; phylum Actinomycetota; class Actinomycetes; order Streptomycetales; family Streptomycetaceae; genus Streptomyces. The sequence goes on from NZ_JAGGOL010000125.1 coordinate 48,477, forward strand.
CCGAGGACGGTGACGGGCTCAACGCCTGGATCCACGACGGCATCGCTTCCTGGGCGGTGCTCTCCGCCCTCGGGGACGGCACAACCGTCGTCGACCAGGGCGGGCCACGCCGCCTGGCCGACGAGCTCGAGGAAGCCTGGGACCGCTGGATCACGGCGGGCAGTCCCGAGCTGTACGACTTCGGCATGACGATCAAAGCGGACGGCACGCAGTACATGTGGGCCAACGATGCAGCCACGGGACCTCGATGGCCGATCCACCGCACGGATCATCCCGCCATCGCCTGACGCAGAATCATGAAACAGGCCGGAGGAATACGCCGGTTCATCTCCCAATGAGACCTGTGTCCGTAGTCCCTGGGGCGGCATGGGTCCACCGGCGGGTGCCTGTAGGTCCCTCAGCACGACGTCTACTGCTTCCACTTGATGCGGGAACAGCTTCCCCGGCATTCGCTCCTCTTTCCAATTGCTGCTCTGACATTTTCGACACGCGCTTTAACGGTCACTGGAACCCGGTTTTTCAATCGAATTACCGGAAACCGGAAAGACTTGCACGAGCCAGTTTGTGGCCGTTTATTAAGTTGCCCGCCATCCTCAGCGGAGCTCGTCCAACCCCCGTGTCGGGGGTGGCCTGATCCCCCATAAGGTAGCGGCTCACTCAAGATGACGCACACGGGTCGTGGGAACTGTTCAGAAATGACCAGTCCTGCTACCGTGGGCTCCAAGGCAGTTCTGGCTCCCTCCTGTTCTCGGGCAGGCCGTTTCCAGACGTGCGGCACACCGTCAGGACCCACTCCACCTGAAACCGTCAACCGACACTGCGCCAACTCCCGCCCCCAGTCAGCCTGTAGGACCGCGCGGAGCGCGGTCCGTTGCCCGGATCGCGGAGCGATCCGGGCCCGAGTCCAACGGAGTTGGACTCGGGGGTCACGGAGTGACCCAGATTCCCGGGACGGAGTCCCGGTTCCGCACGGAGTGCGGTGCGTCTTTCCGTCGCGTAGCGACGGAAAGACGCACCGCAC
>NZ_JAGGOL010000126.1 GCF_018614525.1 Streptomyces sp. ISL-11
CCCGCGCGCGGCTGCCGCGCGCGCTGTGGCCGATCCCGCCCCCACCACGGCACAAGGCCCTCGCCCGGTTGTCGGTGCTGCGTGTGTAGCAGCGCGTTCCGCCGCGCCCGTACGCGGCGGTACGCGCTCCGACCCGTACGCAGAATCCGACACCACGAGGTGCTCCTTCCCATGCGCTCAACCACCCGCCGCGCCGTGCTCGGCGCGGGAATCGCCGTCGCCGGAGGCGGCCTGCTCGCCGCCTGTTCCACGAGTTCCGACAGCGGATCGTCGTCCGACAAGCCTCCCGCCGACTATGTCGCCCCCGACGGGCCGGAGGTCGCCGCCGCCGAGGCGAAGCGCGGCGGCGGGCCCGTACGCCCGGTGAAGCTGACGGCCACCCGGACGCGGCTCGACCTGGGCGGCGGCCGTACGGTCGACTCCTGGGCCTACGGCGACCGGCTGCCCGGCAAGGAGATCCGGGTGACCGCGGGCGACACGCTCGCCGTCACCCTCGCCAACCACCTGCCCGAGGCCACGTCCCTGCACTGGCACGGGCTGGCGCTGCGCAACGACATGGACGGCGTCCCCGACCTCACCCAGCCGGCGATCCGGCCGGGGGCGTCGCACGACTACCGCTTCACGGTCGCGCACCCGGGCACGTACTGGTTCCATCCGCACTCGGGCGTCCAGCAGGACCGGGGGCTGTACGCGCCGCTGATCGTGGAGGACCCGAAGGAGCCGCTGAAGTACGACAAGGAGTGGGTCGTCGTCCTGGACGACTGGGTGGACGGGGTCGACGGCAGCACGCCCGACGCGGTGCTCGCGGAGCTGAGCCGGGGCATGGGCGGCATGGACCACGGCGGGTCGGGCGGACACGGCGGACACGACATGTCGAAGATGGGCGGCATGTCCATGGGCGCGGCCAAGCCGTCGCCCTCCGGGCCCGCCGGTCCCTCCAGGATGATGATGGGCGCCACCAGCCCGCTCCTCGGCGGCGACGCCGGTGACGTGGCCTACCCGCACTACCTGGTCAACGGGCGCACGGCGGCCGACCCTGAGACGTTCGAGGCCAGGCCGGGCGACCGGGTCCGCATCCGCTTCGTCAACGCGGGCGGCGACACGGCCTTCCGGGTGACCCTCGGCGACCACCGCATGACCGTCACCCACACGGACGGCTATCCCGTCGAGCACGCGGAGACCGACGCGCTGCTGCTGGGCATGGGCGAGCGGTACGACGTGCTCGTCGAGGTGAAGGACGGCGTCTTCCCCCTGACGGCACTGGCCGAGGGCAAGAGGCAGTCGGCCCTCGGCCTGCTGCGTACGGGCGGGGGCGCGGCGCCCGACGCCTCCGTACGCCCCCGGGAGCTGGACGGCAGCCTGCTGACCGCCGGCCGGCTGAAGGCCGCGGAGAGCGTACGGCTCACGGACCGGCGGCCCGACCGCACGGTGACGTTCAGGCTGACGGGGTCGATGGAGAAGTACGACTGGGCGATCAACGGCCGGCGGTACGCGCCGTCGCAGCGCTACCCCGTCGCCGCGGGTGAGCGGGTCCGGCTGGCGTTCGTGAACGACACGACGATGTGGCACCCGATGCACCTGCACGGCCACACGTTCGCCCTGCCGGGCGGGGGCCCGCGCAAGGACACCGCGATCGTCCTGCCGGGCAAGCGCCTGGAGGCCGACTTCGACGCGGACAACCCGGGGCTGTGGATGGTCCACTGCCACAACGTCTACCACTCGGAGGCGGGGATGATGACGGTGCTGGGTTACCGGAGGTAGGGGTTGGGGGGTGTGCGGCGGATCCATTCCCCTGCCCGCCCCTTCCCGAATGTCCAGCCAGCGCCGGACGGGCTGCTGTGCTGTGTCCTCAAGCGCCGGACAGGCTGAAGCGGCTGAGCCCAGCCGAATCAAGCCCGTCTGGGGGCACCTCCCAGCGGTAGCTGGGGGAGATTGAGGACGCGCCCGCAGGGCGCCCGCCGCCGCAGGCGGCAAAGACGGCCCGGGCCCGGCCCGACATCAGGAACCCCGCCGGAGGCGGCACCGTAACCCCTCTCACACCACATCGCGTCAGACAGACGATTACACTGTCGGACGTGGCTCAACTTCGTCTCGCCCTGAACCAGATCGACTCCTGCGTCGGCGATCTCGCCGGAAACGCCGAGGCGATCGTCCACTGGACCCGGCACTCCGCCGAGCAGGGAGCCCACCTCGTGGCGTTCCCTGAGATGGCGCTGACGGGGTACCCCGTCGAGGACCTCGCGCTGCGGTCCTCCTTCGTCGAGGCCAGCCGGTCCGCGCTGCGCGCGCTGGCCGCGCGGCTGGCCGCCGAGGGGTTCGGCGAGCTGCCGGTGCTCGTCGGCTACCTCGACCACAGCGGGGGCGAGACGCGCTTCGGCCAGCCGGCCGGCGCGCCGCGCAACGCCGGCGCCGTGCTGCACCGCGGCGAGGTGGCGCTGAGCTTCGCCAAGCACCACCTGCCCAACTACGGCGTCTTCGACGAGTTCCGGTACTTCGTGCCCGGCGACACCATGCCCGTGGTCCGGGTGCACGGCGTCGACGTGGCGCTCGCCATCTGCGAGGACCTCTGGCAGGACGGGGGCCGGGTGCCCGCCGCCCGCTCCGCCGGGGCCGGGCTGCTGCTGTCGATCAACGCCTCCCCGTACGAGCGCGAGAAGGACGACACCCGCCTGGAACTGGTGCGCAAGCGCGCCCAGGAGGCGGGCTGCACCACCGCGTACCTGGCCATGACCGGCGGCCAGGACGAGTTGGTCTTCGACGGTGACACCATCGTCGTCGACCGGGACGGCGAGGTGATCGCGCGCGCCCCGCAGTTCGAGGAGGGCTGCGTGCTGGTCGACCTCGACCTGCCGGAGGCCGCCGCCGACGCCCCGGCCGGAGTCGTGGACGACGGTCTGCGCATCGACCGCGTCGTGCTGTCCGCCGACCCCCTCCCGGCGTACGAGGCGCGGACGCCGGGCGGCGCGGCCGCGCACCTCAGCGACGACGAAGAGGTCTACAAGGCCCTGGTCACGGGCCTGCGCGCGTACGTGGTGAAGAACAACTTCCGCAGCGTCCTGATCGGCCTGTCGGGCGGCATCGACTCCGCGCTCGTCGCCGCCCTCGCGTGCGACGCCGTGGGCGCGGAGAACGTCCACGGCGTGGCGATGCCGTCCCGCTACTCCTCCGCCCACTCGATCGCGGACGCCGAGGACCTGGCCCGGCGCACCGGCCTGAACTTCCGGACCGTGCCGATCGCGCCGATGTTCGACGCGTACATGGGCGCGCTGGGCCTGACCGGCCTGGCCGAGGAGAACCTCCAGTCCCGGCTGCGCGGCACGATGCTGATGGCCATCTCCAACCAAGAGGGCCACATCGTGCTCGCGCCGGGCAACAAGTCCGAGCTGGCGTGCGGCTATTCGACGCTCTACGGCGACTCGGTCGGCGCGTACGGCCCCATCAAGGACGTCTACAAGACCTCGATCTTCCGCCTCGCCAACTGGCGCAACCAGGCGGCCGCGGAGCGCGGCGAGACCCCGCCCATCCCGGAGAACTCCATCACCAAGCCGCCGAGCGCCGAGCTGCGCCCGGGCCAGGTGGACACGGACTCCCTGCCGGACTACGAGGTCCTGGACCGCCTGCTGGAGATGTACGTCGACCGCGACAAGGGCCGCGCGGAGATCGTCGCGGCGGGCTTCGACGAGGAGCTGGTCACGCGGGTGCTGAGGATGGTGGACACGGCGGAGTACAAGCGCCGCCAGTACCCGCCGGGCACGAAGATCTCCGCGAAGGGCTTCGGCAAGGACCGCCGCCTGCCGATCACGAACCGCTGGCGGGAGAGCGCCCCCTAGGGCGCGCTGTCTGTGCCACCGCTGCGCGGTGGTGTTCTCAAGCTCCCCCAGCTACCGCTGGGAGGTGCCCCCAACGGGCTTGATTCGGCTGAGCTCAGCCGAATCAAGCCCGTCCGGCGTTTGAGGACGCGCCCGCAGGGCGCCCGCCGCCGCAGGCGGCACGACGGCCCGCGGGCGAGCCCCGGCGCTCAGCCCGCGCCCCGGATCTCCAACCCATCCAGCAGCCGGTGCGTCGCCTCGGCCACCGCCTCGACCGCCTCCTCGAAGACGGCCTGGTTGTGCGGGGCGGGGTGGTGGAAGCCGGACACCTTCCGTACGTACTGCAAGGCGGCCGCCCGGATGTCCTCGTCGTCCACGTGCGGGGCCATCGGCGGCCTGAGGGTCTTGATGCTGCGGCACATGCCTCCAGTGTGGCGCGGTCCTCAGCCCACGCGCTCGGACTCCGCCGGTGTGGACTCGCCGCGGGCGACGACCTGCGAGGAGCCGGGCGCGCCGCGGTCCAGGAAGCCCGCCGTCACCGCGATGGCCAGGCCGACGACGGCCAGGGCCGCGCCGACGAGGGTCGGGGAGGTCCAGCCCCAGCCGGCGGCGATCGCGACGCCGCCCAGCCACGCACCGCCCGCGTTGGCGAGGTTGAACGCGGAGTGGTTGGAGGCCGAGGCGAGGGTGGGGGCGTGCCGAGCCTTGTTCATGACCAGCATCTGGAGGGGCGTGGTGGTCATGAACCCGACTGCGCCGAGGACGACGACCGTGGCGAGCGCCGCCCACTTCACATGGACGGTGAAGTCGAAGAGCACCAGCACCGCGGCCAGCGCGGCGAGCGAACCGTAGAGCGTGGGCCGCAGGGCGCGGTCGGTGAGCGGGCCCGCGGCGAGGGCGCCGAGGGTCATGCCGATGCCGAAGAGGGCCAGGACAACCGTCACGGAGGTCTCGGAGAAGCCGGTGACCTCGGTCATCATCGAGGCGAGGTAGCTGTAGACGGCGAAGACGCCGGCGAACCCGAAGACGGCGGTGAGCAGGCCGAGGAGCACCTGACGGTCGCCGAGGGCGCGCAGCTCGTGGGCGAGGCCGCCGTGGCGTTCGCGCGGGAGGTCCGGTACGAGCGCGGCGAGCGCGGCCATGGCGGCCAGGCCGATGGCGGCGACCACCAGGAAGGTGGCGCGCCAGCCGAGGTGCTGGCCCAGCAGCGTGGCGGTGGGGACGCCGACGATGTTGGCGACCGTCAGGCCGAGGAACATCGTCGCGACCGCCCGCGCCTGCCGCCCCTCGCTCACCAGCCGGGCGGCGACGACCGCCCCGACGCCGAAGAACGCGCCGTGCGGCAGTCCCGCCAGGACCCGCCCCGCGACGAGCGTCCCGAAGGAGGGGGCCAGCGCGGAGGCGAGGTTCCCGATGGTGAAGACGCCCATCAGGAGCACCAGCATCCGCTTGCGCGGGATGCGGGAGCCGAGGGCGGTGAGCAGGGGGGCGCCGATGACGACGCCGAGGGCGTAGGCCGAGACGAGATATCCGGCGGTGGGCACGGAGGTGCCCAGGTCACCGGCGACATTGGGCAGCAGGCCCATCATCACGAATTCGGTCGTTCCGATCCCGAAGGCAGAGATCGCCAGGGCGAGCAGAGCCAGGGGCATGGGGGGCCTTTCGAAGGGGGCGTGCGAGCGTTCCGTAAGTTCTTCTACGGAACAAAGCGTCTCAGGCCGATGTTCCCGGACGCGAACGCCCGTATGAACATCCCGTGAGACCGGCCCCCGCCCCCCCGCCTCTCAGATCCTGACGCGTGCCGCGACCGGCAGGTGGTCGCTGTCCGTCTTCGGCAGGGTCCACGCCGACTTCGGCTCCATGCCGCGCACCATGATCTGGTCGATCCGCGCCATCGGGAAGCTCGCCGGCCAGCTGAAGCCGAAGCCGTCGCCCGCCGCGCCCTGCGCCGAGCGCAGCTGCGAGGTGATGGGGGCGAGCGAGCGGTCGTTCATGGTGCCGTTGAGGTCACCGAGGAGGACGACCCGCTTCTCCGGTTCCTGGGCGATGGCCCGGCCGAGCGCCTCGGCGCTGCTGTCGCGCTGTCCGGCGGTGAACCCGGCGTTGAACTTCACGCGCACCGAGGGCAGGTGCGCGACATAGACGGCGACCGGTCCCTCCGGGGACCTGACCGTGGCGCGCAGGGCCCGCACCCAGCCCAGGCGGATGTCGACGGGCTGGACCAGTTCGAGCGGGTACTTGCTCCATATACCGACCGTCCCCTTGACGGAGTGGTACTTGTACGTGCCGGCCAGCGCCCGCTCGTACCGCGAGGCGTCGCTGAGCTCCTCCAGCGCGACGACGTCGGCGCCCGAGGCGGCGACGGCGCGGGCGGTGCCGGCGGGGTCGGGGTTCTCGGCGTTGACGTTGTGGGTGGCCACGGTGAAGTTGCCGCCGCTCTTGCCGGACTTGTCGCCCAGCAGCCCGCCGAAGAGGTTCACCCAGGTGATCACGGGCAGCAGCAGGACGATCAGCGCGGTGGCCGAGCGGCGCAGCAGGGCGAGGGCGAACAGCACCGGGATGCCGAGACCCAGCCACGGCAGGAACGTCTCGGTGAGGCTGCCGAGGTTGCCGACCCGGTTGGGGAGGTGGGTGTGCAGCAGCATCAGCAGACCCAGCAGTGCGGCGAAGGCCGCGACGACCATGCCGCGCCGCCAGACGCCGGGGCCCCGCCACTGGTCCATGAGGCGCCGGGCCCGGGAGCCGGTCCGCTCCGGACCGGTCCCGTCTCGGCCCGTCTCCTGCATGTACGCCTGCGCCATCGCTGTCCTCACTGCCTCGTCCGCTGTGGCCCCGCGCACCGACGATAGGTGATCACCGGTGGCCGGGGCGTCCCGGCCGCCCCGGGCTGGGGCGTCGGTGGGGAGGACGAGCGTCCGGGCGGGCGGGGTTCCGGCGGGCACGGCCGGGGAGCGGACTGTGACACAACGGGCATATTCGGGAGAGATCACCGGGAGGCCCGTACGGGCGGCCCGGCGGCGGCCGCGCGTACGAGCCCCTCGGCGCCCGGCCGGGACCCGCCTACGGACTCCCGGCCGGCCGCCTGTCAGCCGGCCGGGCGGGGCCGGACCCCGTCCAGGACGGCGTCGACGATCTGCTCGGCGAGCCCCTCGTGCAGGTCCTTCCACTCGTGGAGCACCGCCCGGGAGATCATCGGGGCGACGAAGAGGTCGGCGAGCAGCTCGACGTCGAGGTCGGAGCGGATCTCGCCGGCGGCCATGCCCCGGCGCAGTACCGCGAAGAGGGCCTCGCGCCGGGCGGTGACGACCGTGTCGTGGTACTCCCGCCACAGCTTGGGGTGGGCCTGGACCTGGGTGACCACCGTGCGGAGCACGGCGGAGGAACGCTTGGCCAGGCCACGCAGGCGCAGGAACTCCAGCATGGTGACGAGGTCGTCGCGGGCCGAGACGCCGGCGGGTTCGGGGTTGGCGGAGTCGAGGGAGCGCAGCACGTCGAGCATCAGCTCCTCCTTGCCGGCCCAGCGCCGGTAGAGGGTGGCCTTGCCGACGCCGGCCTCGCGGGCGACGCGCTCCATCGACAGCTCGCCGATGGTGACGCCGTCCTCCAGCAGGCTCAGGACCGTCTCGACGACCGTGGTGTCGACGGCGGCGTTGCGCGGCCGGCCGCGCCGCTCGGCGGGTCCGCGGACGGTCGCCGCGCCGTCGGTGCTCACGTCCCCGCCCCCGCCTGTTCCTTCTCCAGGCCCTGCCGGGGCACGCCCGTGCCCGTGGGGGCGGCGCCGCGGCCCGGCAGGAAGAGGGCGACGACGGCCGCGCCGAGCAGGGCGACGGCGGTGGAGCCGATGACGGTGACGTGCATGGCGTGGATGAAGGCGTCGTTGGCCGGGCCGACGAGGGCCTTGCCGGCCGGGCCGAGCTTCTCGGCGAGGCCCAGGGTGGCCTCGATGGACTCGCCGGCGGCGTGCCGGGCGGACGCGGAGAGGCCGGGGACGGCGTCCAGGTCGCCGGCGATGCCGTCGCGGTAGGTGGTGGAGAGGACCGAGCCGAGGACGGCGACCCCGAGCGCTCCGCCGACCTGCCGGAAGGTGTTGTTCACGGCGGAGCCGGAACCGGCCTTCTCGCGCGGCAGCGACTGCATGATCGAGACGGTGGCGGGCGGCATGATGTGGGCCATCGCGGTGCCCTGGAGGAAGAACAGCACCTCCAGGACCCAGATCGGGGTGTCGGTGTCGAGCAGCAGGAAGCCCGCGGTGGAGGCGGCGACGGTGAGCATGCCGCCGGTGCACACGGCCCGGGCGCCGAACTTCTCGACGACCAGCCGGGCGCGCGGCGCGAAGAACATCTGCGCGGCGGCGAGCGGCAGGAGCAGCAGACCGCTCTGCAGCGGGGTGTAGCCGCGCACGCTCTGGGTGTAGAAGACGATGAAGAACGTCGTTCCCATCAGCGCGAAGAAGACCAGCGCGATGGAGGAGACGGCGGCGGAGAACGCCGGCTTGCGGAAGTAGCGCACGTCGATGGCGGGGTGCGAACTGCGCCGCTCGTGCAGCACGAAGAGGACCAGGACCAGCAGTCCGCCGCCGACCGTTCCGTAGACCTCGGGGTCGGTGAAGTCGGCGAGCTGGCCGCCCTTGATGATGCCGTAGACGAGCAGGACCAGGCCGACGACGGAGAGCAGCACGCCGACGGGGTCGAGGCGGCCGGGCTTGGGGTCCTTGGAGTCGGGGACGAGCAGCACCATCGCGATCAGGCCGAGGATCACGATCGGGACGTTGACGAGGAAGACCGAGCCCCACCAGAAGTGGTCGAGCAGGATGCCGCCGGTGATCGGGCCTATCGCGATGGCGAGGCCGACCGCGCCCGCCCAGATGCCGATGGCCTTGGGCTGCTCCTCGCGCTCGAAGACGTTCATGATGATGGCGAGCGTCGCGGGCATCACGAACGCACCGCCGAAGCCCATCACGGCCCGGAAGGCGATCAGTTCGCCGGAGGAGCCGGAGAAGGCGGAGAGCACCGAGCCGATCCCGAAGACGACCATGCCGAAGAGCAGGACCTTCTTGCGGCCGAGCCGGTCACCGAGCAGGCCCGCCGTGAAGAGGATGCCGGCGAAGACGAGCGTGTAGGAGTTGATCGCCCATTCGAGCTGACTCTGGGTGGCGCCGAGGCCGGTGGGGGCGGGCGAGGCGATCGTCTTCATCGCCACGTTGAGGATCGAGTTGTCCAGGACGACGATCAGCAGGCTGAAGAGCAGGACGGCCAGGATCGCCCACCGTCTGCGGTGCACCGCCTCGGGAACCCTGCGCGGCGGTGTGTCGGTGGGACCGGAGGACGGGCCGGGCTGTGAGCCGGACGGGACTCCGGAGGGAACGGTTGCCATGAGGTCAGCCTAGGCGCTTTCCGATACGAACCCGTCTCGTATTGGAAAGTCTTTACGAAAGACAAAAGGCCGCTCTGGTCCGCCCGCGCGCGGCGTGTCAGCATGGAGAGGATCCGGGGACGCCGTCAGGGCGCCTCGAGACACTTCACAGGAGCCATCCGTCATGACGCATGCCTTGAACAAGCCCGACAGCAGCCCCGCGCCCGCCGCGAACAAGGCGCTGTACGGAGGCACGGGTTCCCGGCGCATCACCGTCCGCGACGTCGCCGCCGCCAAGGCGCGCGGCGAGAAGTGGCCCATGCTCACCGCCTACGACGCGATGACCGCCTCCGTCTTCGACGAGTCCGGCATCCCCGTCCTGCTCGTCGGCGACTCCATGGGCAATTGTCACCTCGGCTACGAATCCACGGTGCCGGTCACCATGGACGAGATCGCCCTGCTCTCCGCCGCCGTCGTACGGGGCACCAAGCGCGCCCTGGTCGTCGGCGACCTGCCCTTCGGCTCGTACCAGGAAGGCGCCGTCCAGGCGCTGCGCAACGCCACCCGGCTGGTGAAGGAGGCGGGCGTCGGCGCGGTCAAGCTGGAGGGCGGCGAGCGCTCCGCCGACCAGATCCGGCTGCTGGTGGAGGCCGGCATCCCGGTCATGGCCCACATCGGGCTCACCCCGCAGTCGGTCAACGCCTACGGCGGCTATCCGGTGCAGGGCCGCGGCGAGGAGGCCGCGCAGCAGCTGCTGCGTGACGCCAAGGCCGTCCAGGACGCCGGCGCCTTCGCCGTCGTCCTGGAGCTGGTGCCGGCCGAACTGGCCGCCGAGGTCACCCGCACGCTGCACATCCCGACGGTGGGCATCGGCGCGGGCGCCGGGTGCGACGCGCAGGTGCTGGTCTGGACGGACATGGCCGGCCTGAACGCGGGCCGGCTGCCGCGCTTCGTCAAGCAGTACGCGCGCCTGCGCGAGGTCCTCGGCGACGCGGCGCAGGCCTTCGCGGAGGACGTCGTCGGCGGGGCGTACCCGGCGGAGGAGCACTCCTTCCATTAGGCGGTGTCCGGCGGGTCTTCGACTGCGGGCCGTCTTTGCCGCCTGCGGCGGCGAGCGCCCTGCGGGCGCGTCCTCAATCGCCGGACGGGCTTGATTGCGCCTGTCGGCGGGATATCGGCGAGCTGTCGGAAATCCCTTGGCCCGTTGTCAGTGGGTGCTGACACCGTAGGGGTCATGACGCGAAAAGACACCTCAGGAAGCGGCGGGAACGCCGTAGAAGTCCGGGGCCTGGTCAAGCACTTCGGAGAGACCAAGGCCCTGGACGGGGTCGACCTGGATGTGCGCGAGGGCACGGTCCTCGGTGTGCTCGGCCCCAACGGCGCCGGCAAGACGACGCTGGTACGGGCCCTGTCCACGCTGATCCGGCCGGACGCCGGCAGCGCCCGCGTGGCGGGGTACGACGTGCTCACCCAGCCCCGCCAGCTGCGCCGGGTGATCGGCCTGACCGGGCAGTACGCCTCGGTGGACGAGAAGCTCTCCGGCTTCGAGAACCTCTACATGATCGGCCGGCTGCTCGATCTGTCCCGCAAGGACTCCCGCCGCCGCGCCGACGCGATGCTGGAGCGCTTCTCCCTCACCGAGGCCGCCAAGCGCCCCGCCATGACCTATTCCGGCGGTATGCGCCGCCGGCTCGACCTGGCCGCCTCGATGATCGGGCAGCCGGCCGTCCTCTATCTCGACGAGCCCACCACCGGCCTCGACCCCCGCACCCGCAACGAGGTGTGGGAGGAGGTCCAGCGGATGGTCACCGAGGGCACCACGGTCCTCCTCACCACGCAGTACATGGAGGAGGCCGAGCAGCTCGCCCAGGAGCTGACGGTCATCGACCGCGGCCGGGTGATCGCGGGCGGCCGGGTCGACGAGCTCAAGGCCAGGGTCGGCGGCCGCACCCTGCAGGTCCGCCCGGCCGACCGCGGCGAGCTGCCCCGGATGGTCGGTGCGTTGGCCCAGGCCGGTCTGGACGGCGTCGCCGGCGCCACCGCCGACCAAGCGGAGGGCGTGGTCAACGTCCCCATCGTCAGCGACGAACAACTGACCGCCGTCGTCGGGCTGCTGGGCGCGCGCGGCTTCGCCCTCTCCGGCGTCAGCACCCATCTGCCCAGCCTGGACGAGGTCTTCCTGGCCGTCACGGGCCAGAAGGCATCCGTCTCGGCGCCCGCGGACGCCACCGAAGCACTTGAGGAGGTCGCGGCATGAGCGCGGCGACGATCAGCGCGCCCGTAAAGGCGTCGGCCCACGACGGCCGCATCGGCCTGCGGGGCAACCTGCGGCACATCGGCGCCCTCGCGCGCCGGAACATGCTCCAGATCAAGCAGGACCCGGAGTCGATGTTCGACGCCGTGCTCATGCCGATCATCTTCATCCTGCTGTTCACCTATGTCTTCGGCGGCTCGATCGCCGGTGAGGGCAAGGAGCAGGACTATGTGAACTACCTCGTCCCCGGCCTGATGGCGATGATGGGGATGAACATCTCCATGGCCGTCGGCACCGGCATCAACGACGACTTCAAGAAGGGGGTGATGGACCGCTTCCGCACCATGCCGATAGCCCGGTCCTCCGTCCTCATCGCGAAGATCCTCGTCGAGATCGGCCGGATGATCATCGCGAGCGCCATCCTCCTGGGCATGGGCTTCGTCCTGGGCCTGGAGGTCAGCACCTCCGTGCCGCACCTGCTCGCGGCCGTGGCGCTCTCCCTCGTCTTCGGCGCCTCCCTGATGTGGATCTTCATCCTGCTGGGCCTGACCATGAAGACCCCGCAGGCCGTCCAGGGCATCGCGATGATCGTCCTGATGCCGCTCCAGTTCGGCAGCTCCATCTTCGCCCCCACCGCGAAGATGCCCGGCTGGCTGGAGACCTTCACCGACTACAACCCGCTGTCCAACCTCGCCGACGCCGCGCGCAACCTCATCAACGGCGGGCCCGTGGCAGAGTCGATATGGATGGTGCTCGGCTGGTCCGTGGCCATCACCGTGGTCACCGCGCCGCTGGCCGTGGCCAAGTTCCGGAAGCGGACCTGAGCCGGCGGCAGGGGTGAACCCCGCCACCCGCCACATCCCGGCGCGTCACAACAGGGCGGTGGCCTCCTCCAGGGAGAGGCCGCCGCCCTCGGCGTACGCACTCTCGTACGCGGCGTCGCCCAGCACCGCCCGGGCTCCGGCCTCCGCCCGCGCGCGGACCTCGCGCTCGACGGAGAGCACGGGGAAGTCGCTGGGGCGCACCGCCTCACTGGCGCCGATCAGACGGGCGGCCACGGCGGCCCGTACGGTGCCGGCCGGTTCGTCACGGGCCATCTCGGCGCAGGCCAGCGCCGCGTACATCAGCTGGATCGCCGGCATCTGCGGCGCGACGAGCCTGGCCAGCGGGTCGTCACGCCGCGCGAGCGCGGTGCGCAGCTTCGGCAGCCCGTCCGCCGGCCGGCCCTCCAGCACGTCGAGCCAGGCCACCTGGCCGAGCATCATGTTCTCGAACACCAGCAGGGCGCCCTTGCGGAAGTCCGCCTGAAGCCCCTCGAACAGCTCCCGCGCCTCGGCCGTACGGCCGGCCCGGGCGACCCGGGTGCCCAGCTGCACACGGGCGAAGGCCGCCGCGTCGGGGTTGGTCTTGTGCGCCTCCGCGATCGCCTGCCGGAGCATCCGCTCGCCCTCCGCCACCTCCAGCTCGCCCGCCTCCATGAGCGCCTCGGCCATCCGCACCCGCAGCCCCGGCACGTCGCCGCGCGCCCCGAGCACGTGGACCTCCTCGACGGCCTGGCGGTAGTCCTCGGCGGCGAGGGCGAACTCACCGCGCCGCTCACGCGCCTCGGCGCGCCCGGACAGGGCCTCGGCCACGCCCCAGGAGTCACCGATCCGCCGGAAGAGCTCCAGGCTCTCGTCGGCGTCCCGCGCGCCCTCGTGGAGCCGGCCCGTACGGTCGTTGAGGATCTTGGACCGGAGCTGGAGGGCGTGGGCGAGTCCCCAGTCGTAGCCCAGCTCGCGGGAGCGCTCCACGCACGCGTCGACGGCTCTGTGCAGGTGCTCGAAGTCGCCGGACAGCAGGATCGCGAACAGCCACATGGCCCCCGGCAGCCGGCAGTTCTGCGGCTGTCCCTCGCCGTAGGCGGCGAGGATGCCGCGCATCCGCTCCTGGTACTCCGGCGCGCCGATCACGTGCATGTCGCTCTCCACGTTGGAGAGCGCGACCAGCCGCACGCCGCGCCGCGCCTCGGTCAGCAGCTCCGGCGACATGGGCGGCGGGGCGTCCGTACAGCCGACGTACAGCGGCGGCGCCGGCTCCACGGGGTCGGCGAAGGGGTTCGGGCCCAGGGTCGCGGTCGCCTCCGCCCAGGCGCGGGCGTCGGCGCGGTGGTCGCGCAGCTGCCAGAACCAGGCCAGGGACAGCACCAGGCACAGCGCCTCCTGCTCCTCGCGCGCCGCGACGGCGCGGCGCAGCGCGGTCCGCAGGTTGTCGTGCTCCAGCTCCAGCCGCTCCAGCCAGGTGCGCTGCGCGGGCCCGCGCAGCAGGGGGTCGGCGGTGCGGGCCAGTTCGCGGTAGGCGACCAGGTGGCGGTGCTCCACCTCCGCCCGCTCGCCGGCCTCGTCCAGGCGCTCGGCGGCGTACTCCCCCACGGTCTCCAGGAGGCGGTAGCGCATCTCGCCGTCGGCGGCGGGCGCGGCGACCACCAGCGACTTGTCGACGAGGGAGCCGAGGAGCGCGGCGACGTCCCGCGCCCCGACGCTGCCGCCGCCGCTGCCGTCCGCGCACACCTCCTCGGCCAGGCCCAGGTCGCAGCCGCCGGCGAAGACGGAAAGGCGCCGCAGGACGGCGCGTTCGGGTGCGTCGAGGAGGTCCCAGGACCAGTCGACGACCGCGCGCAGGGTCTGCTGCCGGGGCAAGACCGTGCGGCTGCCGGAGGTCAGCAGCCGGAAGCGGTCGTCGAGGCGGTCGGCGAGCCCGCGGGGGGTGAGCATCCGCAGGCGGGCGGCGGCGAGTTCGATGGCCAGCGGCAGGCCGTCCAGGCGGCGGCAGATCTCGGCGCACGCCTCGGGGTCGTCGTCGATCCGGAAGCCGGGCCGGGCGGCGGCGCCGCGGTCGGCGAGCAGCCGCAGGGCGACGGGGTCGGGCAGCGGCTCGACCGGCCGCACCAATTCGCCCGGGACGGCGAGGGGTTCGCGGCTCGTGGCGAGGACGGTCACGCCCGGGCAGTGGGCGAGGAGGGTGTCGGCGAGCAGGGCGGCGGCGCCGATGACGTGCTCGCAGTTGTCGAGTACGAGCAGCATGCGGCGCGGCGCGCAGTGCTCGGAGAGCCGCGTCAGCGGGTCGAACGCGGCCGCGTCGGTGGCGGCCCGCACCCCCTCGGCGGTGGTGCCGCGCACGACGGTCTCGCGGGCGCCGAGCGCGGTGAGCACCGCCTCGGGCACGGTCGCGGGGTCGTCGACGGGCGCGAGCTCGGCGAACCAGACCCCGTCCGCCCACCCACCGCCGTCCGAGGCGGCCGCCTCGGCGGCCTCCTGTGACAACCGCGTCTTCCCGGCCCCACCGGGCCCGAGCAGCGTGACCAGCCGGTGTTGCCGGAGATCCTCCCGGATGACTTCGAGATCCCCTTCCCGCCCGACGAAGGAGGTGAGCCGTGCCCGCAGATTGCCGGTGGCGGGCGGGGTGGACCCGCCGTGCGGGGCGGAGCCACCCTGCGGCGTAAGGCTCGGGTCCGTGGTGGCTGCGCCGCCCGCTGGGGCGGGGGCCTCGGTCCCGGGGCCGGCTGCGGGCCGCCACGCGGCCTCCGCGCCCCGCGCCTCCGGGACGCC
>NZ_JAGGOL010000127.1 GCF_018614525.1 Streptomyces sp. ISL-11
GGCACGGGCGCGGCGGACGAGCGCCTCACCGAGGCGGCGGGCAGCGCGCACGACGACTTCCAGACCTGCGTGGTCTCCGACGACGGCCGGCCCGCGGCCCGGTTCGCGATGATCGGCAGGCCGAGGCTCGTCGCCCTCTTCGACGGGCTCACGGGCGACCGCCCGCCGGCACCCGGGTGGCGGGCGCACGGCCGCATCGACGCCAACGGCGCGCTCGTACGGGCCGACTGCGCCGGCCGGGCCACGGTCTTCGCGATGCGCACCGGCCCCGGCCGTACCCACACCCGGCTGGACGACCCGCGCCGGTCCTTCCCGGCGTTCGTCGACGCGGTGGGCCGGAGAATAGGCTGCGCGCCCCTGCGCGCCCGCTGAGCGCTCCCCGCCGCTGGGGCGAGGAGCGCCCGGCGTCCGTAGAGTCGGTGGAATGAGTCCACACCGCCCTCGGGCCCTCGCCCTCGCCTCCGCCGCCCTCGCGGTCGCCCTCGCCGCCTCCGGGTGCGCCGACGAGCGGGCGGACACCCCGGGCGACAGGAGCGACGCGGCCGGGGGCGGCCCCGCCCCGGACGCGCGGCCGCGCTGGGCGGCGTGCCCGGCTCCCACGGCCGCGCAGGGCGGTGACGGCAAGGCGCCCGGCAAGACGTGGGAGTGCGCCAAGCTGCCCGTACCGCTGGACTACGGCAAGCCGGACGGCGAGAAGATCGAGCTGGCACTGATCCGGTCGAAGGCGAAGGACGCCTCGCACCGCCTCGGCTCGCTGGTCTTCAACTTCGGCGGCCCGGGCGGCTCGGGCGTCTCCGCCCTGCCCGGTCTCGCCCAGACGTACGACAAGCTGCGGGAGCGGTACGACCTGGTGAGCTTCGACCCGCGCGGGGTCGGCGAGAGCGCCACCGTGCGCTGCCAGAGCGACAAGGAGCTGGACGCCACCGCACAGCTGGACGCCACGCCCGACGACGACGCCGAGGTGCGGGCGGCCCTGGAGACGAACAAGGCGTACGTGAACGCCTGTCGCGAGAATTCCGGCCGGGTCCTGCCCCACGTGGACACCATCAGCGCGGCCCGCGACCTGGACCGGCTGCGGGCGGCCCTGGGCGACGCCAAGCTGCACTACTTCGGCATCTCGTACGGCACCGAACTGGGCGGCGTGTACGCCCACTTGTTCCCGCGGAACGTGGGCCGTGCGGTCCTCGACGCGGTCGTGGACCCCACCCAGGACCCCTTGCAGGGCAGCCTCGGCCAGACCAAGGGCTTCCAGCTCGCGCTCGACAACTACCTCAAGGACTGCGCCGCGGGCGGCCGCGCCGCCGGCTGCCCCTCCCAGGAGCAGATCACCGGCCTGCTCAAGAAGCTCGACACGAGCCCGCTGCCCACCGCACAGAGCCGCAAGCTCACCCAGGACGAGGCGGTGAACGGCATCGCGTCCGCGCTCTACTCCAAGGACACCTGGAAGTACCTGACCGCGGGCCTGAAGGAGGCCATGGGGCAGGGCAGCGGCAACACCCTGCTGGCGCTCTTCGACGCCCTCAACGGCCGGGCCCCCGACGGCCGTTACAGCAATCTCCAGGCGGCCAACCGGGCGATCTCCTGCGCCGATGCCGAGCAGCGCTACACCGTGGACGACGTCAGGCGGCGGCTGCCGGAGTTCCGCGAGGCGTCACCCGTCTTCGGGGAGTCCGCGGCCTGGGCCCTGCTCGGCTGCACCGACTGGCCGGTCAAGGGCCGCTGGAAGAACCCGGACGTGAGCGCCGGGGGCGCCGCGCCCATCGTCGTCGTCGGCAACACCGGCGACCCGGCCACCCCGTACGCGGGCGCCCGACAGATGGCGCGGCAGCTCGGGAAGGGCGTCGGCGTCGAGGTGACGTACCAGGGCGAGGGGCACGGCGCGTACAACAGCGGCAACCCCTGCATGGTGGCCGCCGTCAACGGCTATCTGCTGGACGGCAAGGTGCCGTCCGAGGGCACGACCTGCTCGTAGAAGACCGGAAGAGGCTTCGGCTGCGGGCCGCCGTCTTTGCCGCCTGCGGTCCGCCGGACCTCCTAGTACACCGGCTTCTGCGGCTCGATCTGGTGGACCCAGCCGATCACGCCGCCGCCGACGTGGACGGCGTCGGCGAAGCCCGCGGCCTTGAGGACCGCGAGAACCTCCGCGGAGCGGACACCCGTCTTGCAGTGCAGGACGATCTTCTTGTCCTGGGGCAGGTCCTGGAGGGCGTTGCCCATCAGGAACTCGTTCTTCGGGATCAGCCGGGCGCCGGGGATGGAGACGATCTCGTACTCGTTCGGCTCCCGGACGTCGATGATGTCGATCGTCTCGCCGTCGTCGATCCACTCCTTGAGCTGCTTGGGAGTGATCGTGGCGCCGGCCGCCGCCTCCTGGGCCTCCTCGGAGACCACGCCGCAGAACGCCTCGTAGTCGATCAGCTCGGTGACCGTGGGGTTCTCGCCGCAGACCGCGCACTCGGGGTCCTTGCGGACCTTGACCTGCCGGTACGTCATCTCCAGGGCGTCGTAGATCATCAGCCGCCCGACCAGCGGCTCGCCGATGCCCGCCAGCAGCTTGATGGCCTCGTTGACCTGGATCGAACCGATCGAGGCGCACAGCACGCCCAGCACGCCGCCCTCGGCGCAGGAGGGCACCATGCCCGGCGGCGGGGGCTCGGGGTAGAGGCAGCGGTAGCAGGGGCCGTGCTCGGACCAGAACACCGACGCCTGGCCGTCGAAGCGGTAGATCGAGCCCCACACGTACGGCTTGTTCAGCAGCACGCACGCGTCGTTGACGAGATAGCGGGTGGCGAAATTGTCCGTGCCGTCCACGATCAGGTCGTACTGGGAGAAGATCTCCTTGACGTTCTCCGCCTCCAGGCGCTCCTGGTGGAGGACGACGTCGACATAGGGGTTGATGCCCAGCACCGAGTCCCGGGCGGACTCCGCCTTGGAGCGGCCGATGTCGGCCTGGCTGTGGATGATCTGCCGCTGGAGGTTGGACTCGTCGACCTCGTCGAACTCCACGATGCCCAGCGTGCCCACACCGGCCGCCGCCAGGTACATCAGGGCGGGGGACCCGAGGCCGCCCGCGCCCACACAGAGCACCTTGGCGTTCTTCAGCCGCTTCTGCCCGTCCATCCCGACATCCGGGATGATCAGGTGGCGGGAGTACCTGCGAACCTCGTCGACGGTGAGCTCGGCAGCCGGCTCAACCAGGGGTGGCAGCGACACGGGGTCTCCGTAGGTCGGTGGACGGATCATCCCCGCAGGTGCGGGGCGCTCTTCCGCGTAACACTGCCACGCCCCGCCTCATTCCGAGACACCAGGTCCGATGCGCGAGACGATCTCGTCCCAGTAGCCGGGCATCACCTCCCACGGGTCCGCTTCGTCCCGGTCCGTCCGGTCGGTGAAGTAGATGGTGCCCGCGCCCTGCCAGCGGGCGATCCGCAGCGCCTCGTCCAGGTGCTGCGCGGGAACGCCGTGCACCAGGTGACAGAAGCGCCCGGGCGGATGGTCGGCGGTCCATTCGGACACCTGCGACCAGCGGTAGGCCGACCAGGGCCCGCAGAAGGTCACCAATTGGTCGGCGAGATCGGCGTAGCCGGCGCAGGGGTGGGCGCCGTGGACGAGGACGATGTACGCGCGTTCCAGCATGGCCCGCAGCGTGGTGACCGTGCGCCGGGTCCCGGGCAGCGCGGCCCGGTCCGTGGGACAGGCGTCCAGCGAGAAGCCATCCACCTTGTACCAGTTGATATAGCTCTGTGCCTCCGCGAGCAGCTCCGCGAAGGGCCGCTCGCCGAACCGCAGGTCCAGGTGGCCCAGGATCCGGACACCCGCCTGCCGCAGCCGGGCGACGGCCGGCAGTTGGTAGGGGTCCGGCCGGGCGCCGGGCCCGCCGGACGCCTCGCCGGCCGCGGCCATACCGCCGCTGCCGAGGACCACCCACTCCACCGGCACGTCGGCGCGCAGGAGTTCGCTCCACTCGCCGGGGGCCAGCAGAGGGTGGGCGATGCCGGGGACGCCGAAGCGCAGCGGGGCCTCGGCGGGCGCGGCCCGGCGCTGGCCGGACGGCATCAGATACGACACGCCGCCTCCATCCAGATGTCGGCCAGCGACTCCTCCAGGCCGATCCGGGGGCGCCAGCCGAGCCGGTCGCGGGCGGTGCGCACGTCGGCCTGCTGCCAGCTGCCGCAGCCGTCGGGGTAGGGGTAGGCGGGCGGGGTGCCCAGGTGCGGGTCGTCCAGCTCGTGCAGGGCGCCGCCGAAGCCGGCGACCCGGGCGAGCAGGGAGGCGGCGTCCCTGAGTCTGACCGCGCGGCCGGTGCCGATGTTGACGGCTCCCTGGGCGGCGGAGAGGGAGGCCGCGTGGACGGCGCGGGCGACGTCGCGCACGTCGACGAAGTCGCGCTGGACGCCGAGGCCGCTGAGCTTCAGCTCGTTGTCGCCGCTCTGCATGGCGCGCCGCATGGCGTCGGCGAGCCGGCCGAGGGGGGAGCCGGCGGGGGTGCCGGGGCCCACGGGCGAGAAGACGCGCAGCACGATGGCGTCCAGGCCCGAACCGAGGACCAGCTCGGTGGCGGCGAGCTTGCTGACCCCGTACGGGCCGCCGGGGCGCGGCACGGCGTCCTCGGCGGTGGAGGAGCCGGGCTGGGAGGGGCCGTACTCGGAGGAGCAGCCCAGCTGGACCAGGCGCGCGCCGCAGCCGCTGCGGCGCAGGGACTCGCAGACGGTGGCGACGGCGACGGTGTTGTGCCGGGTCAGGTCGCGGGCGCCGCCGCGGGTGGCGCCCGCGCAGTTGATCACCACGCCGGGGTGAACGGCGTTGAGGAAGCGGGTCAGCGCGCCGGGGCTGCCGGTGGCGAGGTCGAAGCGGACGTCCGCGTCGTCGCCGCGGCCGAGGGCGGTGAGCTGGACGGCGGGGTCGGCGAGCAGCCGGTCGGCCACATAGCGGCCGAGGTAGCCGTTGGCGCCGAGCAACAGGACCCTCATCGGTCGCGCCCTCGCTCTCGCCCGGCGGTGCGGATGGGGTGAACGGTCATCTTCCTTGCTCCTCTGACAGGGTGTGCGGCCCGGTGGGGTGGGTCACCGGTCCGGGGCTCGCCGGGGCGGCGGGGTGGGGGCTGGGTCGGGGCTGGGCGGCCCGTACGCCCCGAGCCGGTGCGCGGAGGCCCGGGACAGCGCGGGGAGGGCGTACGCCAGCAGCGCGAGCGCGGGAACGGCGCACGCCAGGAGGGGGACGACGAAGGGGCCGTGGGCGCCGCCGGCACCGGTGAGGGGCCCGGCCAGCGC
>NZ_JAGGOL010000128.1 GCF_018614525.1 Streptomyces sp. ISL-11
GCGCGCGGGTGGTCCAGCGGGACGCGGGTGGTCCGGCGGGACGCGGGTGGTCCGGCGGGACGCGGGTGGTCCGGCGGGACGCGGGTCGTCCGGCGGGACGCGGGTCGTCCGGCGGGGTGCGCGTGAGCCGGGAGTACGGGCGCGGGTCCAGCCGGGCCTACGGGCGGGCCGGTTCTACGGGTGGGGTGGTGCTGGGTTCCCGGGGTGGTGAGCGCCGGCCGGTGGTCATGCGCCGGCGGGGCGTCGGATGCGCTGGCGGGGGCCGGCGGCCTACGCCGTGTCCGGCCGATCATGTGAGCGGGTGCGGCGGGGCTTGTCGTGCGCACCACCGCTGCGCGGCGGTGTCCTCAAGCTCCCCCAGCTACCGCTGGGGGTGCCCCCAACGGGCTGAAAGCGGCTGAGCCCAGCCACAATCAGCCCGTCCGGCGCTTGAGGACGCGCCCGCAGGGCGCCCGCCGCCGCAGGCGGCAAAGACAGCCCGCGGCCGAAGATCCGCCGGACACGCCTAGTGGGGTTCGCAGGCCGGGTGATGGCCGCACCCCGCCGAGGGCCGCCGCGGCCGGCGTAGGGCCGGTGTACGGCCGGCGGGGCGTGGCAACGCCCCGCCGGGACCGTGCTGGTGGGTCAGACGCCGGCGGGGGCCGCGAGGAGGGCGTTGACGGTGGCGACCAGGGCGCGGGGGGTGCGGTTCTCGGCGAGGGTGTCGTCGTCGAAGGAGACGCCGTACTCGCGCTCGATGCGGCCGCCGGTCTCCAGCAGGGCGAGCGACTCGTAGCCGAGCTCTTCGAAGTCGGTGTCGAGGATGTCGCTGTCGAGGTCGACGCCCTCGTCGGCGCCGGCGCCTTCGAGCAGGATGCGCTTGAGGTCCTCGATGGTGAACTCGGTGTGGGACATGAGGGGTTCCTTTCACGGAAATGCGGGTCGGTGTGAGGGGTGCGGGCCGGTGGGTGGCCTGCCCCCGGGTGGGTGGGGTGCTGGTGCGCGCCGGGTGGTTCTCCCGGGTGCGGGGGTTGGGAGAACGCGGGTGGGCGCGTACCGGCGCGGGTTTTCATGGGCACCGGGGGGACTGCCGCCGGAGTCGGTGGTTCTCACCGGTACCGGCGGGGCACCCCGGCGCCGGCGGGTTCTCGCCAGTACTGGCGGGACTCCGCCAGTGCGAGCGGGTCTTCGCCGGTGCCGGGAAGTCCTCGCGGCCACCGGCGGGACTCCCCCGGCGAGTCGCACGGCGACGGTGCGCCGGCGGGCCTTCGCTCGTACCGGCGGGTTATCGCCGGTACCCGGCGGGTCTTCGCGGCTGAAGAGGGGCTCTTCCGGCGCCGGCGGATCTTCGTCGGTACCGGCGGTTCTCGCCGATGCCGACGGGGTTAGCCGGTGCCTGGCGGGGTGCCGGCCGGTGCCCGGCGGGGTGTCAGTCCGCAGCGGTGACGACGACGGCGGAGTTGAAGCCGCCGTAGCCGCGGGCGATGACCAGGGCGGCGCGGACGGAGGCCGGGCGGGCGGTGGTGACCAGGTCGATGTCGTAGGCCGGGGACGGTTCGACGTTGGTGGTGGGCGGGATGAGGCCCTCGCGCATGGCCAGGACGGCTGCGACGACGTCGACGGGCGCGGCTCCGGAGTACAGGCGGCCGGTCATCGTCTTGGGGGCGGTGACGGGGACGCCGGCGGGGCCGAAGACGGCGCTGAGGGCGTCGGCTTCGATGCGGTCGAGTTCGGGGGTGCCGGCGGCGTCGGCGAAGACGACGTCGATGTCGCCGGCCTCAAGGCCGGCGTCGGCCAGGGCGGTGGTGATGGCGCGGCGCAGGCCGTTTTCGCGTCCTGATCCGGGCTTGGGGTCGAAGGTGGCCCCGTAGCCGGCGATGGTGCCGTAGATGTTGGTGGCGCCGCGTTCGCGGGCGGCGTCGGCGTCCTCCAGGATCAGCAGGGCCCCGCCTTCGCCGGGCACGTAGCCGCAGGCGTTGGCGTCGAAGGGCAGGTAGGCGCGCTCGGGGTCCTCGCTGGTGGTCATCAGGCCGCCGGCGAGCTGGGCGACCCAGCCCCAGGGGCAGATGGAGGCGTCGAAGCCGCCGGAGAAGATGAGCTTGCTGCCCTTGCGGATGGCGCGCCGGGCCTGGGCGATGGCATCCAGGCCGCCGGCCTGGTCGGAGACGACGACGCCGGAGGGGCCGCGCATGCCGTTGCGGATGGAGATCTGGCCGCTGTTGACGGCGTAGAACCAGGCGAAGGACTGGTAGGCGGAGACGTACTGGCTGCCTTGGCCCCACAGTTTCTTCAGTTCGTTCTGGCCGAACTCGAAGCCGCCGGAGGCGGATGCGGTGACCACGCCCATGTCGAACTCGGGGATGTCGCCGGGCTTGACGCCGGCGTCCTCGAAGGCGCAGTCGGCGGCGACCAGGGCCAGGCGGGTCATGCGGTCGGTCTGGGGGATCAGGCGGGAGGGGAGGTGGTCCTCGGCGGCGAAGCCGGTGATCTCGCCGGCGAGCTTGGAGGGGTACTGGGCGGCGTCGAAGCGGCTGACGGGGCCGATGGCGTTCTTGCCCACGCGGGTGGCGGCCCAGTAGTCGTTCACGCCCAGCCCGTTGGGGGTGGCGACGCCGATGCCGGTGATGACTACCTTGGCGCTCACGCGTTGCTCCTTTCGGGGCGGGCCAGCACCATCGCGGACTGGAACCCGCCGAAGCCGCTGCCGACGGTCAGCACGGCGTCGGTGGTGTGGTCCCGGGCGGTGAGCGGGACGTAGTCCAGGTCGCACTCGGGGTCGGGGGTGTGGAGGTTGGCGGTGGGGGGCACCACGTTGTTGGCCATGGCCAGGACGGAGGCGGCGATCTCGATCGAGCCGATCGCGCCCAGGGAGTGCCCGACCATCGACTTGATGGAGGAGACCGGGGTGCGGTAGGCGTGCTCGCCCAGGCTCAGCTTGAACGCGGCGGTTTCGTGCCGGTCGTTCTGCTTGGTGCCCGAGCCGTGGGCGTTGATGTAGTCGATCTCCTGCGGGTTCATCCGTGCCTCGGCGAGGGCGACGGTGATGGCCTCGGCCATCTCGCGGCCGTCGGGGCGCAGGCCCGTCATGTGGAAGGCGTTGCAACGCGAGGCGTAGCCGGCGATCTCGGCGTAGATGCGGGCGCCGCGCTTCTTGGCCGATTCGAGCTCTTCGAGGACGAAGACGGCCGAGCCCTCGCCCAGGACGAAGCCGTTGCGGGTGCCGTCGAAGGGGCGGGAGGCGTGGGCGGGGTCGTCGTTGCGGGGGGTGGTGGCCTTGATCGCGTCGAAGCAGGCCATG
Organism: Streptomyces sp. ISL-11; assembly: GCF_018614525.1. Taxonomy (GTDB): domain Bacteria; phylum Actinomycetota; class Actinomycetes; order Streptomycetales; family Streptomycetaceae; genus Streptomyces. Next base: position 3,278 of record NZ_JAGGOL010000128.1, read on the forward strand.
GTGATGGGGGAGATCGGGGCGTCGGTCGCGCCGGTGATCATCACGTCCGCGGTGCCCTCGCGGATGAGTTCGACGGCGTGGCCGACGGAGTCGATGCCGGAGGTGCAGCCGGTGGAGACCACGGTGGCCGGGCCCTCGGCGCCGGTCGCCCAGGCGACCTCGGCGGCGAACGAGCTGGGCACGAAGTGGTTGTAGAGGTGCTGGGGGGTGTAGGTGTGGTCGACCAGGTCCAGGCGGCCGCCGTCGCTGACGACGCGGTACTCGTTGTCCAGGCCGGTGGTGGCGCCGACCGCGCTGCCGATGGTGACACCGGTGCGGTGGGGGTCGAGGCCGGCGAGGTCGAGGCCGGAGTCGGCCAGGGCCTCGCGGGCGGTGACGACGCCGAACTGGGCGGCGCGGTCCATCCGCCGGATCTCCTGCGGGCTGAGCCCGTGCAGTTCGGGGTCGAAGTCGGCTTCGGCGGCGACCTGTGAGCGGAAGGGGGTGGGGTCGAAGAAGGTGATCCCCCGGGTCGCGGTGCGGCCCTCGCTCAGCAGGCTCCAGAAGTTCTTGGTGCCGATACCTCCTGGTGCCAGCACACCGATTCCAGTGATTACTACCCGGCGCCCCACTACAGGTCGCCTCCCCTCGTGTTGGTGTGCGGCATCACTTGGAGGCCGTCCAGTTGTAGAAGCGGGTGGCCATCGCGTCGGCCGGGGACCGCCAGGTCGCCGGGTCGTAGGCCTCGATGAAGGGTTTGAGGTCCTGGCTGATGCCGACGAAACGCGGGTCGGTCCTGGCCTCCTCGATGAGCTCGCCGCCGTTGTCGCCGTCGAAGTCCTGGAGGTGGAAGTACAGGCCCCGGTAGGAGAACAGCTGGCGGCGGCGGGTGCCCATGCGGTGCGGCATCTCGGTGGCGTCGAAGTCGCCGAAGAGCTTGGCGACGTCCGCGCTGGAGCCGGGCTCCATCCGGGCCACGATCAGGGTGCTGTGCATGGTGGTCTCTCTCTGTGGTGTGTCGCCGGTACGAACCGGTGATGTGCGGCGTGTGCGGCGTGCTCGGTGTGGTGTGTTCTAGGGGGTCGCCGTGGTGGGGCGGTACAGGCGCAGGAAGTCCTCCACGCCGGCGGCGACGGCGCGCTCGGCCGCGGCGGCGGGCAGGGGCAGGGCGCCGTGGAAGGAGGCGGTGGTCACGGGGTCGCAGGCCAGGCGCAGGAAGTGGTCGGCGGCGCGGTCGGCGTCGTCGATGTCCAGGTGCCATGCCCGGGCGGTACGGGCCAGGGCGCGGGCGAGTTCGGTGCGGGTCTGGCGGGGGCCGGCCATCTGCCACTTGGCGGCGGTGCCGGGCGGCAGGTGGTCGAGGTCCGCGCTCAGGCGGCGCACGATGGTGAAGTGCTCGGGGAAACGGGCCAGCGGGGAGAGCCAGGCGTGTGCCAGGTCCCTCAGCTGCCCCCCGAGGTCTCCTTCGGCGTGTTCGGGGTGGTGCTCGGCGATCTCGGCCAGGGCCGCGGCGACGGTGGCGAAGCTGTCCAGGACCAGGGAGAGCAGCAGTTGGCCGGTGTCGGGGACCAGGGCGCGCACGGTGGCGAGCGGCAGGTGCGCCTCGGTGGCGATGGCCTGCCTGGTGACGGCCCGCCAGCCGGTACGGGCCAGCAGCGCCCGCGCGGCCCGGGCGACGGAGCGGCGCTCGGTGAGGGAAGCCGGGGAGGGTGCCGCGGCCGGGGTGGCGGAGGCGGGGTGACCCTGGGCCTGGGCCTGGGCCTGGGTGGTGTGGGCGGGGTGGGGGGCGCGGGGAGTTCGGGGGGCGCTCATCAGGGGTCTCGCTTCCCCCGGGCCGGTGCCCGGGTTACAGGAGGGGCTTGCCGAACCAGCGTTCGAGGGCCATGGGCAGGTCGTGGTGGCTGCCGGGTGCGGCCCAGGCGATGTAGCCGTCGGGGCGGATGAGGAGGGCTGCGGTGCCGTGCAGGGGGTGGTCCTCTTGCAGGCCGTACGGGGCGGCGGTGACGATGTCGATGCGGTCGGACCAGGGGGCGGCGCGTTCGCGCAGGCGCGGGTTGTCCTGGAGGTCGAGCAGGACGGCGCGGCCGGCGTGCAGCAGGTCGGTGCTGGTGGTCTTGCGGTCGGCGCCGACCAGTTCGAGGCGGGGCATGCGCCGGCCGAGCAGGGGGTGGGTGCCGCGGCCGACGTTGTAGGTGATCTCCAGGCCGCTGACCATGCCGGCGAGGTGGCGGCTGACCTCGTCGTAGGCGATGAGCTCGGTGATGACGTCGCGCAGGGGCTGGACCTCGGGGCCGGAGAGGAAGAGCAGTCCCTGGGCGCGGGTGTTCATCAGCAGGCGCACTCCGACGGGGTGGCGTTCGTCGTGGTAGGTGTCCAGCAGGCCGGCGGGGGCCTTGCCGGCGGTGACGGCGGCCAGTTTCCAGCCGAGGTTGACCGCGTCCTGGATGCTGGTGTTCATGCCCTGTCCGCCGGCGGGCAGGTGGATGTGGGCGGCGTCGCCGGCCAGCAGGACGCGGCCGCGCCGGTACTCGGTGACCTGGCGGGTGGCATCGCCGAAGGAGGAGACCCACTCGGGGTCGCCGTGGGAGATGTCGGTGCCGGTCAGGCGCTTCCAGGCGGCGGCGACCTCGTCGTAGGAGGGGGGTGTGGTGCGGCGCTGGGGCGGGGTGCCGCGCTCGCAGACGATGATGCGGGTGATGTTGCCGGGCAGGGGGCCGACCATGACCATGCCGCCGGGCAGGGTCTCGCCGATCATGCGGGGTTCGAGGTCCAGGCCGCGGACGTCGGCGAGGAACATCTCCATGGTGGCGGCGGTGCCGGGGAAGTCGAAGCCGGCCGCCTTGCGGATCATGCTGCGGCCGCCGTCGCAGCCCACCAGGTACTGGGCGCTCAGGACGGACTCGCCGTCGGGGCCCTGGACGGTGACGGCGACGTGGTCGCCCTCGTCGGTGAAGGAGAGGACCTGGTGTCCGCGGCGCAGGTCGGTGCCCAGGGAGGTGACCCACTCCTCCAGCACGGCCTCGGTGTGGGACTGGGGGACGGACTTGGCGGCCTGGCGGGCGCCGTCCAGGAGGGCGAAGTCGATGGGCAGGCCGCCGAAGTGGCCCTGGGTGCTGGTGTCGATGTCGCCGAAGCGGGAGAGCAGTCCGCGCTGGTCGAAGATCTCCATGGTGCGGGCGGTGAATCCCAGACCGCGGGACTCCCCGGTCCGCTTGGGGAGGCGTTCGAGGACGATGACCTCCGTCCCGGCGAGCCGCAGTTCACCGGCGAGCATGAGCCCGGCCGGACCGGCGCCCGCGATAATCACCGCAGCGTCCATGGACCTCTCCTTGGGTGTGAATTTTCTTCGGCCACCGCGCAGGCGGCGAAAAAGATGTGACAGCGTCCACGCGTTCATACATCCACGCGCCTGTGAATCCGGTGTGCGCGTCCATGCGCCCGTGAATCCGGGTGCGCGTCCGTGGAATCGGTGACGTCCGCGCAGGGTTTACGTCATGTCGACGCCATAGGGGCGTCCTGTTGCGCCGGCTGCGTGCGGGGCTGTTCCTGCCGTGCCTCGTTCTTTTTCGACAGTCCGGCGACTCTGGTGGAAAGCTTCTTCGGTATTCACGTCCGGAGTCAAGCCGGTTTGTTTCAAGGCTTGGTGAGGAAACTTCAGAGCCTTGCAAGATTTCCCCCGGGAAAGCCTCCGGATCCGGAAACCCAGGGTTGGCCCCCGGGGGGGGCGGCCCCCGGGGGGGCGGGCCCCGGGGGGGCGGGCCCCGGGGGGGGCGGGCCGGGGGCCGGTGGGTGTTGCGGCGGCGCCGTTGCCGCCTGCGCGCCCGTACCGGCCGCCTGCCCGCCTCACCCCTCCCCCCCCCTTTTTCCCGCCCCCGTGGTTGTTGCTCTGCCGGGCCGGTTGGTGGTGGCGCGGCGGGCAGGGCGACAACGAGGGGACGAGCCGGGAACGGGCCAGGGCCAACCCGGGGCCGGACTGGAGGCCGGCTGGGGCCGGCTGGGGGCGGGCTGGGCTGCGGCGACAGTTCTTCGACGCTGGTCCCCAGCTTCTTCGCCACTCCCCCGCCGCGTCAAGGGGTGTTTGTTCAGGGGTGTGTGAAGCTGTGTCAGGGAATGGAAAGATCCATCAGGTCCGCACCAAAGAGGCCGTGTCCGTCTTGCCGATGCCGGGCCGTGTAATTAGTGTTGCGGAACCCTTCGAAGAACCCGCCCGCCCGGCATCCGGGGGAAACTCTTCCCCCCTTTCCTTTTCGGGCCGGGGAAAAGCGAGGGGCCGGTAACCGGGAATGCGCAGCGGGTCACACGCGGCTGGTGCCGGATGGTCAGTCATGAACAGTCATGGGGGAGACATGAACCAGGAATGTGTGCGCTCTCGTTCACCGCAGGCCGCATGGCCGCAGGCCGTGTGCCCGGGGGTGGGGTGTGCCCGGCAGCGGGCGGCGGGCGAGGCCGGCCGGCCGGTGCCGGCGGGCGGCGGGCTGTGCGCGGTGTGCCGGGTGCGGCTGGTGAGGGAGCTGGACGGGCTGCCGGGACTGTATGAGGAGCTGGGGCGGCGCCTGGGCGGTGGCCAGGGGGTGCGGGAGAGGGTCTCGGGTGGTGCGCTGCCGCACATGCCCTTCAACACCGCGGCCGCGGAGGCGCGTTCGGCGGTGCTGGGGGTGCTGGGGTCGTGGGCGGCGCTGGTGGCCGACGAGCGCGGCGAGCGGGCCCCGGCGGTACGGGCGGCCGGTGCGCTGGCACGGTTCGTCCTGCGGCACGCCGACTGGCTGGCCGCGCACCCGGCCTGCGGTGCCCTCTCGCAGGAGGTGGCCGATGCCGTGCGGCGCGGGCGGCAGGTCATCGATCCCGGCACGGCGCGCAACGTCGCGGTCGGCGGTTGTGTGGAGAGCGGCTGCGCGGGGTCGCTGGTGGCGGTGGTGGGGGCGGGCGGCGGAAGGCCGGCGGTGATCACCTGTGACGCCGATCCCGCACACCGCTGGGCGGGCCACCAGTGGCTCCAGCTCAGCCGCCGCCTCACCACCACACCCACCGCACCGGCAGCTTCCGCCGCACCGGCTGCTTCGGCCGCAGGGGGTCTGGGTGCTGGCGGCGGGCAGGCCGGCCGGGATACGGGCAGCAGGGCGGCCGGGGGTGTGCGGTGGCTGAGCGCCGCGGACATCGCACGGCTGTGGGGCATCGCGCCGGGCAGCGTCTACCGGCACGCCAGCCAGCAGGAGTGGCGCCGGCGCAGCGTCGCGGGACGTACCGGGTATCACGAGGCGGATGTGACGCGGACACTCAATGGCCGCTCCCCTGCCCGTGGCTGACCTTCTTCCCTCTTCCCCTGGTGCGCCCCGGTGTCCTGCCTTTGACGGCGGGGCACCGGGGCGTTGTCGCCTCCCCGCCCTTGTCCCCGCCCGGCCAGGTGCCTTGCCTGGCTGCACGTCCGGGCCGCCCCGGCACCGGGCCTGGTCCCCGGGGGGGAGCTTGATGGCCCGTGGGCCGGCGCCGGAAACGAAAAGGGGGGCGGCCGGCCCACGGGCCAGGAAAGGGGGGCAGGGGTGGGGGCGGGGGTGGGGGCGGGGGTATGCGCGGGTGAGGGTGGTGGGTTTGCCCGCCGAAGCGGGGGGGGTTAGAGGGTGGTGGTCTGGATCAGTTCGGTGATGGGCAGTTCGCGGCGCAGGAGCTGGAGCTGGTCGGCGGACAGTGGTGCCTGGGTGAGGACCAGGGTGCGCAGGGTGCGCAGGGTGCGCAGGCCGGTGGTGGCCAGGGCGGTGAAGGTGCGCAAACTGAGGCGGGCCAGGGTGGTGTGTTCCTCGGCCATGAGGGCGGTCAGTTCCGCGGGGGTGAGGCCGGTGGGCGCAAGGAGCAGCCGGGCACCCTTCATCAAGGGTGCCCACACACCCAGTGCGGAGCCGGGGGTATGGGCGGGGGCGCAGCTCAGTGCGGTGTCGCTGGGGTGGACGGGCAGGAAGCGGGCGTCCTCGGTCAGGGCGGTGAGGGCCTTGTGGGGCACGCACACGGCCCAGGGCTTGCGGGAGGGCCCGGCCATGGGCAGGAGGTAGGCCGGTGCGTGGGCCGGGACGTGGACCTCGGGTGGCCGGGGGCTTCGGGGGGCCTTGTGGGTGGGGTGGGCGTCCAGCAGGAGCAGCCCGGGGTGGGGGCGCAGGGGGGCGGCGAAGAGTTCCTGGGTGATGACGGCCTTCGCGCCGGTGTGGTGCAGCAAGGTGCTCGGGCGGGTGGGGCCCGGGTGGGCGGGGTCGAGGGCGAGGTAGGCGGCGCCGGCTTTGAGGACGGCCAGCAGGGCGGTGATCTGCCGGGCGGAGGGCTCAAGGCATACCGCGACGGTGTCGCCGGGGGTGACGCCCTGGGCGCGCAGGCGGTGGGCGAGGTGGTTGGCCTGCTCATCGAGGGCGGTATAGGTCAGGGCGCCGTCATGGGCGCGTACGGCGGTGTGGTGGGGGCGCTCTGCCGCCTGTGCCGCGATCACAGCGTGCACACTGACCGGCACCGGTGCGGGCACCGGTGCCGGTGGCGGTGGTGGTGTGGGCCGGGGTGAGCGCGCCCGTACCCCTGCGGGTACGCGCGCGGGCGCGGGTGGGGTGGTGAGGGTGGGGGTGGTCATGTGCGGGGTGTCAGTCCTTGATTTCGC